>JBKJRY010000040.1:0-17202 GCA_046593045.1 Chitinophagaceae bacterium | reverse complement strand
AGCATATCCATTGCTAAAAGCAATTGATGCACTGGCAGTAGCCACAGCGGCATAACCCAAACTTTCTAAAAGCACTGCGCCTAAAGGGTCCCAGATGTTTGGAAGCACTAATATTTTATCATTGTGATGAAGGCTTTTAAATAAGTTTGCGTTGTCCGTTAAAATTTTATTTTGTAAAGGCATGTTCTGATTTTTAATATTTTTTACAAAGCTGCTTGTATTCTTTTTTGCAATTCAGGAACCGCTTCTTCCATAAACCAGGGATTTATCATCACCCAGTTTTGATTACGGGGCGAAGGATGTGGCAATGGAAAATAAGTTGGTAAATATTCTGTGTAATTTCTTACCGTTTCCGTAAGGCTTCCTTTAAAACTTTTTTTTAAATAATAACGTTGCGCATATTGCCCGATTAATAAAATGAGGGGGTTGTTTTTAAAATGTTTAAACACCTGCGGATGCCATAAAGGAGCGCATTCGGGACGTGGCGGGAGATCCCCTGAAATCCCTTTTCCCGGATAACAAAAACCCATTGGTAAAATGGAAATTAATTTGGGATTGTAAAAGATATCATCGCTTACATTCATCCATGCTCTTAACTTATTACCACTCGCATCATTCCAGGGAACGCCTGTTTCATGAACACGCCTGCTGGGAGCCTGGCTTATAATAACAATTTTCGAAAATTTACTTAATTGCACAACAGGCCTTGGGCCTAACGGCAAATGTTCTTTACAAAGAACACATTGCCGTATTTTATCTAAAAGTTTATCCATTTAAAAAAAGTAATTAGGCAGATGTTGGCGTCCTAGCCAACCGGTCTTATAAAATATCATTAGATTATCAAACTATATCTTTTTTGCAAATCAATTTATAATATTAGCAACTGGAGTCGAAATTTTTGCCTGCAAAGCATTTAATGAATGCTGAAAGACATTGGCAAGACGCCAACACCAGCAGTATCATTCGGGTTGTCTTAAGTGTGCAGAATATTATTAATTAGCTTTCCATCTTAATCCGCGACGATGCGCACACCCTCATAAATTTCAGAGAGAAAAACGGTTTCATCAATAGCTTTAATGATAACAGTATCTGTAAGCGAATTATATTCTTCCAGTTCCCAATGCGTATTTTTATTCAGCCTGAATATTTCTATGTGTATGCTTTCAGAATCTACCAATATATATTCTTTGAGTGTTGTTATATCACGGTATAATTTAAATTTTTCCCCCCGGTCATAATTCTTTGTTGACTTTGAAAGCACTTCAATAATTACCGTTGGATTCAAGACATTGTAATCATCATTATTGAGTGTAATTATTTCTCCGCAAATGATGGAGATATCAGGATAGGTAAACAAGGTATTCGATGGAATATGGATGCGCTGGTCACTGTTGAATGGCTTACATTTTTTCCCTTTTAGTTGTTGGCCAAGGACTCCAAAAAAATTTCTTATAATAATATTATGCGGCACTTTAGCGCCTGGTCTGGCAAATATTTCTCCCTTATAATATTCATGCTTTTCATCGGCGGCATTCTCCATGTCAAGATATGCTTCAATGGACATTTTTTCTTTGCCATAAGCTATGGCTGCTTCTCTTACTTCCATAAAATAAAATTACAAAATATAAGGTATCGTTGGCTGGAATAAATTATGCAGCCGAATAAGATTACAATCAATACATACCATACACATTTTTACCGCCGTCATAAATACTGATTTTCGTTTCAAATTCGCCCTTACTACGAAAACGGTTAGCAGAACACCAACAGAAGCAGCAATAGAAACAAAGCATCAATTTTCATCCAACTCTTTTTCATAATTCAATTCTCCATTCACAATTCTTGCGGGCGCTGTATAAGGATGTTCTGTTGCTTTACCGATTGCCATTATATGCATTACTTTCCAACCGTGCAGTTTTAAATAATCGGAAACCATAGAGCGATGACAGCGCCACCATACAGCTTCAGAGCACATGTATGCTGTTCTTTTTTTTAGTGCAATTTTCTCCAATTCTTTTCTCCCATCATTAAAAGCATCGGTCTCCATATAGTCTGCATAGCTGCGAAAGGCTATATGCCGCCAACCTGTATTTTTTGAATCGGGATTTCCTTTTCTTCTTCCACCAAGATCTTTTATATGAACATATTGAATCTTGTTCTCCGGCAATGAAATCTCCAGCGCTTCTTTATTGAATTGAGGAAACTTACGCGAGCCGGGAAAACTCCTGATATCAGCAATTAATTGAATATTGAATGAATGCAGCATGGCTACAAATTCTTCCAGTGAGCGGGTGGAGTGTCCAATGGTCCATATTGTTTTATTTTCTCTTTTCATTGCTTGCAGATCAAAACTCCGCTTCTTTATGCATAATTTTTTAAATGGAGGACAAGAGGAGCATTGCCCCAATGCGAAGGAACTTCTTTACTTGTCAACAACGCCATTGAAGAAGAAACTCCTCCCAAATAATTTACTGTGTGTAGATACAGTACTTTTTTTATTTTATAAAATCGTATGGCATAAGAACACATGATGCAAGGTTCATGCGTTGTATATAAAATGCAATCAGACAGATCATTTATTTTTAATTTTTTCACGGCGAGCCTTATTGCATCTAATTCTGCATGGCAGGTAATATCATTTTTAGATTTGGATGCTTCGATGGCTTCACTTATAATTTCATCGCCTTTTGTAATGATGGAACCAACCGGTGCATCGCCGTTCGTGGCAGCTTCAGCGGCTAATATTTCGCAACGCTTCATATAATAAAAATCGTTCTTCATATTTCAAACTACTATTCAGTTCAATTCATGCACAGTATTTTTAACTTTAGCAGAGTGTCAAACCAAGAAGGTTTTCTAAAAGTTTTTTAATTTCTAAAGTCATTAATAAACCTTCCTGGTTTTCACATTCTTTAAAACTATGCAGGCGAATTCGGCATCAACGGCCTTATCGTAATTTCATCCACCAAAAAATTATCAGATGTTTCAATGATATGCAAGATAAGGTTTGCAATATCTTTTGGCTGCAACATATTCCTATGCGGCTGTATTCCTGAATCTTCAAAAAAATGCGTATCAATGCTACCGGGGTTTACGCAGGTAACTTTTATTTTATAAGAACGAAGCTCTTTAAATAATGCTTCACTGAAACCCTGCATGCCATATTTAGTTGCAGAATAGGCTGCACTTTCTGACCTGGTCGTTTTCCCCAATATAGAACCAATGTTGATGATGTGGCAGGTATTCTGATTCACTTTCATCAAAGGAACTATTTTAGAAGTAATATAAAAAGCGCCGTTTAAATTGGTATTAATCATTTCGTGCCAACGCTCTAATGAAAGCTCATCAATCTTTGTAAAATATCCTGCACCGGCATTGTTGATAAGGACATCGGGAAGACGGGAATCTGAAAAAGTATCTAATACCCATGACGCAATTTTTTTCTGGGCAGTAATGTCCATAACAACGGGAATAAAATTTTCTCCCAATTTATTTTCAATATCGCGGAGCTTTTCTGCATTACGTGCAAGTCCGTAAACCACTGTACCTGCGGCAACCAACGCACCGGCAAGGGCAGCTCCCAATCCACTGCTGGCGCCGGTTATCACGGCTATCTTTCCATCAACGTTCATTTTTTACTTTAAATTTTCATGCATTTTATTGCGGATTATAGCTTCCAGGAACCGTGCGAAAACCAATCGACAAACGATTCCAACCGTTTATAGCAACTATCGCTATGGATAAAGCAACCATTTCTTTTTCATCAAAATGTTTACGAACCGAATCATACAGGGAATCGGGCACATCATTTTCTGAAATCACAGTAAGCGCTTCCGTCCATTCTAACGCGGCACGTTCCCGTTCTGTAAAAAACGGTGTTTCACGCCAGGCGCTTAAAGCATACAGGCGTTGTTCTGTTTCACCTCCTTTACGGGCATCTTTGGTATGCATGTCGAGGCAATAAGCGCAGCCATTTATTTGTGAAGCCCTTGTTTTTACAAGTTCATACAACGGACGCTCAAGCCCCGAAGCCGCCACATATTTTTCAATTTCCCGCATTGCTTTCAAAGCATCAGGAGAAACCTTCGCATAATTTAATCTTTCTTTCATCGTCTTTAATTTATCATTATATAATTTCAGCCCTTTTGTAAACTTTGTGAAATAGAGAGTTTCCATTGTGCTTTTTAAACCTTAGAAGAGGAGCATTATTTATTGTAAAACCTTATTACCTTATCAAGATAAGGCTACAACAATTGGGAATAAGGTGGAGAAATTTTTTTATTTTTTCTTCTAAGGTTTTAGTTGCCACTTCTATAAAGTTTGAAATCATAATCCAGTAGGTAAACATCAGAACCATAATTTTTTTGAATTAGGAATTTCTAATTTCAAAGCATACAATTATGCTACCTAATCCTATAAAGTTTTAATGTTTCTCCATTTCATCCATTGCAATAGTGGCATGAGCGTAAGCAGCGCCGGCACGCATTTCAGCAGCCACCCATATAGCTTCCATAATTTCTTCTTTGCTTGCGCCTTTTCGCATAGCGGTTTTAGTATGCGACCTGATACAATAAGGACATTGTGTTACATGCGCCACCGCCACTGCTATTAATTGTTTTGTTTTTTCAGGAAGTGCGCCTTCCTCAAATACCGTCTTGCTAAAATTTCGCCAGGCCTCTAAATTTTTAGGCGCTAATGCAGCCTTTTTATCAGCCAGTTCTTTGGTTGCAACCGGAAATAAATTTTCGTTTTCCATAATAAAATTTTTTAAAAAATCAATAATTTTTATACAAGTTCTGCATCCAAAGTAATTTTTAAACTCAACGCTTTGCTCACAGGACAATTATCCTTTGCCGCATTGGCACATTCCATAAATTTATCTTTACTGATACCCGGTATTTTTGCTTTAAGCGTTAAATGAGAGCCCGTAATTTCAAGCTTATCCGCTTCAATTGTAACGACAGAAGTAACGTCCAATGAATCTGGTGTAAATCCGGCCTGTCCTAAAATCAGGCTAAGGGCCATTGCAAAGCAACCGGCATGCGCGGCAGCGAGCAATTCATCAGGGTTGGTACTTTTGCCATCTCCAAAACGCGAATTGAAATCATATTTCGTATTATTCAATACGGCGCTTTGGGTTGTTATCTTTCCGTTTCCTTCTTTCAGGGAACCATTCCAAACCGCATTAGCTGTACGTTTCATAAAAATTGTTTTTAAAATATTAAGTAATTATTTTTTTCAATAAATCACAAATGATCCGCTGTTTTTATATAAAAGTTTTGAGGTTTAAAAAAGTTATACGTTTCAATGGTTATCCAAAAAATGCCTCAGCACATACTGCAAAATTCCTCCGTGCCTGTAATATTCAATTTCAATATTTGAATCCATGCGGGCAATGACATCAAACTTAATTTCCGTTGCATCCTCTTTTTTGGCGATGACCCGCACTTTTTTCAAAGGTTTTATATCCTGCGCGATACCTGTTATGGTGAAAGTTTCATTTCCTGTGAGGCCTAATTTTTCAGCGGTATCGCCATTTAAATATTGAAGCGGCAATACGCCCATTCCAACTAAATTACTTCTGTGTATGCGTTCATAGCTTTCTGCAAGTATCGCTTTAATACCTAGCAGGAATGCACCTTTCGCAGCCCAATCTCTTGATGAGCCGCTTCCATATTCTTTTCCAGCCAATACTACTAAAGGTGTTTGAGTATCCTTGTATTTAACCGACGCGTCATACACCGACATTTCTTCACCTGTTGGTAAATACGTAGTATAGCCGCCTTCTTTTCGCACCAGCTTATTTTTAATACGCACATTGGCGAAAGTGCCACGCACCATCACTTCATCATTTCCCCTTCGGGAACCATACGAATTGAAATTTTCTTTTTTCACACCGCGGCTTATTAAATATTTCCCTGCCGCGGAAACTTCATTGAACTGCCCGGCAGGAGAAATATGGTCTGTCGTAATGCTATCGCCCAATACCAATAAAGCCCTTGCACCGGCGATGTCTTTTAGCGGTTCCGCTTGGTGAGAAATGTTATAAAAGAAAGGCGCTTCTTTTATATACGTTGAGGTATCATCCCATGCATACAATTTATCATCAGGAATGATAAGGTTTCTCCAGATTTCATTGCCTTCAAATATTTCTGCATAATTTTTAGCGAAGTCTTTTGGTGAAAGCACTTTGCTCATCACATCATTAATTTCATCATCCGTAGGCCAGATATCTTTTAAATAAACGGGCTGTTGATTGGGATCAAAACTTATGGGTTCATTGATAAGGTCTATATCAATTCTGCCGGCAATGGCATACGCTACCACCAGCATCGGCGACATTAAAAAATTCATTCTTACCTGTGGATGAATTCTTGCTTCAAAGTTTCGATTACCTGAAAGAACCGAAGCCACTACAAGGTCATGTTCATCTACTGCCTTTGCAACAAAAGTTGGCAAAGGCCCGGAGTTGCCAATGCATGAAGTACAGCCATACCCTACCGTATGGAATTGCATTGCTTCCAGGTCATCTAACAGATTCGCCTTTTCAAGATAATCCGTTACTACTTTTGAGCCTGGCGCTAAAGAAGTTTTTACCCAGGGTTTTGTTTTCAATCCATGTTCTCTTGCTTTGCGTGCAACCAAACCTGCACCCACCATTACAAAAGGATTGGAAGTGTTGGTACATGAAGTAATGGCTGCAATAGCAACAGCGCCATCAGCCAGCATAAAACTTTCTTCTCCGATAGTTACCCAGACATTTTTCATTCCATTTACAACTGTTTCTTCAATTTCCGGTTCGGGTGTTTGTTCACTTACAGGTTGTACTACAGGCTGGCTGCCACCTTCAGCAAACCATCGGCTTAACTGTTTTTCTTCTGTATATTTGCGCCCAAACGTTTCATCTAAAAGTGTTATAAATTTTGATTTGAAATTCTTTAATAAAATTTTATCCTGTGGCCGTTTGGGGCCAGCCACCGTAGGTTCTATTGAAGAAATATCCAGCTCTATAATATCGGTATAATTAATATTTTCATTGCCGGTTCTCCAAAGCATATTGGCCTTGCAATAATCTTCTACTAATTGTATCTGTTCTTCACTGCGGTTGCTCTTACGCATATACTCCAGTGTCTTGTTGTCAATAGGAAAATAAGTAATGGTACATCCAAATTCAGGAGACATGTTTCCAATAGTTGCCCGGTCGGGCACAGAAAGATTATCCAGCCCTGGGCCAAAAACTTCGACAAATTTTCCAACAACTCCATATTTTCTCAGGAGTTCTGCAATAGTCAATACAAGGTCAGTAGCGGTAGAACCGAGTGGAAGTTTGCCTGTAAGTTTTAAACCAATTACTTCAGGCATAATAAAATAAATGGGTTGTCCGAGCAAAGCGGCTTCGGCTTCAATACCACCAACGCCCCAGGCTACAACACCAATACCGTTTACCATTGGTGTATGGCTATCGGTTCCCACCAATGTATCAGGAAAAATTTCTCCGTTTCTTTCTATTACACCTTTCGATAAATACTCCAGGTTCACCTGGTGGCAAATGCCCATGCCCGGCGGAACCACGCTGAAGTTATTAAATGATTTTTGTGCCCATTTTAAAAATTGATAGCGCTCTTTATTGCGCTTATATTCTTCATCCATATTGCGGGCATAAGAATATTCTGTTCCAAAATAGTCAACTTGCACCGAATGGTCAATGATAAGATCAACCGGTACTAACGGATTTATTTCATCCGGATTTTTTCCCTTCCTTGCTATTTCGGCACGCAATGACGCAATGTCCACCACGGCCGGAACGCCGGTAAAATCCTGCATCAATACACGGGCTGGTTTAAACGGAATATCTTTATCTGAGCCAGCAGGTTTCCAGTTAAGAATGGTTTCAATGTTTTCTTTTGTTATAGCAAAATCATCAAAATTGCGCAATGCATTCTCTAATAAAATGCGGATAGAAAAAGGCAACTTGCTAATATTATGTCCTTGTTTTTCAAGTTCGGTTAAACTAAAATAATTGAAGACACCATTTTTAGTGGTTAATAATTTTTTTACCTGGTAAGGATCTTTGGGCATACTTGTAAAATTTAAATCTTCTTTGTAACGAATCGCTTCTAAAATTGTTCAATTACAATTTTGTCTTTATCTGCTCCTAAATTCAAAAGTTGCCCTTTAATACTTTCTATCATAGCATCGGGCCCGCAGATGTAGAAGTATTGAGAGAAATCTTTTATTTTTTCTTTGAGATAGCTTTCATCAATCTTTCTATTATCATATTTTTCTGCTTTCTCATCGGTAAGTGTGTTGATAAAATTTTTATCCAGTATTTTTTCAAACTCATCTTTAAGAATAATATCTTTTGAGGTGCGGTTGGAAAAGATCAGTTTATTATTACCGAGCTTCCCATCTTTTTGCAATTGCCTGAAGATGGCAATAAATGGTGTAACACCCGCCCCGCCTGCAATAAAGATGCCTTCGCCTTTATAATGAATGGCGCCCCATATATCGTGCAAAATCAATTCGTCGCCTGCGTGCAACGTTCCTAATTTATTGGTCACGCCCTTGTGATCATCATAAATCTTAATAGTAAACTCAAGATGATCCCAGTCATTGAGGCTTGTAAAAGTAAAAGGCCTTCGCTCTTCTTTCCATTCTGGAAGATTGATGACAACATCGGTAGCTTGACCAGGTTTATATGTATAAGAATCGGGTTTACTTATCTTGAACCGCTTTACATTGTGTGTTACATATTCTGTTTCCAGGATTTTTACAACATGTTCTTCATTTGGATATTCTTGCATAAAAAAAGTTTTAATTTTCCAGATTTTGTTTCTCCTGTTCAAAATTTTTGCCTGCGTTTTTTAATTTTTATTTTCTAATATGAAAACTGGTTTCCCGGTTATACATCTTTTTCCTCAGCAAGTTTAACAGGAATAATAAATAGTGGTATGGTTGTGTGATGCAAAACCTTCTCAGCTACACTGCCCATTAATATTTTACCCAATCCTTTTCGGCTGTGAGTTCCAAGCACAATTATATCCACCTTCATTTCGTCTGCCGTTTGCAGAATGGTTTCGTCGAACTCCCCCTCTTTTAAAACCGTTTGAATCATTTCATCACCTAAATGTTGTTTGGTTTTATCGAGGTAATTTTGGGCCACACTTTTCAATTCTTCAACAGTATTTGTTTGGACTACGTCCAAATTACTGAAACCATCAAATCCCATTATTGGTGAATAGTTTAAAGAAGAATAGTAAGTGGCATCAGAGGTTACATGCAGCAGGATAGCGTGAGCACCCAAAGCTCTTGATAATGCATAACCGGTTTCTGCAATTTTTTGTGCGTCAGGATTATAATCAAGCGCAATTAATACTTTTTTCATCTTACACAATTTAAGTTTATCTAAATTTATTTTCCGTAAATCACCCCGCTTGGCTGCTGAGTAATTCTTTAATAACAAGCGCTTCATTGTGCACTTCATCTTTTGCACCGTAAACCAATGTAGCCACTCCCTGCTTCATGTATTCTTTTAAAATTGCGACCTGTTCATTATTTTCATGAAGTTCCTGTTTATATTTTTTTATGAATTCATTCCACTTTTCCGGATCGTGATTAAACCATTTTCGAAGTTCAGTAGTTGGAGCAATCTCCTTCAACCAAACATCAACCTTTGCTTTTTCTTTTGTCAATCCTCTCGGCCAAAGCCTGTCCACTAGAATACGCTTCCCGTTTTCTTTAGCTGGTTGATCATAAACTCTTTTAATCTTAATTTTCAATTTTTATCCTCCTGCTTTTTTATGCGTTATTGATTTTTTTTCTCCTATTGCGGCTGGTGGGACACCAACCGCGGCGGCCCGCCGTGGCCGGTGTCCCACCGGCCACTTTTGAAATTTATTCAATAAAATTAACCAGCGCCATGCCAATCAAGGATTCAGTGCTGTTTTATCTTCTGCCAATGAAGCATCATCAGGCTTTGTTTTTAAATCTCTATCGAGAGTGTATAAAGCTTGACCGCTGGCATTCGACCCACCGGCAATTTTAATTTTATCCAGGAGATTTAAAGCCAATGTTTCTTCCTCCGTTTGTTCCTTTACAAACCATTGCATAAAATTCCAGGTAGCCCAATCTTCTTCATCAAAAGTCATTTTTACCACTTTATAAATGTCTTTGGTATTACCAACTTCCTGTTCAAGTATTTTCTCAAAGCAATCCTCAATGCCCGTTGGATCTTCAGGAGCAGCGGGTATAGCTTCTATTTTCACCTTAGCACCTCTTTCCAAAATGTATTCTAATAATTTCATCATGTGGTTACGTTCTTCGTTGGCATGCCTGAATAAAAAATTTGCAATGCCTGCGTACCCCGCGGCTGATGCCCATGCGCCATAAGAGAGGTAGACCTGTGAAGCCAAAGCTTCCCTCGTCATTTGACTGTTAAGTGCTGCCGTCATTGTTTTTGAAAGTCTATTCTTTTCCATTGTATTTTATTTAAATTGTATAGTATTCCAGTATCGAATTTTACATAAATAAAAGTTTTAGTTCCTGTTTTTATTTCACCTGCCGTACAATATTCGCTTTTTTTACAGCTTTTACTTTGTTCTATTGTTGATGACCAGGCGAAATCTATTTTTCCCCAGGAGATGTAGCTCGAATGATAAGTAGAGGCACGGTCGTATTGAGCAACGCATCCTCAGTTAAACTTCCCATTATTGTGTTACCTATTTCTTTTTGGGTTTGAGTTTCTAATATAATTAAATCCGCATTCATTTCGGTTGCTTTTTTCAACATATTTTTTCCACAATCACCCTCTTTGACAAGTGATTTTTTATTTTTTTCAGATTCAACAGATTCTTTCTTACGCGCCAAAGCCAATAATTGTTTAGCTGTTTCAATTGATGATGCTGAATTTTGACCGGTGATGATATTACCATCAGTAATAACGTAGCTCTTAAATGCAGGCCCTTTACTGTACAAAGCGCCAACTGAAATCAGGCTGGACTCTAACAGGAATGGTAATTTGTCATCCATTCTATTCAATTCTTCTTCATTGTTACTAGCCCCGGTAAGCCTTTTCCCTTTCACTAACGGCTCTCCATTAGTGGCCTTCAATGAAAGCAGTCCAACAACTCCATGACCCACTAAGCCAATAGGTTTATTTTGATGACAAAAATCTTTGAGAATTTGGTTTAACTTTTTATTATTGGTAAAATCGAACATAGCTCCGTACCCATTGGATATAAATAACAGGTCGAAATTTTCCGGCTTTACTTCATTAAGAGGAAGTGAATGAGAAAAATAATAAGCGGCCTGGGCATCTTGCCTGCAACGCATTGTATTTTTAGTTACAGCAGCCGGTAATTTACTATCAGAGTTAAGAGGAATTTCTCCACCATGAAGAGATGCAATTGTTATGAACTCTCCCCCATCTTTTAAAATAAAGTATGCTGTGGCAAGAGCTTCCATCCAGATGCTTGTTTTGTTATCACACTTATCTAATTCATCATTTGACGTTGTGATTATTAAACTATGTAACGATTTCATGTTTGTTTCATTTTTAATTATCATACCAGGAAAAGGCAAACACTTGCCTTCCGTTTTTTTTATCAGGTATTTACATTTGATAAACTGTGCACTAATTTTTTTTCAATACCCTTCAATATCTTGTCGTAGGCCTTATTAAATTTTTCAATACCCTCGTCTTCCAACTTTTTGGTGATGGCATTAATATCAATTCCATTTATTATTAGCTGATCAAGAACATAGGATGCTTTAGCCGGGTCATTCTCCAAAAGGCTTTCTGCGTTCCCGTGATCATTAAATGCATCGAGTGTTTCTAATGGGATGGTATTAATTGTTTCATTGCCTATTAATGCTTCCACATACTTCACATCACTAAATGAAGGATCTTTACTACTGGTGCTGGCCCACAATACTTTTTGCCGCTTCGCCCCTAAGGCCTGCAGCCTTCTAAAACGCTGCCCGGTAAAAACATCTTTATAAATTTGGTATGCCTTTTTTGCCGATGCAATTGCTAATTCTCCTTTTAAAGTACTCATTCTCTTACTTTCCAGCATCGGATCAACCATTACATCAATACGGCTGAGGAAAAAGCTGGCTACCGATGAAACCTGTGAAATGGGTCGATTGGCATTAAACCTGTCTTCAAGCCCTGAAATATAAGCATCAGCAACCTCCTTATACCTGGGTAAACCAAACAGGAGAGTAATATTAATATTTATCCCTTCGCTGATGCATTTTCTGATGGCAGGCAAGCCTTCATCAGTAGCAGGTATTTTGATCATTACATTTTTGCGACCAACAGCTTTCCAAAGTTTTTCCGCTTGTCTTATAGTCCCTTCGGTATCGTGAGCAAGATGCGGTGACACCTCAAGGCTTACAAAACCGTCTTCGCCATTGCTCTTCTTATAGACGGGTTTAAAAAGATCAGCGGCACGTTTGATATCTTTTACTGCAAGACTAAAAAAGATTTCATCTAAACTTTTATTTGATTGCGCAAGACATGTAATATCTTCATCATAGTCCGGAACAGAACTAATTGCCTTCTCAAAGATGGAAGGATTGGAAGTGACGCCACTAATGCCGTCTTCTTCAATCAGCATTTTTAATTTCCCTGAATCCATAATCTCCCTGTCAAAAAAATCAAGCCAGATACTTTGGCCAAGATCTTTTATTTTCATTATTTTATTTTGTTTCATTATATGATTATTTAAATGTCATCATTTCTTATTTAAATTTCCCGCTGATCCTAATCATTTTCAACAATGCTTATACCAGTTCTATATCTCCCGAATCTGTCGAATCATTTGATTGGTAAATCCCCATTCATTATCGTACCAGGCCAGTATTTTAACGAGGTCACCATCAACAACTCTTGTCATTTCTAAATCAACGACGGCGGCAAAGGAACTTTGAACAATATCTGAAGAAACCAATGGTTCATCTGATACAGCTAATACCAATCTGTACCCGTTTGTTTTGGATTCCCCTATTAAAATATTATTGATTTCTTCAGCAGAAGTATTTCTTGAAGCGATAAAAGTGATGTCTGAAATGGAGCCAACGGTTACCGGGGTACGAATGGCGATTCCATCAAACTTTCCTTCCAATTGAGGTAGTGACTTAATCGTTGCTTTTGCAGCACCTGTTGTGGCAGGTACTAAATTTACCGCGGCGGCACGCCCCATCCTGGTCTTCTTTATGTTTGGTGAATCAACAAGTGATTGGGAGGCTGTATAAGCATGAACCGTATTTAAAATCGCTTTCTTTATACCAACTCTTCTATCTATAATTTCTATTACCGGCGCAATGTTATTGGTGGTACAACTGGCACATGAAAATATGGATGACTTTCCATCCGGTTTGTTTACACCGTGTATTATTGTTGGTGTGTCTGTGCTTTGTGTTGGCGCAGATATTACCACATTTTTTGCGCCGGCATGAATATGTTTTTCAGCGTCTTCCCTGTTTGTAAATAAACCGGTGCTTTCTATTACAACATCTATGTCCAGCTTTTTCCAGGGAAGTTTTGCAGGGTCTTTTTCAGAAATAAATAAAATTTTCTTATCCATTATATGTAAATAACTGTCCTGGATATGAACTTCATTTATATATCTTCCGTACACGCTGTCGTATCTAAGCAGGTACGCTGCATTGCTTATGCTCATTAAATCGTTAATGGCTGTTACTTCAAACCCCGGAGTATGGAAGATTATCTTCAGAGCTGCTCTTCCGATCCTGCCAAAGCCATTAATTGCTATTTTTTTCATTTCCGATTACGCTTATACGTTATAAAAATTAGTCTGCACTTAACCAGGGTTAAAAATGCTTTCAAAAAGATTTTTTGAAAAATTATTGCACAATCAATTTTCCTTTCATCACCACATGAATGCTGCAATAATAATCAGCGCTTTTAGTAACCACTAAACTCCAGGATTGTCCCGGAGCAAGTGGTCCTGAAGTCCAAAGCTTACCCTTTTCTTCTGTTACATCATGTGTTACAATGTCCTGATTTGTCCAAACTACCGTATCTCCTTTTTGTAATGTGAGTTCAGCAGGCTGAAATTGCATTTGCCTAATTTCAACGTTATAAACTTTATGCACCGCTTTTTCAACTTTATGTACCGATTTTTCAGGAGTTGAAGTGCAACTATTTAGAAGAAACATAAAGCATAACAGACAAATGCTGTTTTTAAGTATTGAGTACATTTCAGCTATTATTTATTGAATTCTTTTTGCACCATTTCCGCATGTGCAAGATGTGTTTTGAAAAGGGGCAATGCAGATTGCAATAAACTTTTCAGTTCGCTGTTAGTTGCATCCGGAATTAATACATTTTCAACTTCGTTGATTGCCGCTTTGTGATAGGCTACTTCATTATCAATGTAGGCTTTGTTGAAAGCGTTGCCTTTTTTTGAGTTCAGCATGGCTTTTGTCTTAGTTGCGCCAGCAAGAAATGATTTTGTGGTGGCATTATCTTTCGGAGTTACTCCCAGCTTCGTTACCAATGCTACTGCCTGGTCAATAACAGACTGGTGGTCTTTCGCCATTGTTTCTGCAAATTTTAGAACATCACCATTATTTGATTTTTTCTTTGCAATTTGTGCGTATTCAACATCTATTTGGTTAGCGGTTACAGCAACGGAAGCAATTTCAGCATCTGTAAGCTTGGCATTTGTTTGACCAATAGCCGGCATGCAAAGCAATGCTCCGCATACTATTGCAAATGTTGTTAACACCGCAATGGATTGTTTAACTTTCATCTTAGTTTTTTTTGAATTATTTGTAATTAATAACAAGTGCAATCTACAGTGCAGGTATTAGTAGCAGGTTAAGTAGAAATTAGAAAGCGATTAGAATTTATTTGTGATATTACATTGAGCGGCCTGGGTGGGGGTTCTAAAGGGAGTTTCATGGGGGTGGAGCGTGTATTATAAAAAATTGTTTAATGTCTGAAACTTCTGCTTCCCCAATTGTTATCATTCATTTACTATAGTTATTTTAAAATCATTATTTTCCCAATGTTGAGCATCTTGCCAATAAAAAGTAAAAAGGATATTAGCTTCATTAACCGTTTTTGTGGGTAAATCGGCTACATGCACACCCAAGCCTGTGTTAAGGGTAGCTGTTTCATTTGTTGTTTTCCAATCATCAATGGACCACCATACAATTGCCGAAGACAAGGTTTCAATACGCAATCTTTTATTTTTAGCTATTGAATTACAGGGATATTCAAAGCGCCAAACTTCCCAATCCACTTTGATTTTATTTTGAATATAGCGCTCCCGGGTATGTAGCGGCATGTCAAAAACTTTTTTATGTCTCAGCGACCAACACAGTTTAATATACTCTGCATGCGCCCATACTAATGGCAAAGCAGATCCACTATGTTTACCCAGGTAGAGGTCACGTTCCGGAATATCATCCGTGTCCCAAATTTGCTCGGGCAACAGGCTATGATTTGCAAAAGCTTCCATTGTCTTTAGTAACGCCGCTGCTTTTTTAAAATTTTCCGCTTCTATTTCGTAATGTGCCCGTTCGCCTGTAAGCAACGGCCATGCTCTGCCTGTACCGGTACCATCATAAGGGCTGCCATCTTCATGTTCTCCATATCCATCATTATTATAGCGATGCCAGCAAGGTCCGTGCGGCGTATCTACTTTTAATTTTGCATCTATTACTTTAACGGTATTAAGAATTTTAGGATCATCAGCCGAACGTAATCCAAACCTTACCAATGCCAGTGCATCTACACTCACGAATTCACTTATTGTCACAAAGCTTTTATCTTCCGGATGATTTTTTATCCGCATACTTTTTCCATTCAGATCTTTGGCTGCCAAACCTGTTGGATTAATCCGAATATAATAACCTTCAACGCCTACTTCTTTCGCCAAAGCAGTATCAGTAACATAAGTCCAGTACTCAATATTATCGTTCCAGTAATCAGCCGTTTCACGACAGTAAGCAGCAATGCCGGGTTCATTATTTATTTCTGCAAAATCGGCTGCTGCCAACAAAGCCGATATCTCTGTAGCCAGTGTAAATATGGATATTCCGCTTTCTTCTTCCCAACGGTCCTGACTTGTTGCCGGGCCATACTTTACAATATAGGAAACTGCTTTTTTAATTACATTCCAATAAGCGTGAATCATGTGTGGATCCAAAGCGCCGTTAGCTCTGCATAAATTGATCAACAAAATTGGTAAAGCTATTTGATCTATTTGAACACTAACCCATTTGGCTTTCCTGATAACCACATATTCTGCGCCCAATGACCATCTGGCTCCTGGGTTACCATCAAATAATTTATCGCCCTGAAAGCATCATCTTTAGAATTCATGGATAAAAAACCGCCTGCAATTTGCACCAGATCACGCGGCCATACCAAATGATAACCACCAATATCATCATCGCCTTTTGAAGAACCCCATGGTATAGACATGCTTGCAATAGTGCCTCCTACAAAAGCTTTTGACTCATGTATGCGTAATACAGCCGCACTGCTACGGGAAAGTTTTCCTAAATTATTTTTCGATTCGTCTTGCGGTGTTAAAGAATTTTGCCAACGCAGCCATTCTTCAGTATAACGTTTTTTTGCGTAGTCAAATCCATCCATAATGCTGGCCCAGGCATGGTGCCCGGCTTCAACAGCATCGTATCCAAAACCTACGGCCAGCACAAAGGAATTATCCACTCCCGCCAAATCTATTTCGCCAACCATTGCCACGTTCCCGTTTTCAGCACGTTGATATTACCATGTCATCTCTTTATGTGCTTCCAGGTCTGAATAGCCATCAGAAAAACCCACAAACACAACTGAACGATTTAACCATTTTTGAGAACTCGCCGAAGCCAATACAAGTCCATTTCTTTTAGCAAAAAGCATTGGAATGCCTTTGTATTCTCCCACCCATGCGGTATTTCCGCCGCCACTGTTACCTAAATGCGGGGCCAGCAAAATATACAAATGAAAATCGGTTTTTGATTTTTCCTGCGGCAAAAATTCAATCTTTTGTAAAAGGGTATTGCGAAGTGGATCCGTGATAATTTCTTTTTTAATAGAATACCCAAATTTCGCAAACATCGAGAACCATGTCTAATAAGTTTCAGAATGGGGAACACAATTTTTATTTTTCCCCCTGTGTTGATTTTAAAAGATTTTTTCTGGTTTCAAATCGAAAA
>JBKJRY010000018.1:0-28424 GCA_046593045.1 Chitinophagaceae bacterium | reverse complement strand
TTTTCGATTTGAAACCAGAAAAAATCTTTTAAAATCAACACAGGGGGAAAAATAAAAATTGTGTTCCCCATTCTGAAACTTATTAGACATGGTTCTCGATGTTTGCGAAATTTGGGTTAATATAAAAAATATTTGTGATCAGAAAATATTTTGTAATTGTAAGATTATTGCAGGCTGACTTCAGCTAATACAATAAAAGTATAATGGCCAGGTATCTATAATTTTAAAAATCCACTTTATATATTACCACAAAGTCTTCCCCTCATAATAATCAAGCACCTTTGACCTCAACACAAAATCATATTTAGAAATGATCAGGTTGGTGGTGGTTCTGTCCAGATTATTTTTTGCAATGAGATAGTCAACCAATGTAGAAGCCCCGGAATTAAAAAGGATCTCAGCAGCTCTGAATGGCTCCTGAAAAGATTCAACCTGGTCCTGCAGAATTTTTTTTGGCCACAAAATTACTATCAATAGTATATTTTTCAATAGTTATATTTCGAATAATTATTCCATTTTTCTCTTTAACGGATTCAAAATTTTCACTAACTACAAATTCAGGAAGTTTATTTGGCCAGCAAGAATGAAGCATGGCTAGTCCAAATACTAATAAAAGTTTCGATACTTTTTTCATCATACTTATGATTTTAATGGCCGGGTTTCTTAGGTTGTGATTTATTAAAATTATATACCAGTTGCATAAGGCTATTAAATGCCTGAGTATATGTTTTTTTATCAGTATTGCCCTGGGCAGTTTGGAGCTTATTTCTCAGCAACGTCTCACGTAGTAGACGTTGCGCTGTTCCATTCATTCTTCGACCGCATCTACCAGGTAAAAACCTGTTTCACCGCTATAATATTTTGCTGAACTATGTATGTATTCAATCGGTCTTGGGCATAAGCTCCATTTGTCGGTACATGAGTTATCATGCATGTAATTAAGCTTTTGCCTGATAAATGTATAACTATTACAAGATTTCCAGGCGAATGACAATTCCCATACCTCATGAAGTTTAATGTTTGCTTTTCTTTTTGCTTCAACATTTTTTGCGAGAGTTGCAAGGATGTGTATTTGTCCTTTTTCTCTGAGCCGTTTTATTATATCGTATGCCATAAATCTTTTGCCATTACCGACGATCATATTTATTGATTGATCTGTTTTTATGAAATCTACTAATACATGTACATGATTAGGCATAATCACATACCCAAGTATTTTGTGCCCTTTTTTAAGTGATCCAGCCATTTGTATATAACATCATAACTTTCGGTAATTGCAGTATTAAAAACACGGCTCCCAGAACCTTGAGGGCCACCCAAATTTTCAGAAAAGAAAACGGTGAATGAAACTATTACATTGCCATCCTGACCCATTGATAAAGTGAAAAGCACCAACTACTGCCACACAGAAGTAACATTTAAAGCAGAGATTTTAACGGCAATTTAAATCCGGAACGGACAGTAAATTTTTTGTCGGATTTTTTCTGAAAAAAAACTCCAACAACTATGTAAGGATAAACATGGAAAATGATCAACTGATAATCTCTGAGCCAAAATATGTATGCAAAATTTTTGGCAGTTGTATCCCATTTTTATTTTGGTTGTTCTCAAGCAGGGCAGCAACAATTCGTGGCAAAGCCAAAGAAGAACCATTTAAAGTGTGTACAAGTTGGGATCTGCCATCTACATTTTTAAACCGGATTTTCATCCTGTTACTTTGAAAAGTTTCAAAATTACTCACAGAACTTACTTCGAGCCATTTCTCCTGCGCGGCGCTATACACTTCGAAATCGTAGGTGAGTGCGGATGTAAAACTCAAATCCCCCCCGCATAACCGGAGAATGCGATAAGGTAATTTCAGGTTTTGTAATAGCTTTTCAATATGATTTACCATCTCTTCAATCACCTCATAACTATTTGCTGGATGAACAATCTGAACCACTTCTACTTTATCAAACTGATGTACACGGTTCAGGCCGCGAACATCTTTTCCATAGCTTCCCGCTTCACGCCTGAAGCAGGGCGTGTACGCAGTTAGTTTCAAGGGCAGATCATTCTCTTTTACGATTTCATCGCGGAAAATATTGGTAATAGGAACCTCAGCCGTTGGGATAAGAAAAAGGTTGTCTTCATTTACAAAATACATCTGTCCTTCTTTATCCGGAAGTTGGCCCGTTCCATAGGCGCTTGCTTCATTTACCATAAACGGTGGCTGGTATTCAGTATAACCTCCGGCTACATTGTAATCCAGGAAATATTGTATTAGTGCTCTCTGCAATTTGGCACCTTTATTTTTGTAAAAAGGAAATCCGCTGCCGGTTACTTTATTTCCTAAATCAAAATCAATAAGGTCATATTTTTTTGCAAGTTCCCAATGTGGTACAGCGCCGCTATGCAACTTAGGTTTATCTCCATTTTCTCTTACAATTTCATTTTCTTCGGGTGTTTTACCTGCGGGTACACTGCTATGTGGGAGATTTGGTAAACTTAAAAGATTGTTATTTAAATCTTTTTCAACAATTTCGAGCCTGGCGCTAAAGGGCTGTTGAAGAGATTTTAATTTAGCAACTTCTAGTTTTTTTTCTTCCGCTGGTTTTTTATTGCCTTTCTGCATTAATTGTCCGATTTGGCGGGATGCAGCGTTTATTTTCCCCTGTATTTCCTCATGCTCCTGTTGTAATGATTTTCTCTCCTCATCGAGTGCAACGATAAGGTCAATCAACGTAAAATCTGTGAAATTTTTTATCGCCAATCTCTTAAGTACCTCTTCTCGATTGTTTTTAATAAAATTTACCTGTAACATATTTTTAAAATATAAGTGAACAGCTTCAATATCTTTCAGCCCGCAAATATAACAATGTGTGAATAAGACTTTGAGTGTTGATAAGATGTTGTTGAATTTTATTTAAAATTAGTTCAAGGCCCGCCTCTTTATTCATGCTGGTGAGAGGCCGGGTTGATCATTTTAATTTAATTTTGTCCAATGCAAAATGTAAAAGACGATCTGCAAACCCGCTGGTGGGGCCTGGAGGAAAAATTTATGACAAGGTTTGGCAAGAAGCCTGATGTGGAGGCAATTCTTTTTTTGATCGGTATCCAGGAAATCGGGAATTTTAGGAAAAAATTTTCTAAAGAGCAGAAACAGGATTTAATGCATGTGGCTGTTTGTTCCCTGCTTTCACAAAGTGGATACTACAAAGTAGAAGGCCATGACGATGAAGGCTGGCCTCATTTCATTCAACTAAAACCTTTACCTGTATTTAATATGGTTGAACAGGAAAATTTTTTGAAGGACCATATTTTGCTTTACTTTGGAAATATTGGTGAACCATTTAAAGATTTTTAAATAAACAATGAAAAGCTTTTTCTACCTGGTCTTTCTTATTGCTATCGTTTCCTGTACAGCCACAAAAAAAACTTCAGTGATTGTTGTAAAGCCAGTCAAGGTGAATATTACCACCGATTCAGGTACAATTGTTTTAATGTTATATGATAAAACACCCTTGCACCGCGATAATTTCGTAAAGCTTGTAAAAGAGAAATTTTATGACGGTTTGTTATTTCACCGGGCGATACATGATTTTATGATACAAGGCGGAGATCCAGACAGCCGCGATGCAAAACCAGGCGCTTTGCTAGGAGTTGGATCATTGAATTACACCATTCCTGCGGAATTGGATACAGCGTTATTTCATAAAAAAGGAGCCCTGGCGGCAGCCCGGGAAGATGATCAATCCAATCCCAAACGGGAAAGTAGCTCAACACAATTTTATATTGTTGAAGGACAAACTTTCACCAATAGCCAACTTGACAGAGTAGAAGAAAAATATAATGTTAATATTCCCGAAAATCACCGTAAGATTTATGAAACGATTGGAGGCACACCATTTCTTGATATGAAATATACAGTCTTCGGTGAAGTAATAAGTGGAATGGATGTAGTCGAAAAAATTGCCAATGCTCCAATAGATGAGAACAACAGACCTTTAAATGACATCCATATGAAAATGGTAATTCAATAAAAATTCTTGAATTGAGATTAAATATTAATTTGCAATTTGATACCATAAAATTTCTAAAATATCAATATGAACTTTCCTGAAAATCTAAAATATACCAAAGACCACGAATGGGTATCTCTCGAAGGAGATATTGCTACTTTAGGCATTACCGATTTTGCTCAAAATGAACTGGGTGATATTGTTTATGTCGAAATAGAAACAAAAGGCAAGGCCCTTTCAGCCGAAACCGTTTTTGGAACTGTAGAAGCTGTGAAAACAGTGAGCGATCTTTTTCTTCCGGTTTCAGGTACCATTACCGAAGTGAACCCTTTGCTGGAAACTGAGCCGGAAAAAGTAAATACAGACCCTTATGGAGAAGGCTGGATGGTGAAAATGAAAGTTGATAATCCTGATGATGTAAATAATCTCATGGATGCAGCAGCCTATCAAAAGGTAGTAGCGTAAACGGAAAGGATGAAGGGGAAAATACATTTTATAAAATTTCTACCAGGAATTACCTGGTTTTTTATTATAATGGTGCTCACGTGTTTGCCGGGCAGCGACCTACCAAGAATTGCATGGCTCGACAAAATTTATTTTGATAAATGGGTACATGTGGGAATGTTCGCATGTTTAGTATTTTTATTTAGCTTCCCTTTTTTTAAAGCGCATTTAGATCTAAACAAAAAAATTCATTATATTATCTGGATTGCAATCGCCTGTAGTCTGTGGGGTTTGGCTATTGAGTTTATTCAGAAATATTTTGTAGCCGGCCGCACTTTCGATCTGCTTGACTGGGCTGCTGACAGCGTGGGAGTTCTGATTTCTTTTTGGTACTGCCGCAAGCGGATTGAGAGACCTGCTTCCGCAACCAAAATTTAAATAACTTTGCGGATACTGCATTTTCAAAACATTTTTTGATACTGAAAACTGAATACTGCAATTAATCCGGTAATTCTAATGAGTTTGCAGCCTAAATTTTAAATTTATACATTTGCCTTATGGAAAACGTTGAGAACATGGAATACAATACAACCCGAAATCATCTCGAGATAAGAGAATATGGTCGCCACATTCAAAAAATGGTGGAATATGTCTTAACCCTGGAGGATAGAGAAAAGCGTCAAAAAAACGCATATGCGCTTATTGAGCTAATGGGATTTTTAAATCCGCACTTGAAAAATGTGGAAGATTTCCGTCACAAATTATGGGATCACCTTTTTTTAATAAGTGATTTTAAGCTGGATGTAGACAGCCCTTATCCAATACCTACCCGCGAAACTTTAAAAGCAAAGCCAAAAGTGCTTTCTTATCCTAAAAGATATCCAAGATACAATCACCTTGGAAAGAATATTGAAATCGTAATAGATAAAGCGCTCGGAGAAGAAGATGCTGAAAAGCGCCAGGGATTTGCTAATGCCATTGCCTATTATATGAAGCTCACCTACAGCAATTGGCATAAAGAACTGGTACACGATGACAATATACAAACAGAGCTGGCATCTATAACCAAAGGGGAGCTTGAATTTAATAATCGTCCTTTCGTGAAGCACAGGGCAGATAATAACAGGGAAGAATTTGGTGGAACTAGCGGAAAATACCGCAAAAACTTTGGTCCTCGTAACAACCGAAGTAACCAGGGAAGAGATAGAGATAACAGGAATAATAATAGGAATAAATATTCTAAAAAAAGGTATTAACATAATTCATTAAATAAATTACAGCCCCGGCATTCAAATATCGCCGGGTTTTTTTTATTTTATGAATGAATAATAATTTTATAAATGGGTGTATTTGAAGTAATAGGTGGTAACAAGCTCAAAGGCGAGATTACCCCACAAGGCGCTAAAAATGAGGCCTTGCAGGTGATCTCGGCAGTATTGTTGACTGCTGAAAAAATTATTATTAATAATATCCCTGATATCATTGATGTTAATTTGCAAATAGAATTGCTTGAGGGTTTAGGAGTAAATATTGAGCGGGTTGACCGGCACACTTGCATTTTTCATGCTGAGAATATTAATATCGAATACCTGGCCTCGCCGGAATTTAGAAAAAAGACCGGGCGCCTGAGAGGCAGCGTAATGCTCGCAGGCCCCATGCTTGCAAGGTTTCGTCAAGCTTATTTGCCCAAGCCAGGTGGTGATAAGATCGGGCGCCGCAGGCTGGATACTCATATTATCGCATTTCAAAAGCTGGGCGCTAAATTCAATTATGATGCGGACGAATCATTTTTTCATTTACAAGCTTCACAACTTGCCGCCGCGAATATGCTGCTCGATGAGCCTAGTGTTACGGGCACTGCAAATATTGTAATGGCAGCGGTGATGGCAAAAGGCACCACTACAATTTATAATGCAGCCTGTGAACCATATATTCAGCAACTCTGCAGGATGCTCAATAAAATGGGTGCAAAAATATCAGGAATTGCAAGTAATATGCTTGTGATAGAAGGTGTAAAGACCTTATCGGGAACTACACATACCATTCTGCCGGATATGATAGAAGTGGGTTCTTTTATAGGGCTTGCTGCCATGACACAAAGTGACATCCTCATTAAAAATGCCGGCATCAATCATTTAGGGGTTATCCCGGAAAAATTTCAGCAACTTGGAATCAAAATGGATTTTAGGGGAGATGATATTCATATACCTGAACAGGAGACTTACGAAATACAAACTTTTTTGGATGGTTCAATACTCTCCATTTCTGATCATCCGTGGCCGGGTTTCACACCCGACCTTTTAAGCGTGGTTCTTGTGGTGGCAACCCAGGCTCGTGGTACGGTATTGATTCATCAAAAAATGTTTGAAAGCCGCTTATTTTTTGTAGATAAAGTTATTGAAATGGGAGCTCATATTGTATTGTGCGATCCGCACAGAGTTGTTGTGGCGGGCCTTGACAGGCAACATTCATTAAGAGGGATTGAAATGAGCAGCCCTGATATAAGAGCAGGCGTTGCCTTGCTAATCGCAGCATTAAGCGCAGAAGGCAAAAGTATTATTCAGAATATTGAACAAATTGACAGGGGCTATCAAAACATTGACAAAAGGCTCCAGGCGCTGGGAGCAGAAATAACCAGGAATTAAACATACGGTAATAAATAAATGGACAAAAAGTATAATAAAATTATTCTTATTACCGCGCCTTCAGGAGCAGGTAAAACTTCTATCATTCGCTACCTGATGCAGAAATTTCCTCAACTCGCATTCTCAGTTTCTGCAACTAACCGGAAGCCCAGGGATAACGAACAGGACGGCCTCGATTATTATTTTATTTCTGAAACGGAATTTAAAGACAAGATCCACCATAAGGAATTTCTTGAATGGGAAATGGTGTATGAAGGGAAGTATTATGGAACATTAAAAGATGAAATCGAGAGAATATGGGCTTTGAATAAAGTTCCGGTACTCGATATTGATGTGCAGGGTGCCATACATGTGCAGCAGCAATATCCGGTGAATACTTTTTCTATTTTTATTCAACCACCCTCAATTGAAGAGCTAAAAGCCAGGTTGCAAAGCCGGGGATCAGAAACTGAAGAATCCCTGCAGGCACGGGTAAACAAGTCTTCTTTTGAAATGACATTCAAATCGCATTTTGAAAATGTAATCGTTAATAAAGACTTCCAAACGGCTTGCAAAGAGGCCGAAAAAATGGTTGCAACATTTTTAGAAAATGAATAATTATAATAAATGCTTGTTCATCTTCAATTCTATATTTTTGTAATATGGACTGGACGTCAATCATAGCCATCGCAGCCTCTCTTATTTTAATGGGCTTTTTCGCAGGAATAGAAATTGCGTTTGTATCTGTAAGCAGGCTTTCGGTTGAATTAAAAAGAAAACAGGGCAACTATACCGGCAAAATTTGGTCTGGCTTCATGGAAGCCCCAACACGTTTGATAGGAACAATACTTATTGCAGTAAATATTTTGCTGGTTGTATACGGACTTTTATGGAGCGAAATTCTTGACAGCGTATGGAAATATTGGCAAGTTGAAGATACCTATATTAGGTTGGCGGTTGAAACCTTAATTTCAACCACACTACTTTTAATATTTGAGTTCACATTTAAAGCCTTTTTCCGAGCAAAAAATAATGCTGTTATCAGCAGTGGTCTCATCACTTTTTTAGTTAGCTTTTTTTATTCTCTGTTATCTGGTATTGCTTCACTCTTTGTGAATGCAACTGAATGGATGCTGAAATACATTTTTAATGTAAAGCTTCAAAACAAAACCGAAGCCTTTACAAAAATAGACCTGGAACATTTTGTGCAACAGCATAAGCTTCATGATACCGAAGAAAATGATGAAAAGAATAATGCGCTTTTTGAAAATGTTCTGTCTCTCTCTGAAATAAAAATAAGGGAGTGTCTTATTCCCCGTAAAGAAGTTGAGGCTATAGATATAAATTCCACCATCAGTGCCGTTAAAAATCAATTGATTGAATCAAAACTCAGTAAGCTTGTGGTGTACGATGGCAATATTGATAATATACAGGGTTACATTCACCAGCTTGATTTATTTAAAAATCCAACCGACCTGCGTTCTGTTTTATTGCCTATACCGGCAATACCTGAAAGTATGAGCGCTACTGACCTTATCAATAAATTCAGTAAAGAAAGAAAAAGTATAGCATGGGTGGTGGATGAGTTTGGTGGTACTGCCGGTATCGTAACTATGGAAGATCTGCTGGAAGAGATCTTCGGCGATATTAAGGATGAATATGATATCACAGAAGAATTTGTTGATAAGCAAATCTCAACAAATGAATTCCTCTTAAGCGGAAGGCTGGAGCTGGATTACGTGGCAGACAAATATCAATTAAAATTCAGGAATGACGAAGAATCCGGGACCTTATCCGGTTATATTATTAACCAACATGAATCGATTCCGAAGCAGAAAGACAGGATCATAATCGACGATTACCAGTTTGACGTTTTAAGCGTAAGTGAAACACGAATTGAAACTGTAAAATTGAAAGTGCTGAGATAGTCCTCCATAGGGTTAGAACTTATTCTAATGCCTCGTCCGATCTGTATCTTATGGAAAGACTAAATTATCTATTTTAAAATCTATATTCCCAAAAATGATAATTGCTGTTAACACAAGGTGTATTACAAAAGATCAGCCTGGTGAATGTAG
The DNA here is from genome assembly GCA_046593045.1 of Chitinophagaceae bacterium. Lineage (GTDB taxonomy): Bacteria > Bacteroidota > Bacteroidia > Chitinophagales > Chitinophagaceae > Ginsengibacter. Next base: position 19,277 of record JBKJRY010000018.1, on the reverse strand, counting down.
CAATGTTATGTATGATGTTTTTAATGGCATATCAACACTTCACAAAGAACACACTTTCATTTACATTTTCGACCAGGCATACGACGAGGAATTATCTTTTCCCGCAAACGTGATTCCGGTAGTCGTAGGACCAATTATTAACACTTCCGTAAAAAAGTACTTTTGGTTCAATGTAAAAATTCCCCAGCTTTTAAAAAAATATAAAGCTGAAATTTTTGTAAGTCCCGGACTTTGCTCACTTGCAACTAAAGTGCCTCAGTGCCTTATTTTGAACGATCTTTCCTTTCTTCATTCTCCAGCATTTGTAAATAGAAAGCAATTATCATTCTACAAAAAACATACACCGGGGTTTGTAAAAAAAGCTAAATCGATAATTGTACTTTCAGAATACTCAAAAGCTTTAATTAGTACGAATTACAAAACACCTCTTGATAAAATAGACGTCGTTTATGTCGTTAGCGATTCTGGTTATAAACCGGTTTCACACCAGGAAAGAGAAGAGATTAAAGACAAATATGCTGATGGCTTTGAGTATTTTTTTTTCACCGGCAATTTAAATTCAGGGAATAATCTCATCGTTTTACTGAAGGCTTTTTCAGCATTTAAGAAAAGACAAAAAAGTAGCATGAAATTGCTAATAGCAAGTAAAACGATCATAGAAGATGAATCGTTTATTGAAAGCTTTCGTTTGTTTCGATTCAAAAAAGAAGTAAAAATTATAGAGGGCTTAACGCAGAACGAAATTGCAAAAATTACAGCGTCAGCTTATGCAATGACTTATCCTTCTCTCTGCGAAGATGTTGGGTCATCTTTAATCAATGCAATGAAATGTGAGGTACCTATCGTTACTGCCACAACAGGCGCTTCCCCAGAGATTTGCGGCGATGCTGCCTTATACGCGGATCCTCAGAATTTTGAGGATATTGCTTTAAAGATGATGCAGCTATTTAAAGATGAAAAGCTTAGGAAGGATTTGATCGAAAAAGGAAAATTACAGGTTCAGAAATTTAACCGGCAGAATGCGATTAAGCTTGTTTGGAAGACTATTGAAAAAACAAGAAATAGTAAAGACTAAATTTTTTTTACTAATCAGCGCGCCGGTGTTTTGAGATACAGCCATTAATCTTATTTTCGTAAACATTATGACAACATCCACAATAACAATAGACGTTCAGCTTGATCCTGATAAGGTTCCGCAACAAATAAACTGGAGAGCCGATGGCAGCAGCGCCCATGATCCTCAAAAAGCTAAGGCAATGTTAATTGCTTTTTGGGATGCAGTTGATAAGTCCGCTTTGCGGATAGATCTTTGGACAAAGGAAATGATGGTTGATGAAATGGCGGACTTCTATTACCAGGTATTTGTAACTATGGCAGATACTTTTAAAAGAGCGACCAATAATGACGTTTTGGTAGATGATATAAAAACATTTGCAACAGAATTTCATAAAAAGTTTGTAGAGATGGAAAAGGAAAGAAATAAGTAGCGATAAGTATGAAGATTATGAATTTATTATGTACGAAACATGATGTAAATTTTACGATATAAAAAATACAATGCTATGAATCTCGAAGAAAAAGTAATGATTGATTTAAAGTCAGCTATGCTTGCAAAGGATGAAAAATCTTTGAGGTCGTTGCGTGCTATTAAAGCCGCAATCATTAATACAAAAACCGCCGAAGGATTTAGCGGTGAAATAAAAGAAGAAGATGAAATAAAATTGTTGCAAAAATTAGTAAAGCAACGTAAAGATTCTTTGGAAATTTATGAAAAGCAAAACCGTGAAGATCTTGCGTCAAAAGAAAGAGAAGAGATTGAAGTGATTGAAAAGTTTTTGCCTGAGCAAATGAGCGAAGAAGAACTTAGAAAAAATATTGAAAATATTATTAAGGAAACTGGTGCAACTTCTCCTGCAGATATGGGCAAAGTAATGGGTGTCGCTAATAAAAAACTTGCAGGTAAAGCCGATGGTAAAGCAATAGCAGCAATTGTAAAGGACATTCTTGCAAAATAAGAATAACCATTATTAATAATCATTCGCCCTCCAATTAGAGCATAGTTACGAAGCTTATGATAATTGATTTAGCATTTATAGTTGTAATGATCATTGCAATTCTAAAGGGATTTAGTAAGGGATTTATTATTGCCATTTTTTCATTGCTTGCTTTTATCATTGGTATTGCAGCAGCTCTTAAATTTTCAACGGTAGTAGCTTCATACCTGCAGCAAAATGTAATGACGTCTACGAAGTGGCTGCCTCTTCTTTCATTCTTCCTGGTATTTATTCTTGTTGTTTTGCTGGTAGGGCTGGGAGCCAGGCTAATAAAAAAAACTTTTCAATTTGCAATGCTTGGCTGGTTGGACAGGCTTGCTGGAATTATTCTTTACATAATTCTTTATACCATCATACTAAGTATTATTTTGTTTTTTGCAGAAAAAATGTTTATGCTGAAACCTGAAGTAATATCCAACTCCTTTACCTACAAATACATCGCACCCTGGGGACTAAAAGTTATCAATAATCTCGGTAATATCGTTCCATTTTTCAAAGATATGTTCATTCAGTTGCAATCTTTTTTTGAAAACGTCGCGAAAAAATCTGCATAGATACAATTTCTGTATCAAAGATTATTTAAACATTTGCACAGAAACATTTATTTTAGCGTTAATTAGTTATAGCTGGATAATACCAAAAGCCGGCACTCAAAGATGGAATATAAAATTATACAGGAAGGCAAGTTCAGGTTTATTGAAGTGGGTGAAGGAGAACCGCTGCTGTTGCTGCATGGGTTATTTGGTGCGTTAAGCAATTTTGGAGATCTTATTGAACATTTCAGGAAAACTAACAAGGTAATAGTTCCAATGCTTCCTCTTTTTGAACTTGATCTTTTACATACATCAGTAGGAGGACTTCAAAAATTCGTGCATAGGTTTATCGAATTCCGGAATTACAATAATATTCACCTGCTTGGAAATTCACTAGGTGGACATGTTGCACTTGTATATATTCTTAAGCATCCGGAAAAAATAAAATCGCTTACCCTTACCGGTAGTTCCGGCTTATTTGAAAATGGAATGGGGGACAGTTATCCTAAACGCGGAGATAAGGAATATATTCGCAAAAAAACCCAGCTCACTTTTTATGATCCTGCCATGGCCACTGAGGAATTGGTAAATGAATGTTTTGAAATAACTAATAACAGGATAAAAGTAATTAAGATCATTGCACTTGCTAAATCTGCAATCAGGAATAATCTGGGTGAAGAATTAAACCAGATAAAACAACCCACCTGCCTTATATGGGGTAATAACGATACAATTACTCCACCATTCGTTGCCAGGGAGTTCAATAAACTAATACCAAATAGTGAACTTCATTTTATTGACAAATGTGGCCATGCCCCGATGATGGAAGTTCCGGCGGAATTTAACAAAATTCTAAGCGGTTTCCTTTCAAAATTGAATGTTTCCGCTGCAACAGTTCTATAGTTTTTTTGGTCTTATTAGCAGTACCTTTTAATTTTCTAACATTTTTTAACTGTACTCATCATGTTAGCATTTGAACTTACAAACAATATTATACCACAATTACAGCTTTCTGATACAGTATCAAAGGCTTTGCAGCTAATGAGCGATTTTAAAATCACGCATCTCCCGGTGGTGTCAGATGAAAAATATTTAGGCCTGATAAGCGAAGATGACCTACTTGATGAAGACGATAAAAAAATTGCTATTGAATATTTTCAAGAAGATTTTCTTCCTGCTTCTATTAATACCAATAAACATTTTTTACAGGCGGTAGATATCAGCAACCTTTACCAAACAAATGTGATTCCCGTTACTAATGAACAAAATGACTTGGTAGGTACTATTTCAGGGCAGTCATTAATAACCGCTTTGGGAAATTTCGCAGGAGCTATTGAGACCGGTGCTATGATTGAGTTACAGATGGAGCGTACCAAATTCAATATTTCTGAATTAAACAGGATAGTTGAAAGTGATGGTGCCCTAATTTTACATCTAAATATTTCCGCAGTGCCGGAAACTCTGTTTGTGAAGGTTACTATACATATAAATAAAAGAGAGATCTCCACCCTTATTGCCGCATTTGAAAGATATGATTACTCTATTACTTATTATTCAGGTGAAGAATTATTTGAAAACGATATAGACAATAATTACCGTCATTTAATGAATTATCTGGATATTTAGACAGGGTTTTATCCTTTAGCCCAAACTTGTACTAATTTTCCCAGCTATCTATATTAGTAAAGAGAGAAAGAGTCTATGCTTATATGTGCGAGAAAATTTTCTGCGATATTCTTATTCTGCTGTATTCATTATTCAGTTTATTCACAGGGCAATTTTAGTCATGAAGATGAACTGAAGACCGAAATTACCGATACTGCTTCAAAGCTTTCTCTTAGAAAAATTATTGTAACCGGAAATAAGAAAACCAAATCTTACATCATTTTAAGAGAAATGCAAGTAAAGCCCGGGGATTCAGTGATAATTTCCCGGATTCCCAATGAACTTGATAAGGCTCGCAGTTTTATTTATAACACCACATTGTTTGTAGATGTAAACGTTTCACCATTGATTGTTAATGCGCATGACTTTGATATTATTGTTCACGTTGTTGAGCGATGGTATATATTTCCAATTCCTGTATTTCAACTGGCAGACAGATCGCTGAATGAATGGGTTGACAAACATAATGCGGATTTGAACAGGGTAAGTTATGGTATTAGATTTATTCACAGGAATGTGAGCGGGAGAAATGACCAGTTTTCAATAAATGTTATTAATGGCTATACAAGAAATATTTCTTTTAACTACAGGGCTCCCTATTCCAATCCTTCATTAACCGAAGGAGTATTAGTTGACGGCGGATATTATCAATCCCGCGAAATACCTGTTCTAACCACTGCTCAAAATGATATTTTCTATTTCAGGAAAGACGATTTTGTAAGAAATGAATGGTTTGCAAGAGGAGCATATCTTTCACGCAAGGGCCTTACAAAAAGGGAAACATTTTCGCTGTCATTTCATCATATAAGGGTTGATGATTCAGTTATTTCGCAGCAATATAATCCCGGGTATTTTAACAGCAAATCCACTACTCAGAATTTTCCGGAGATCGAATACAAGCTGCAATACATAAATGTCGATAACATTCTTTATCCTCTTAAAGGATATACGAGTTCATTTATCCTAAACAAACGCGGGCTGCAATTAAAAGATAATATAAACAGGCTTAGCTTAAAGGCAGGTTATAGCGTATATTTTGCTCATTTGAATAAATGGTATTCAAGTTTAAAGTTTTCCGGAGAAATTAAATTGCCATTTACACAGCCATTTCTAAACCGCAGGGCTATTGGTTATGGAGAAGATTATTTGCGGGGCTATGAACTGTATGTTATAGATGCAGCAGCGAGCGCCTATGCAAAATTTGATTTGAAAAAACAGGTAATAAGATTCAATATCCCAACTTTCCTGAATTCTAAAACTTATAATAAAATACCTTTTAGAATTTATGCCAAATCCTTTGCAGACCTTGGGTACGCCTATATACAACAGCAATTTAACACCAGGCTGAATAACAAATTATTATATTCTGGGGGGATTGGAATCGACGCGGTCACCATATATGATCTTAAGCTAAGCATCGAGTTTAGTTTAAATCAGTTAGGGCAAAAGGGTTTATTTTTACACTACTAGTTACAGAATTTCTATGAAACAGTGTTACAAATCCTATAGCTGGAGGTTCGGAAAGTTAAAAACAATTTAACGTTATCAATTGGGTCTTTATGCGAATTGCTATTTACAGCCGGGGATTTGAAGCAGATCAACTTGAGGGATTAAAATTATTATTACCGGAACTGGCGCGCTATAAAATTGAGCCTGTTATATACCAGGATTTTTTCAACCAGTTTTATTCTTCTATTAATATTTCCGACAAATATTCAACCTTCAACAGCCCAGATGACCTTGAAGACATTGATTTCATAATAAGCCTGGGGGGAGACGGTACCTTGTTGGATGCAGTAACATTTGTGGGAGACAAGGGGATACCCGTATTGGGTATTAATTATGGTCGCCTGGGGTTTCTTGCAAGTATTGGTAAGCACGAATTACATACGGCGGTAACAGCATTAGTACAGCGAACTTTTATGCTTGACAAAAGAACGCTTTTACACCTTGATGCCAATATGCCTATGTTTAATGGGGTTGCGTTTGCCCTAAACGAGTTCACTATTCATAAAAAGGATACCTCTCCCATGATTAAAATTCACACATATATTAACGGTGAATTTTTAAATACATATTGGGCAGATGGATTGATTGTTTCTACCCCAACAGGTTCGACAGGATATTCTTTAAGTTGCAACGGCCCGGTAGTTTTTCCTGAATCAGCGAGTTTCGTAATCACTCCTGTCTCGCCACACAATTTAAATATTCGTCCTTTGGTTGTTCCTGACAATGCAATTATTTCTTTTGAAGTAGAAGGCAGAACAGATGGCTTTTTATGTACTTTAGATAGTCGCAGGGAAATTGCTACAAAAGAAGTATTGCTTGCCATTCGAAAGGAAATTTTCTACATAAACCTGGTACGCCTTAACGAGAATAATTTTTTACAAACACTGAGAAATAAGCTATCGTGGGGATTGGATAAAAGAAACTAATATTCAGCTAAGAAACTCTTAATGAAGAATATAGCGGCTGAACTTTTTTTATACGGGTCTTTGGAATTAACTTTATGTCCCCGAAAAAAATGTTCTGATAGAAATTAGAAAACCTATACAAACGTATATCCTGATCATATTAAAAACTCTAATTTTGAAGTTTTAACTTTCTTAAATAATTAAAACAACGTTTCTTCGTTATTGTAACATTGTTTTATATCATACCTATATGAAAAGAATATCTGTAATCTTCGTTATTGTATTGGCATTAAATCTTAATGCCGATGCACAATATGAATACGTTCAAGAAGGTGAAGTGGGTATAACAGCCGGAGTAGCTCATTATTTTGGCGATATCAATAACAGGGCTGCATTTAACCGGCCCAAAGTTGCATTAGGTATTTTTTTGAGAAAGCAATTTAGTAATTATACAGCCCTTCGTGTTGCTGCACACTATGCAAGACTTGGCTATAGTGATCAATATAGTGAAAACGAGTTCCAGCGCACCAGGAATTTAAGCTTTAACACAAATATTTTTGAATTTGCACTAAGAGGAGATTTCAATTTTTTTGAATTTAATCCGACTGATCCTGATCATTCGTTCACCCCATATGCGACATTGGGTGTTGGGATATTTAGTTATGATCCTTATGCGTATTATAATGGTGAAAAATATTATTTGCGTCCTTTAAATACTGAAGGAGAAACATTTTACCAGGGAAGAAAAGCTTATGGTTCTATGGCGATTTGCGTTCCGATTGGCTTCGGTGTAAAATACGCCGTAACTGACAAAATCAATATTTCTTTTGAGATTGCTCACCGGTTCACCACAACGGATTACATAGATGATGTGAGTAAAACCTATGTTGGTATAGATAAATTTACTTCACAAAGTTCACCAAATATTGCGGCAATATTGCAGGACAGGTCTTTTGAATTGGGAACTCCTATCGGGACTGAGGGTCGCCAGCGGGGTTTTAGCAAGCAAAAAGACCAATATGCTATTGCTGAGTTTGGCATATCATTCAACATCATTTCATACCGTTGCCCGCAGGCGAGATAAAATACCACAAATGGTAACGTCTAAACAAGCTTCATAATTTTTATTAGGTAATATTTCATTTATTATCCTATTGGCTCACTGCATAAGTCTGTGTGTTATGCCATAACACAATAGACATAACGGCTATTGTTGATCAACACATACGATATAGCAATCCTTCGATATTTGACGGGCATTTTCTTTCGTCGGTAATTTTCTGCTAAATATCCTCACTCTCATAATTGCCGATTTTTTCACAATTTATGTATAGTACTATTTCCTTATTTTTGCACACGAGTCAGGCCAGGGTATGCCTGACTTCACTTTTTTTAAAAGAAAGATGAGCCTGAAAGAGAACATAAATTTAAATAAGCTTCCGCGCCATATAGCAATAATAATGGATGGTAATGGCAGATGGGCCAGGGAAAAAGGGGAAGACAGGTTATTTGGACACTATAGTGGCGTTGAAAGCGTAAGAAACATAGTAGAAGGCTGTGCTGAACTGGGAGTTGGATATCTAACGCTTTATGCGTTTAGCACAGAAAACTGGGATCGTCCCAAAGACGAGGTAACTGGCTTGATGGAGTTACTGGTGCAAACAATAAAAAAGGAGACAGAGACTTTAAATAAGAATAATATAAAACTATCTGTTATTGGCAATACAGAATTATTGCCTGCTTCCGCAAAAAATGAATTAATTGAAGCATCTGAAGAAACACATTCAAACACTGGCATGAATCTTATAATGGCACTAAGCTATAGCAGCCGGTGGGAGATAATACACACGGTGCAACAAATTGCACTTGAAGTAAAAAAAGGCAGTCTTGATCCGGAAAAAATAACGAATGAAACTTTTGAATGTCATTTATGCACGGCAGGCTTCCCCGATCCTGAACTTATGATAAGAACGAGCGGCGAGTACCGGATAAGTAATTTTTTATTGTATCAACTGGCATATTCGGAGTTATATTTTACCGATACGTTGTGGCCTGATTTTAGAAAAGAGAACTTATATGAAGCAATTCTTGATTATCAGAACCGCGAAAGACGATTTGGCAAAACAAGCGAACAATTATAAATCTCACACATATTTTTTATTTTAAATTTTCCTCCTCCCCGATTATCCCCCGCTTTTGAAAGGGTTGATTTAACAAATACTTTTAATAATTGAATTTAACTTGCCGCCTTATAAAAACCGATTTAATGCCCAAAATCTACAAGATTTTATTCTTAGTAGTACTAACTGTTACTGCCAAAACTATTGCATTCGCCCAGGTATCTCCGGACACCAGCGGTGTTTCGGTAACCCATCCTGAATCGAATATCGTTCCAGATACAACTTTCCCTGCGCAACAATCTTTTGGTCTGGAATTTAAAGATACTGTACCTGTTTCTTCAGTAAATGTTGAGCTTGAAAATATTTTTAATGCGAAGGCGCCGAAAGAATATATCCTTTCTGAAATAAAAGTTACCGGTACCCAATCATTTGACCCCAATTTAATTATTTCAATAAGCGGCCTCGCAACAGGAGATAAGGTTATGATACCGGGCGGAGATAATTTTTCCAAAGCCATTAATAATTTGTGGAAGCAAGGTCTTATAGCTGACGCCCAAATTTATTTTACAAATCTTTCCGGCAATAATTTATCTATTGAGTTAAATATAACGGACAGGCCTACACTTACTTCTTTTAAATTTAGAGGTATAAATAAAGGAGAATCTGATGAACTTACAACAAAGCTGGGACTTTCAAAAGGACGACAAACGAGGGTTACTGAGAATCTGAAAAAATCATCTACCGCTATTATCAGGAAATTTTATGTCGAAAAAGGATTTAGAAATGTGGATGTGGAAGTCTTGGAAGCAAAAGACAGTAAAGCGACAAATGGAGTAAATATTATTTTTGTAGTTGAAAAAAATGGCAAGGTTAAGGTAAATGATATTTATTTCGCAGGTAATGAATCTGTACCTGATATTAAGTTGAAAAAACAAATGAAGGGAACAAAAGAAAAAAGCAGGTTTACTTTGTTTCCCGCAAGTCATCAAAATGTGTTTGATTCAGGAAAAAGCAATACACTATCATTCAACGAGTATATTAGTACCAACGGATACCTGATACCTTCAAAAACAAAAGAGCTACTCGATCCCTATATTCGTATAAAGCCATTGACATCTGCAAAGTTTAATGATAAAAAATATCTGGAAGACAAACAAAATCTTTTAAACTATTACAACTCTCTGGGATTTCGCGATGCTGTAATCGTTAATGATACTACATATGCTGATAATGGTAACCTGGACGTGGCTGTGAAAGTAAATGAGGGACACCACTATTATTTCGGAAATATAGCCTGGAAAGGAAATACAAAATATTCTGATTCCATTCTTTCTATAATATTGGGTATTAAAAAAGGCGACAGCTACAATGCAGAAACCCTTAATAAAAAATTAGGAAAAACTCCGGCTCCTGAAGGTGGCGATATAAGCAGCCTTTACCAGGATGACGGATATTTATTTTTCCAGATTGACCCGGTTGAAACTGCAGTTTACGAGGATACTATAGACTACGAAATTCGTATTCGCGAAGGGCCACAGGCAACTATTGGCAAGGTTGACATAACAGGTAACGATAAAACAAAGGATTATGTTATTCGACGCGAATTACGCACAGTTCCTGGCGAGAAATTCAGCAGGGCAGATATTATACGTACACAGCGTGAACTTTCACAGCTCGGGTATTTTGACCCCGAGAAAATAAGCCCCAACATTGTGCCCAACATGGATAATGGAACAGTTGATATCACATGGGGCCTCCAGGAAAAATCATCCGATCAGTTGGAACTTTCCGCGGGTTTTGGAGGCGGCATTGGTTTAACAGGTACACTCGGTGTGACTTTTAATAATTTCTCAATCTATAATATTTTAAATAAAAAAGCCTGGCAGCCATTGCCGAGTGGTGATGGACAAAAACTAAGCTTACGGGCTCAAAGCAACGGAAAGCAATTCCGTTCATATAACTTCTCTTTTACTGAGCCGTGGCTAGGAGGTAAAAAGAGAAATTCATTTACTTTAGGCTATTATGATACGAAATACGCAAACGCTTATAATCCTTATGGCTATTATGACCGTTCATATGCAGATTCGTCATTTATTAGAACAACGGGGTTTAGCGTATCGCTAGGCAAACAGTTGAAATGGCCCGATGATTTTTTTGCCCTTATATATCAGTTGAATTACCAGAGGTATAAATTGAGAAATTATAATATTTTTCCTGGCCTTACCAATGGAACCTCTAATAATATCAGTTTGAAAATAACATTGGCACGAAACTCTGCCGGTCCTAATCCCATCTTCCCCACAAGTGGATCTAATTTTGTTTTGAGTACACAGTTAACCCCTCCTTACTCGTTGTTCAGGGACCCATCTTTCTACAAAAACCCTTCGCAAGCCGATCAATATAAGTGGGTAGAATTTCATAAAGAACGCTTCACCGCAGAATGGTATGTACCCATAGGGCAGGGACGCGGCCCAGATAAAAACAAACAATTTATTTTCAAAGCTGCCGCTAAATATGGCTTTCTTGGAAGATATTCTGATAAAACAATTACTTCACCTTTTGAGCGTTTCCAGCTAGGAGATGCCGGCTTAAGTAATAACTATGGCTTGTTGGGATATGATATAGTTGCACACAGGGGATACCCGGTATACGACAATTCTAACCCAAAAATTAATCCTGACATAAGCTCTGCGAGAGAGTTTTTTACCATATTTAATAAATACACTCTTGAGCTTCGATACCCTTTCAGCACCAGCGCCAGCAGTACTATTTACGGGCTTACATTTTTTGAAGCTGCTAATGGATGGTATAGTTTTAAAGATTATAATCCCTTTAAATTACGCAGGTCAGTTGGAGTCGGCATGAGATTCTTTCTTCCCATGTTCGGCCTCTTAGGTTTCGATTATGGAATTGGGTTAGACAGAATAAATTCTTCAACAGGACTTAAAGGAGCAGCTAAATTTACATTTATGCTTGGGCAGGAGCCTGAATAAATTATTCAATAAAAATTACCAGAAATGAAAAAACTCTCAATCCTATTGTTATCGTGCTTATTATTTGCAATAAGCAGTTCCGCACAACGGTATGCAGTAATTGATACAAAATATATTCTTGAAAAAATGCCGGAATACAAGTCATCACAGGAAAAGCTTGACCAGTTCAGCGCACAATGGCAGCAGGAAATTGATAAAAAATCCGCAGATCTTGACAAAATGTATAAAGAATATGATGCAGAGCAGGTAATGCTGAGTGATGAGCTTAAAAAGAAGAGAGAAGATGAATTGTTTAATAAAGATAAAGAGCTCAGGGATTTACAAAGAAAGCGGTTTGGGTATGAAGGTGATATTTTTAAAAAACGGGAAGAACTCATAAAGCCAATACAGGACAGGGTTTACAACGCTGTTCAAAAACTGGCAACTTCAAAATTATATGATTTTATTTTGGATAAAAGTGAAGGAATTACCGTTATATTTGCCGACCCAAAACTTGACAAGAGCGATGATGTGCTTAAGGAACTGGGTGTTAAATAAATGAGAAAGCAACAGGCTGTTGCAGCCTAAATTATATTTTTAAACACTTTATTAAAAACAAACCTTAAAATAAAAATGAAAAAGTTCATTACACTCGTTTTAATTTCTTCCGGCATATGCGGATTTTCTGGTACCGTAAATGCTCAAAAAATCGGTTATATAAGCGCAGATGAAATAATTCAATTGATGCCTGAAGCAGCTGATGTGCAAACACAGCTCGATAGTTATCAAAAATCATTGTATCAAAATGCGCAGGATAAACAAACCGCTTTAAATGAAGCTGTACAAAAGTTTTATAAAGACTCATCGGGCATGAGCGCAAGCCTTAAAGAAGTAAAAAGAACAGAATTGCAGAAACAGGTTCAGGATTTAAGTGGTGAAGACCAAAAAATTCAAAATCAGTTTGAACAAAAGAGACAGGAGCTCTCATTACCTATACAAAAAAAATTACAATCTGCTATCGAAGACGTTGCTAAAGAGAATGGTTATACATACGTTCTTCCAAGAGAAGCATTAATTATTATGCCTCCTACAAGCGATTTAGGCCCTTTAGTTAGAAAGAAGCTTGGGCTAAAGGAACCAACTGCAACAATACCTAAGACAAAATAATTTTTCCAAAAACATTTTTTCAAGCCATTCGCGAAACCGGGTGGCTTGTTTATTTTTGACAAATGAATACATTGTCTCCCATAGGAATTTTTGATTCAGGTTATGGAGGCCTAACAGTTATAAAGGAGATTGTAAAAGAATTGCCTGCATATGATTATATATATCTTGGCGATAATGCACGGGCTCCTTATGGTCCGCGATCATTTGAAATAGTATATGATTATACGCTACAGTCTGTTAAATGGCTACTCGGACAAGGTTGTCCATTAATAATTCTTGCTTGTAATACGGCCTCAGCAAAAGCTTTGAGAACGATTCAGCAAAATGATCTTCCAAAAATTGATGCTGACAAAAGAGTGCTTGGCGTGATACGGCCAACTGCTGAAATAATTGGAGATTATACAAAGTCTAAGCATATTGGCATTCTGGGTACAAAGGGAACAGTTCAATCACAATCATACCCGATAGAAATTGAAAAATTTTTCCCGGACATAAAAGTATACCAACATGCCTGTCCGCTATGGGTGCCATTGGTCGAAAATAACGAGTATGACTCTTCCGGAGCAGACTATTTCATAAAAAAAGATCTGCATGAGTTGTTAAATATCTCCGGTAAAATAGATACAATTTTATTAGCGTGTACGCATTATCCATTGCTGATGAAAAAAATTAAAAAGTTTTCTCCTAAGAACATAAATATTATCTCACAGGGTGGAATAATCGCTCAAAGTCTGGCCGATTATTTATCAAGGCATGCGGAAATTGAGGCAAAATGCAGTAGAAATGGAAGTGTCAGGTTTTTTACAACTGATTCTACGCAGGATTTTGACCGGCATTCAGCAATATTTTTTAGTAAAACAGTGACTTCACAACATGTTGACCTATCAGAATAATTTAAAACAGCTTTATTTTCGTAAAAAGATTTATGACAGATATGGCTCATTTATCAGGATTCAACTTCAAATTTTCAAATTCTTTTCTTACTTTTGCTGCCCTTTCACAAACAGCAGGGATAGTGCCCGGCTGAAAAGACTGAAAAATTTTTAATAAAAGGAAAAACAAAACAAAATGCCAGGTAAAAAACGTACATATCAACCACATAAGCGCCGGCGTAAAAGTGTGCATGGTTTCAGACAGCGAATGGCAACGGCGAACGGTCGTAAAGTATTAGCCAGCCGCAGGAGAAAAGGGCGCCATAAGCTTTCAGTATCTGATGAACACGGAAGTAAAAAATAGACTTTCGCTCAAATAATATTTCAATAGCCTCTTACGAGGCTATTTTTTTTAATTTTAGTTTTTTTATCTTACCTGATTAATGATCCAGAAGAGATTTACTTTAAAGTCAATTGAAAAGCTGAAGAGCAGCAAAATAATTCGTCAAATTTTTGAGGAAGGAAAATCTTTCTCCCATTTTCCTTTCAGGATAATTTATATATCCCTCGAAAAAAATCAATCACATCTGCAGGCAGCATTTGCTGTGAGCACTAAAAATTTTAAAAAAGCGGTTGATAGAAACAGGATTAAAAGGCTTATGCGGGAAGCCTACAGGCTTCAAAAGGGAACCCTGCAAAGCTTGCTGGAAATAAATGAAAAGTACCTGGCCGCATTTATAATTTACACAGGCAAGGAGTTGCCGGTGTATGGTATGGTTCTTACGAAAATGGGTAGCCTGCTTGAGCAGCTTAGTCGAATAGTAGAATATGGGGCTACAAACAAACAGGAATAATTGTCTATAAAAACAAGTCATGATAGAGCTTCCCACCCTGAACTACTGAATACTTATTAAAATCGATTATGCCCTCCGAGGCAATTAACACTTCTTCATCAATAAAACAATTCCCCGTACATTCATCAGATGGCCTGCTCAAAATAATATAAGCGGCATCCGCAACAATTTCAGGTGTGCGACTCATCTTTGCAAGCGCTTCGCCGCCAAGGAGGTTACGAACGGCAGCTGTTGCAATGGTTGTTTTTGGCCAAAGACTATTAGCTGCAATTTTATATTTTTTTAATTCTCCTGATAGGCCTAAGGCGATCATCGTCATATTATATTTACTCATCGTGTAAGCAATGTGGTTAGCCAGCCATTTTATGTCTAAATTTATTGGTGGCGACAGATTTAGAATATGCGGATTATTGCCATTTTTTAAATGTGGAATGCAAGCTTTGCTAACAAAGAATGTCCCTTTCACATTTATATCATGCATTAAACTGAAAGCTTTATTTTCTGTTTGTTCTGATTTGGATAAGGAAATTGCAGAAGCATTGTTTATTAAAATATCAATGCCACCGAAAGCAGCTACTCCCATGTCCACTGCATGTTGTATCTGGTCTTCGAATCGAATATCACATTGCACGGGCAATGCTTTACCTCCCGCAGTTTCTATTTCCGTGGCTGCGCTGAAAATAGTACCACCGAGTTTTGGATTTTCTTCAATGGATTTAGCCGCTATTATGATGTTTGCCCCTTCACTTGCGAGCTTTAATGCAATAGCTTTTCCAATGCCACGTGATGCACCTGTAATAAAGGCTGTTTTGTTTTGAAAATTCATAACGACTTTATAATTAAATAATATAAACGTACTGAATATAATTACTACAATACTAAAAGTAAATAGTTTAAAAATGGTATACGGAAAATCTAAGAATCTTACCTATTTAGCAACTACAACTTCTTTGACGCTGCCTGTACGTTTCAATGCTCCCCAGCCCTGCAATTCGCCTTTTATTGCTTTATTAAATGACTTGATTAAAATATAATACATAAGTTGCCGGTAAATTAATCTTTGCGGAATCATCCACAACAGCTTACTAAAATTTTCTTTTTCATAAGCGAAGGCCAGGGCAGCACCTGCAATATCAATCAAGCTGAAAATTATATAATACATTATTATATGTGGAATGCTGGCTACAACTATACCGAAGGATGCAGCGAGCAGGCTAAGCACCAAAATGATATCTGCCAAAGGCGCAAGAATGGGCAAAATCATTTGGTATACCAGGATATTCGGCATTGCAACCATTCCGAAATTTTTATACTGCGGATTAAACACAGTGTCACGATGTTTCCAGAAACATTGCATTACACCAAAACTCCACCTGAAGCGTTGTTTCAAAAATTGCCTGAAAGATTCCGGCGCCTCGGTATATGAAATGGCAGATGTACAATTTCTGATATCATATCCATTTCGATGAAGTCGCATGGTAAGGTCACAATCTTCTGCAAGAGTATCAGTGGTAAATCCGCCCGAAACAAGGATCGCATCCTTCCTGAAAGCGCCTATCGCACCCGGCACAACCGTTATGCAGTTTAAAAGATCAAAGGCTCTGCGGTCAAAATTTTGAGACGTAATGTACTCTATATTTTGCCAGCGGGTAATCATATTAATCTCGTTACCTACTTTTACATTCCCCGCGACAGCAGCCACATTTTCATGATCAAATTTTTTCATTAATTCCGTGACCGCATCTGTTTTAAGCTGGGTATCTGCATCTATGCAAACTACAAATTCCGCTGAAGCTTTCTGAATTCCAAAATTTAATGCAGTGGCTTTACCGCCATTTGATTTTGTATAAATCTGCACTCTTGTATTTGTTATAAAATGCTCAGCTACTATTGAGTATGTTTTATCTTTACTCCCATCATCCACAAAAATAAATTCGAGGTTAGGATAATCCTGTGCCAGCAGGCTGTTGATAGTTCGTATTGCGTTTACCTCTTCATTATAAGCAGGGATAATTATACTGACCAATGGGCCTTCGATTTTACCGTTAAAAATAAACGCCGTGTAATCCGTAGCAATTGATTCAATTTCCTTACTTTTTTGAATACTTGCCAACACAGCCATAAGAAAAATACGGCCGACAGATAATAAAATTCCAATAATGAAAAGTGAGAACAAAATATGACCACTCCAATATCCTGCTTCCGCAAGAAAAAAGTTGAATTTACTAGTCCACAGGTCACGGGAAGAAGCCACCCTAGGCATCACCTCATCCTTTGTTTTTCCCATAAGATCGGCAACGGATATAAACACATATCCTTGTTTTTTGAAATAATCAATTATCCCTGGCAGCGCCTCAACGGTGGCTTTACGCGTTTCACCACCGGCGTCGTGTAGCAGTATAATGCTGGCATTACCAACATTTACCTGCCGTACTACTCTTTGGAAAATGCTGTCGGCGCTTACCCCAGGCGCCCAGTCATTAGGGTCAATACTTTCATTTACTGTCAAATAATTCTCACTCCTGCTTCTTTCAATTGGTGCAAGCTCCTCGTAGGTTTGAGGTTCCGAGTCAGCGTTGTAGGGAGCCCTGAATAAGATGGTAGAATGGCCGGTAATACTTTCAATAAGCAGGCGGGTCAGCTTCATTTCAAGGGCCGCTCTCTGCAAACTCATATCTGCAATATTATGGTGTGTAAAGGTGTGATTGCCGATCTCGAAACCATCTTTATATATTCTTTGCAGAATAGGAATATTTTGTTCTGCATTAATACCTATAACAAAAAATGTCGCAGGTACCTTTTCCTTCTCCAGTATATCCAGAATTTCTGGTGTAAATTCTTCACTAGGACCGTCATCGAATGTGAGAATTAACTTATGGCCTTTACCTACTGTGGTGTCCTCTGCGAATTTTCTTATCACGTATCCAGATGGAAGTTGAGTATAATCCTGTTCGGAAATCAATTGATCAGCACTATCAATTTCAAGGTCAATCTTACCCGGCTGAGGCGAGTATATAATATCAAGAACTTCACCTTCACCTTCAAACCCAACATTGTTGAGTGTAACAGGAATAGTATTGAGTGAATTAAAACTAAATGGATGTTGCATTAATGATGTGTTGCTAAGGCTACGGTTGTAATATTTCCACATGCGCTGATCTTCACTTCCAAGCCTCCACAACGCTGTACCTGCAGCAGGAAATTCATCACTGAATCTCAAAATATTGAATGTGGTAGCTGCATCAGTAAACCACACTTCATGTCTCGTTTTGTCATTTTCCGAATCTGCAACTTCCTCAGAAGTATAATTAAAATGAAGGTTGTAGGAGTTGTTATCATAGCTAATTTTTGCATTCAATGCTTTTGCTTTATTGATTGCATCATTATATGTATAAGCCTGCTCGTATTTACCATTAGCCCAATCATATCCGAAACCACCAATTCCAAGGATTATTTTTGATGGATCTATTCTTTCAGTTGCCCATGACATGGCATCTTCAATCCATTTTTGTGAGCTGACAGGTCCTGGTCCTGTCGAATTATTAGATTCATCATAAGCCATTAAAACGATGTAATCATTGTAATTTGCTAATTTCACATAGTCATAATCGTTATTCTTCGGTTCCAAATCCATACTCACCAGCATGTTTTTAGCATGCAACACTTCATATAATTTTTTTTGAAATAATGTGAGAGGGCTATTGGTTGTTTCTATCAGTTCTTCGAAGTCTATATTAATACCATTTAAGTTGTAATAAAAAAGTGTATCAACAATTTGTTGAATAAAATGATCTCTGAAAGTTGTATCATTTAATATTTTGTGAACGAGTTTTCCATCAAATCCTTTCGCCACCGATCTGAAATTAGTGAGCATAGGCATTATGCTCAATTGTTTCTCCTTCATTAACGCAAGACCAGCGCTATCAATGTTTGTTCTAAGACGGTAAGTAACAGTATCAATAAAAAACCATTCTGGAAAAATGGTATTGAGTTTATCGGCATTCTGTTTAAGATCGGGATATGACGTGTTCCCTGTCCACGGGGTATAAAATGCAGCTCTTATTAAAGAAAGTGAATTAGTAACAGAAGCATTTTTTACTTTCCTGAGTGAATCAGCTTTTACTTTTTTAAGAAGAAAATCTTTAAACCCTTTGTATTTTTCGTTTTGTGTATTTTTTAGAGTAAGCGGGTTGGCAGGATTCAGTTTTGTTTGATATTCCCGTGCTTTCGCCTGCATATTAGGCAAATCCGGAACAGAACCGCTATATAATGCGATTCCCAAAACAATAAAAAAGAAAATAGCCATTATAGCAATTAATCGTATTGTCCATTTGACCCTTTTCCACCTTGTAGGCCGGTTTGTCTGAAAAATCTGGTGATTACTATCCATAATTATTAGCCAGCAATATTTATCCGTTCAGGCTTATAAATACACAAAGATAGATGAAGAGAACACGTTATAAATTGTTAAACATAAAGAGTAATGAAAAACATAAAGAGTAATAAAAAGGAGGATATCTATTATAAAATTGAACAGTGTTGTTCCCGGAGATTATATTAATAACGTAATTAAAGTAGGGGGCAAAGGTATTTAGTCGTCTTTGCCGCCCTCTCACACCACCGTAT
>JBKJRY010000386.1:0-7377 GCA_046593045.1 Chitinophagaceae bacterium | reverse complement strand
TACATAAATAAAACTTGTTGCAGATGCTGACGTTCGTTCATAATCCATTTCCAGCCTCCTGAAATTGAGTAGCCAGGCAAAGGTTCTTTCAACGATCCATCTCTTAGGCAGTACTTGCCAAGTGCCGCTTTCATTACGCTTGACCACTTCCATATCTAAGCCCATCTTGCCTTTCAGCCATTGTCCCAATTCCCCCTGATAACCACCATCAGTAAATATTTTTTTTAACCGCTCTTCATCATGTCTTATGTCATAGAGTTTTTCAAATACTTCTTTGGCTCCTTTGCTATTATGAATGTTAGCGGCATGAAGAGCTACACAAATAATCAAACCCATGGTATCTACTATAATGTGCCGCTTACTTCCTTTTATTTTTTTGTTGCCATCAATGCCTCTCGGCTGACCACTTATTGAACTCATCCTAACACTGGCACTATCAATAATACCTACACTTGCCGATTCATTTTTACCTTTCTTTTTACGTAGGTTTTTTCTTAATACCTGATGAGCTATTTCTATCACTCCTTCCAATGTCCACTTCCTGAAATACCAATATACCGTTTGCCATGGTGCATAATTAATAGGCAATAATCGCCACTGGCAGCCTGTTTTGGCGATATAGCATATGGCTTCCCATATTTTTCTTAGCTCCCATTTGGGTACCCGTTTTGTAGTAAGTAAACTTTCTATAACTTGCCACTGAAAGTCGGTGGAGAAATGATGTATCTTTTGCATTTTGCATCATCCGCCGATTTTTATTTCTTACCAATAAAAATTATTTACTTATCCACACTATACAGCTTTTTATAAAATTTACTCAAACAGCTTCATAATCGTGCCCAAAAAGTTTATGTTAAGCGTTAGTTCTTTAAATATTAAAGAAACTGACGGTGAGTTTCAAAAATCCCCCTTTTGGGAACTCATTTACCCCGCTATCGGCGAAGATATGTATAAACGCCGGGTCCAAAACGTGAGTTGCCGAAGGCTAGCAGAGATGGAAAGATTCTACTGCTGCAGTGATCTTAAGGTAGCATGATATGCGATTTAATAAACCAAAACATCATCTACGCTTTGCTGCGTAATTGGCAAAAATGGATTCTGACGAAAAGTTACAGTGAGCTATTATAAAATCAGGTCTTGCAACAGTGTCCAATATTGTGCGTTCGAATTGATCTTGAGAGTCAATCATAACTTTGAATATTCCAGGTGT
Organism: Chitinophagaceae bacterium; assembly: GCA_046593045.1. Lineage (GTDB taxonomy): Bacteria > Bacteroidota > Bacteroidia > Chitinophagales > Chitinophagaceae > Ginsengibacter. The sequence continues at coordinate 6,167 of JBKJRY010000386.1, read as the reverse complement.
TTTTTTATTGTTTCAATAAAAGTATTAATAGAGAATGGTTTTTTTAAGTAGCCGTCTGCGTTAATTCTTCCACTAATATTGCCAATGTCAGTATTGGCTGAGAAAATTATAATGGGAATATTTTTTGTCTTTTCGTTTTGCTTTACCAGGGCAATGGCATTTTCTCCACCAAGTTCAGGAATCCATAAATCCATCAATATAAGGTTGGGCTGCAAAGATTCAATGTCGCTTAAAATCGAGTCACATTTTGTAAATGTTTCTGTTGCAAAATCGTGTTTGGATAAAATCGCCTTACATAAAAGTAAAATCTCAGGTTCATCATCATAAATAAGGATTTTACCTTTCATGTTGGAAGCAGTTTGCATTTTGTCTGAAGAATGAAATTAGAACTTACAATGGAACTGTAAAATAAAATGTACTTCCCTTTCCGGGTTCACTTTCTACCCACATTTTTCCATTATGGCGATTAATTATTTCATGCGAAATAAATAAACCAATGCCTAATCCCTGGAACCTTATCGCATGTTCATTTACGCGGTAATAACGATCAAATATTTTTTCCAGGTGATGTTTGCTCATGCCTATACCCTCATCTTTTACAGAAACTTCTAATCCCCCTTTTTTTTCTTCGATATTAATAAAAACTTTTTTTGAGTCGGGCGAATATTTAATCGCATTGCTCAGTAAGTTTATGATCACCTGTTGCAGTCTGTCTTTATCCCCATTCACATGACTATCAGTTTTCCCCGTTTTTATTATCAAATGTGTGAGTGAAGAATGCTGCATGTCAGCAACCGTATTGTCGATAAGCTCATTCAAATTAACATGGGCATCCTGGTAATTTAATTTACCGTGATGAATTTTAGTAACATCCAACAATTCGGCTATTAAATAAGTTAAGCGATCTATAGCGCCATTGGCTTTTTGAGCAAATATTTTAATCTGTCCATTATCCTCATTTATGCTTTCCTCAAGCAATTCCAAATATGCTTTTGCAATACTAAGTGGCGTTTTCAGTTCATGACTGGCAACACCCAGGAATTCATCCTTTTTCTGTTCCTTCATTTTTTGTTCTGTAATGTCTATCAAAGTATTTGTTGCGCCAGTTATTTTTCCGTCGATATCAAAAAGGGGTTGGGGAAAAGGAATGGCAAAACGAACAGAACCATCAGGTCTTTTAATCATGATTTCCATATGACTGATGATACCTTCTTTCAAGGCTAATGCCATTGGACATTCATCAAGGAGCAAAAAAGTGCCGTCTGTTTTGTAAATTTCCAGGGAGCCGCACCACAAATCTTTTCCTATAGCCGGTTTTCGGCCCCAAAGCTCAACTGCAGCTTCATTGTAAAGTTGTATGTAGCCTTCTGCATCGCAGGTATATAATGCAGTGGGTAAACTTAATATCAATTCCCGATATTTTTCCTCACTTTTTTTAATTTTTTCCCGCGCTGCAACCTGTTCTGTTACTTCAATACCCACTCCCATAATCCCATCGATTTCTCCCTGGTTATTATATAGCGGTTCGTAGCTGAAATTTATGTACCCAGTTTCCAATTTAACATTTCTTTTCAAGTGTACCGGAAGTTCAGAAGCAGAAAAAGCTTTCCCGGTGCTGTACACATCGTCAAGAAGTTCTTTTATTCCCTGCGATTTCAATTCGGGCATTACGTCTAATATGGGCTTGTTTAACACTTCTTCTTCTTCTTGTCTCCCCCACAATTTAAGTACCCGTGAGTTAGCGATTTCAGTTACATAATCCTTTCCTTTGAAAATCCCAATTGATACAGGCGCCTGTAATATCATTGAACGAAGTTGACGTTCACTTTCTTCTAATCTCTTCTTGGTTAGTACCGTTTCAGTTGTTTCAGTGCAGGTAACAACCACGCCGCAAACTTCACAGTCGTTTCCGTAGGCAGCACTGTAGCAAAATGTCCAGTAGATATCTTTCATCCTTCCATTGCGGTAAAAGGAACAAGTTGGTCATAGAACGAAACAGGTTTAGCGGTAGTCATTACCTGTTTAATTAATGGACCAATAAAATCCCATATTTCCGGCCACACGTCTTTTCCTTGTTTCCCAATAGCGGGATGCTTTCCATCTACACCAAGGCTCGGACGGAATACGTCGTTGTAAAATGGTCAACCTATTTCAGTACAAGACAAAGATATCAGATCGTCGCCCCAGAATAAAAACATGGGAAAAGCAGAATGCAGAACAATACCCAGGGTAGTGCGGAGGCTGCCAGGCCAGGTTTCTATCTCTCCAAGAGATGTAGCACACCAATCTGTGTTGAGGATAATCTCACTCATTTCGCCTCCCCCTGCCAGAAATGCGTAGTGATCTGTTGAATAGGCTTTGGTAGCTAAGGTGCTCAATTAATGTCTGATTTAAGCTGTCCGTAAATTAATAAAAATAGTTCAATTTCTTAGTAATTAAAACCTTATACTTAAAGATATTTTTGCTTTCGAGGCTGCTCTATATCGGCCTTTATACAGCAGCTTTATAGAGGAAATATCGTTTTCCAACATCAAAAAAATGAATAGCTGAGGCCTTTTCGTGTAGGACAATTTTATCGAAATGAAAAGATTGAATGAAAGAGAGTTGCTGGCAGCCAATAAAATGCTGCTATTGGTAGCCACGGTGTTCCATCTAAAGAAATGGTTACAGTTCACAGCGCCTGAAATAATTACCAAATTAACAGTAAAAATTTAAAACCGACTAAGGTAGAGCGTTATGTTATTTTAAGATTACCTTGCTGCGGTATTTTTGTCGAGTTTTAATGAATTTGGCACAGTCGGAAATTTTATCTGATGCCCCAATAACGGCAGGTGTTTTATTTTGTGGTAGGTCAAAGCCATAGCAATACAATGCTTTAATTCTGCACCAGGTATTCTGTCTTTAAGTTCGAAAATAATAGCTCTGTCGACTTCAAAGTTAAATTTGTCTTTGTAGATTTTTTTAAATGTTGGAACTAACCTGGAAGTACATTTAAGGTACATTTAAAGTACATTGCAAATTGTTCTGGTTTTTTTTTCTTCCAATCTATTCTTATTGTACTGCCATGTTTGGTTAGGTAACCCGGCTCACCCCATTTAAGAGTCTCTTCAAGTTCAACAAGTCCTTCAATTTCAGATGCTGTGTTTAAAAATAGTTCTCTAAGATGAAGTAATTTAGATTTTACAGACCTGGGGTAGCTGTTAAAAACATTTTTAACTTTCGGGTCCCTTTTTAATTTCATTCGTCATTTCATTTGTCTACATAAAAAAATCTCTCCATTCACTGTCGATAATTACGGAGATGTTAAACAATGACCATTAACGGTAGTTTGTGAAAAACCATCGCTGCCCTATAAATATACATCCGATGTGAATACCTTGTTCGGCGTATAATTTTTGCTAAATATGTGACATGCAATTTTGAAAAGTCACAGTGAACTTTTTTATGAAATCAGAATCGTGCAATAGCGACCTTTTGTTGGCCGGAGTGTTTATAATTTGCCTCTATTTCTAATCTGCATTCAAAGAGCTATCCCGATCTTTGATTCGTGACACATCCGGCATCGGCTAAATTTCGCGTATACCTGAACAGGCTTTTTTAAAAATGAAATTGAAGGAAGAAGATTGAAGATTATTTTTTTCATGATCACTGAGAAACAGAATTGTATACTTTCTATTTTGTTTAAAAGTTCATCAACATAAAAAGGTTGATATACCCATTTACAAACCGGTATTACAGCCCAATTAATTAGAATTTCTTATGAATAAACCTAATCCATAGATTTAAGGTATTTATAAAATTCACTATCAGTTGAAATTATGATAGATGTTTTTTCATCAAAAGTTTTTTCAAAAGATTCCATTGATTTTAGAAAGGCATACAGATTTCTTGATTGAGGTGTTTTATTATAAGCTGATGCGTAAACAGATGCTGCCTCAGCATCTGCCTTTCCTTTCACTTCTTCAGCGAGTTTAAATGCTTCCGATTGAATAGACTTAAGCTCACGTTCTTTTTCTCCATTAATTCTTGATGCTTCCCCCTGTCCTTCTGAACGAAATTTGTCGGCAATACGAAATCTTTCACTAGTCATACGCTTATATACCTGGTCTTGTACTTCCTCTACATAATTGAGTCTTTTAAAACGAAAATCGAGGATAACAATCCCCAGATCGGAAGTCCGTTTGTTGGCAGATTTAAGGATCAGATTTTGTATCTGCTCACGACCTACATCTATCCTGATCAATGTATCAGTTAGAGGTTCACTAAGCGAATCAGTTGTTACAGGATCCCTGTTGCTGGTTCTAACGGTTTCTTCAATATTATGGTTGGCGATGTAATCCCTGGTCTCACCGTCTAAAATATCATCAAGCCTGGACTGTGCGCCACGCTCATTAGTCAATCTTTTATAGAACTGAAGAGGATCTGTAATTTCCCAGCGTGCATAGGTATCTACATAAATAAACTTCTTATCTTTTGTAGGCACCTGGTTAGGATCTCCGTCCCACTCAAGATACCTTTTGTCAAAATAGTTGGGTGTTTGAATAAATGGTATTTTAAATTGGATACCAGATTCCACAATTGCATTTCCAACAGGTTTACCAAACTGGGTGATCACTACCTGCTCTTTTTCATTTACAATATAGGTGCTTTGTGAAACTGCAATCACCAGGATTATCGCAAGTATTATTAATAAAATTATTTTCTTCTTTGTCATAATTAATTTTCTTTGTCTTTTTTATTCATTTGCATTTGAAGAAGTGGCAATACATTATTTCCTCCTTTATCAGTTATAATCTTTTGGCCCAGTTGCGGCAATACTTTACTCATTGTCTCGAGATAAATTCTTTTCTTGGTCACTTCCGGAGCTTTTATATATTCAGTATACAGATCATTAAAACGTGCTACCTCACCTTGTGCATTGTTTACGCGTTCCAGGGCATAGCCTTCTGCTTTTTGAATAGTTTCTTTGGCCTGCCCGGCAGCTTTTGGAATTACTTTATTATACTCCGACTTTGCCTGGTTGATCAATGTCTCCTTTTCCTGTTGGGCCTGGTTCACAGCATTGAAGGCGGCCTTCACCTGGTCAGGCGGATTCACATCTTGCAAAACCACCTGGTCTATATTGACGCCCAAAGAATATTCTTTACTTAATTTTTGTATTAATTCCTGGGCTTTGTTGGCTACCTCTGTTCTCCCCACAGTTAGTACTTCATTTACAGTACGGTCGCCAACTACCTGGCGCATGCAGGCTTCAGAAATATCACGTAAAGTGCTTTCCGGATTTCTTACTTTAAAAAGAAAGTTATAAGGATTGTCTATCCGGTATTGAACTACCCATTCCACATCCGCTAAATTCAGATCGCCGGTAAGCATCAGTGATTCCCCTTTGGTATCTTCTTTTGAAAAGGAAGATTGCACTCCCGCACGGGTAGTGCGAAATCCAAATTCCTGTTTCTGTTGCCGTTCAACAGGTATTTTGTAAAGGGTTTCCATAAAAGGGATCTTAAAATTCAACCCCGGCTCTACAGTTCTGGTGTATTTTCCAAATCTTGTTATTACACCTAATTCTTCCGGTTCAATTTGAAAAAAAGCACCAAAGAAAACTATTAACAGAACTACAGCCAGCAGTATTATTTTAATATTTTTAGCTGCCTTTCGAAACAGTTTTAAATAGGCTTCAGGTATTTGAAAATCTTGAAATTGGTTATTGTCCATTAAACTTTAATTTTTTGCGATTAGCTACATTGGTTCGTAACGAATGTACCCAAATTAGAATAAAGACGTTTTCAAGCCCAGGTATCCCTGATGATAGATGATTTTATTTGACTATTGCAAATTGAATACTTCATTAATAAAAGCGGCATGAAAGCCATTTTTTATTACCTGTGCAGACTGCTAACGTCGTTGTTGGTGTTTTAGCCTGGCTTTGCAGTATTGGCATCACCAACAACAAAACCATTCAGGGTGTTAGAATATCAAAAACGCTCTACCTGATGATAGATTTTTTAGAGTTGTTATCGCCTTGAGTAGTGAAAGATTTGGCTTTTTATGTTACTGTTGAATGTTTTTGGAGTACGTATGAGTCGGGAGATTCACGTACGGAGTTGTGAGGAGCAGTGGTAAAAATCCCCTTGCTTACCCCACTGGCGGCTCGTTGTTTATCTACG
>JBKJRY010000328.1:0-21023 GCA_046593045.1 Chitinophagaceae bacterium | reverse complement strand
GTACCAGAAGTTGATTGATGTTCAAGAAGCATTAATCAAAATATCCAAATCCATTGAAAAGAGCCGAATATCCAATTATCCAATAGAAAAGTCAAAATCTGGTATCAGTCAACTTCTAACTTTTTTTATCCAATACTAACGAATAACCGATCCAAACCAAAAACCATCCACCATTAGTCCTAGCGTGAAAACAAACCCTGAGATTAAAAAAATTGAAGCCTGCAGTAATGCCGGCTTTTTTTATTTGAATGATTGTACCAGGTGAGTGTACAGGAACAACGTTGCTACAGCCAGTGCCAGCCGCCTAAAACGAATAAATCGCCTGGAGCTTAATTTCTGATTTACTGTTGTTTTGGATTTTATCCAGCCCACTCCCTACCGTATTTTTATCCGGGTAAATAGTTTGTGCAAACTTTGTCCAAAGAGAAAGCTTTCTTGTGAGGTCGTAATTAATGTTTATGTAATAGCGATAGCCCTTATCGTAAAAAACAGGAATGGAAAAACTATATAACACATCATTTTCATAAGCATATAGCCGGCTGTCGTATCCATCCGTTTCAAAATACTGTAACCTCATATTAGCGGAAAGCGGCTTCAGCAAAGGTTTGTAGAGAACATCAGTATAAACAAGGAAACCATTTTGCGGGGCAGTGCCCCTTTTATCGAACCATGATAGCTCCACCCTCGACCGGAAGGTAAAAGTGGGATTGATCTTGTAGCTGAATTGTGTTCTTAATCCCTGCTTAGGCCTAACTATTACAGGATTGAGCGTAAGCTCCCCCGGGTTATAGTTAATGGCTTTTTTCTCAGCTCTGTACCGGGTGTACACTTCTACCTGCTTATTGGGTTTATAAGTCAACTGGATCATATATTCATTACCTGAGTTTGGCCTGTCAGTCCTAAATCTTAGCCATGGGAAATTATAGAAATCCGCGTATGCATCCACTCTCAGGAAATCTGAAGGGCGAATGGTGATACCTGAATAAAACCCGCTTTCGTTGGTTGGAAATGTACTTTCTGTAAATGCATTGGTGTAAAGTGATTGATAGCCCCGTGATATTTTTCTATATAAAAAACTCATATCAACATGAGAATCCGCACTTATTAATAATCCATTAACAAATGCCTTATCAAGTCCTTCATCTGCTGCAGCTTCGCCAAAAAAGTGCATGTTCTTATAAGTATAACTATAATCTATGCTATAGTTTCCGGCCGCTTTGCCAGATAAAGCATACTTATTATACAGCAATCCTGATTTGGTAATATTATGATCAAAACTATAGTGAACCGCATTGACCCCCACATGGGCCTTCTCATTTGAGTAGCTGATATTACCTCCAAAACTTAATTGCCCCTGTGAGTTTTTATCTTCAACTTCACTATTGGTTCTATGATAACCCGAGGTTTGCAAAGAGGAAACATAATCTTCGAAATTCAAAGTGTCTGACACGAGATTTGCATCGAGCTTTCGAAAACTTGCAAAACCGGTAGCTTCCCAATTATTCTTCTTTAAGGTAACGCCCACTCCCCTGTTAAAGGCAATTTCCCCTGCTGAATTGTAAGGCCGCAATACATCAGATTGGCGTTTGATATTCGAAATATCCGGCCCTTTTTTAAATGCAAGGCTTTGCCACTGAGTTAAACCCTGCCCCATATTCACAGTAAAATCTCCTATGGCCAGCGATTTGATTATACCAAGGTTTCTTACAAAGAAATGAGCTGAATAAAAATCAAAGCCGATCTTTTGCGCTCCTTTAAAGAATTGCTCCCCCGCATCTTTTTCTCCGGTAATTCCGTATTGAAGCAGGTTTTTAAAGAGATATTTATAACGTACGAAAAGTTTTTGCGGGCTGCCGGGATAATAATTGTTTGCGGTAGAACCATCCAGCAAATACCCTCTTGATTTCTCCAACACCTGCGAGGTCCTTATCAATATGGACCTGTTCCCGTTTTTGAGCCGGCTGCCAATGGTATTGAATAATTCAGCCCTGGCGGCAACAGTTACATAAGGCTTTATGCGCCTGAGTAAGCTTACATCCCAGCCGGGAATGGCCTGCAGCTCGTATATGTCAATAAAATTTCCAAATAGTTTTTGATAAGAAAGAAAGTTGCTGATTTGTATAGGGCTTAATAGTTTGAGATCCTTTAGCCGGCCTTCACCGGTAAAATTTAAATTTATAGGATCCTTTATAAAATGAACAAGCTCCTGGAGATACGAGTCGTCTTCGGTTTCCAAATCTTCGGATGTTTCAGTCAAATTTTCCAGTTGCTGCTCCACTGCAGGCGGAACAACGATTTCTTCGGGAACGTCCTGTGCGCAGGCAGGAGTAAATAATGTATTGGATATTAGAAATACTAAGAAGCAAACAAATGCCCTGATATTGGTATTAATTTTCAATCTCTTTGGATTTGAAATTAATGATCAACATTAGCCCGGGGCTGAAACCAAGTTGCGGATGATAACTTGCACTTATATCAAGACGGAAATTATTCCAGCTTATTCCTGCACCTGCGTAAGGTGATTCATTTTCTGAGGCAATGCCTAACCTGGCAAAAAACCGCTTATCGAAATTGTATTGAACCCCTGCGTTCACATTTACGGGTAAATCTTCCTGTTTGACGATCTCGGCGCTTACAATGAAATTTTCAGAAGCTTCGTAGCCTATCCCAAACTTATAAATTGACCCTAGCTTTTCATTATTTGTTTTAGTAAGTGTTCCCCCTACCGGGTTATAAAAATGAACACCTGCATTAAGCTTGTCAGTGAGATGAGCGATGGCGCCTATTTCAAAATTCACTGCAGATGAATTTTCATAGGCAGGTATCCGGTAAGAATAGTAATTGAATTTTATTCCGATATTGAGCATACTCCCTAGGCTGCGTGCATACGCGATACCAATCTGCGATTCGTTATAATTTTTAAAACCAAAGTAATCGGCCTGTAAACCAAAATTGCCCTGCTTTGTAGGAAGAACAGCTACAGCCGAATACATATTCGTCTCCGCCAGCAGAAATCTCCTTTCTCCATACACACCGATAGCGGGACTTTTCATCTGCGCAAGTGCGGCCTGGTTTGATGTAAAAGAGAATACATCAACATGATTGGTACTGTACGCTCCTAAACCTATGTAAGTAGCTGCTATAGGCCTGCGGAGAGATTGTGCCTGTAAAGAAGCGGCAAAAATGAACAATAAGAAAAAAAGGTATATTTTTCTCAAAAGCAGGAATTTTGTATTCAAATAAAAATAGGAGATTAAAATTAAATTTCTGTCGTTCCTCAAAAAATAATATCAAATGAACATTAGTTAATTTTGCAAAATGCAAATACTGGATGGAAAGGTGGCATCGCAAGCCATAAAAGATGCCCTGAAAGCCAAAATATCCGGCTTACAACTTCAAAACAAGAAAGTGCCTCACCTGGCTGCCGTATTAGTGGGGAGTAATCCTGCAAGTGAAACGTATGTAGCTTCAAAAGTTAAAAATTGCAAAGAGATCGGTATCACTTCTACCCTCGTGAGGCTCGATGAATCTATTGCTGAGGATGAACTGCTGAATAATGTAACGGCATTAAATGAGGATAACGACATTGACGGTATATTGGTCCAATTACCTTTGCCCGGTCATATATCCGAAGAAAAAGTAATTAATACCATATCTCCTGAAAAGGATGTAGATGGGTTTCACCCGGTAAACGTCGGAAAGATGGTGCTTGGTTTTCCTTCTTTTATTTCGGCAACGCCGTATGGAATCCTTTTAATGCTTCAGCATTATAAAATTGAAACGAGTGGCAAAAACGTAGTTGTTTTAGGCAGAAGCAATATTGTAGGAACGCCGATAAGTATTTTATTATCAAGGAATGCTGATTATGGAAATGCAACCGTCACTACCTGTCATTCCCGTACTAAAAATATAAAGGAACTTTGCGCAGCTGCTGATATTATTGTTGCGGCCATAGGAAAGCCAAATTTTGTAACCGCGGATATGGTAAAGGATGGCGCCGTGGTAATAGATGTAGGCATTAACCGTATAAAAGATGCATCTAAAAAAAGCGGCTATGCGTTAACGGGTGATGTTGATTTTGTGAATGTGTCAGCCAAAGCAGCTTTTATTACGCCTGTTCCGGGTGGTGTGGGGTTAATGACAATCGCGGCGTTGCTGATGAACACTTATAATGCATGCATTAGCAGGCATTAATTGATTAAATTAATTATGGTTTTAGAAAAAAATATCGAGACAACTACAATGCTTCCTGTAATGGAATCATTTTACACGCTCCAGGGAGAAGGGTTTCACCAGGGAAAAGCTGCTTACTTTATACGCCTTGCAGGCTGCGATGTTGGCTGTGTGTGGTGCGATGTAAAAGAGAGTTGGGATAAAGATATGCATCCGAAAGAGGGTATTGACCAGATAGTTGCAGGTGCAAAAAATTATCCTGCACGCCTGGCCGTTATTACAGGAGGCGAGCCGACCATGTATAACCTCGAATCTCTCACACACAAGCTGCAATCTGAAGGCTTTTCTACTAACATAGAAACATCCGGCTCACATCCACTTACGGGTTCATGGGACTGGATATGCCTTTCACCAAAAAAATTTAAAGCCCCCCTTCCGGGTATCTTAAAAAAGGCAAATGAATTAAAAATCGTGGTATTCAATACATCTGATTTTGCCTGGGCGGAAAAATATGCAGCATTAGTGGCTCCCGGTTGTCAACTCTTCCTGCAACCTGAATGGGAAAAAGCACATTTGGTTACTCCTTTGATAATTGATTATATAAAAGATAATCCCCGGTGGCAGCTTTCACTGCAGATTCACAAATACATTAATGTGCCATAGGAGAATGTACGAAGTACGAAGTGAGATGTACGATGTATGAAATGTGACGTTAATCGCAGTCTTCCCGTTGTTCCCCGGCGGAGGAATGTGATATGATGGACGAGAAGGCATTCGTATATTATTTGTTCATAATAAAATTAAATTAGTATTTACACAAAGTCTTAAACTAACTACCAGTAAATTGCATATCCTCGTTAGCAATACTGTCCTTAACAATGCGTTACATAATTAACAGCATAATTCTGGTTAATTTTATTGATCTCTGAAAATTAAAAAAATCATTTTGAAGCATACGTCTTTTAAAACATCGTACAGCTCACTTCGCAGATCGTACATGGTGTTATTCATCCTTCTTCTCACATCGGTCGCTTCCAAATCACAATGGTACGACCCGGAAAAGATAAATTCCAAAGCAGCTACAATTTATGAGCTGGCAATTAATAAAGCGCAAAATGAAAACTATCCAACCGCCATCAAAATGATAGATGAGGCATTGAAGATTGAGCCGAAACTGGTAGATGCCTATCTCTCACTGGGAGGTATATACGCAAATATGAAAAACTACAACGAATCTGTTTTGCAGTTTGAAAAGGCATTTGTATTAGATTCCTTATACAGTAATTATTATTTACTTCCCTATTCAATATCTCTTGCAGGCACTGGCAACTTTCAACAGGCACTCGACGCGGTGAATACATTTCTGCAGAATCCGAAACTGAATGAGAGAAGCATTAAAGCAGGGGAATTTCGGAAAAAAACTTATGAATTCGCCATTGAATATGCTAAGCAACACCCGGAAACAGGCTATGTCTTTAACCCGCAGAACCTGGGCGACAGCATTAACACAGGAGATTTAGAATATTTCCCGTCGCTTACTATTGATGGAAAGAAAATGATCTTCACAGAACGTATAAACAGGAATGAAGATTTTTATGAAAGCGATCTTATAAATGGGAAATGGAGCAAAGCTTATCCATTACCGGGAAGCATTAATTCATTTACATTTAATGAAGGTGCACAAAATATTTCGCAGGATGGCAGGTGGCTGATTTTTACAGGTTGTAATTTCCCGGAAGGCCTGGGAAGTTGTGACCTTTACATATCGTACCTCACAAAGAACGGCTGGAGCGAGCCACAAAATTTAGGGCCTAATGTAAACTCTGAATTTTGGGAATCCACCCCATCTTTATCGCCCGACAAAAAAGACCTTTATTTCAGCAGCAGTGTTCCCGGGGGTTTTGGGGGCAAAGATATCTGGGTATGCCATAGAAATGAAAATGGCCAGTGGGAGGAGCCGCTCAATCTTGGCTCTGAAATAAATACGCCGGGGGATGAAAGCACCCCTTTTATTCATGCTGATAACCGAACCTTATATTTCAATTCAAACGGGCTTCCGGGCTATAGTGACAAACCCGACATTTTTGTTACCAGGAAATTACCCGGCGGCAAATGGAGTATGCCTGAAAACCTTGGATACCCGGTAAATACTATTGATGACGAAGGATCTTTGATCGTGGCATCAGATGGTAAAACAGCTTATTATTCCAGCGACCGGGCGGATACAAAGGGAGGTCTTGATATTTATACTTTTGAGCTAAGGAAAGACATTCGCCCAATGAAAACATTATGGGCGAAAGGAAAAGTTTATGACGATAAAACAAAGCTTGGCCTGCCATCGTCCATTGAACTTACTGATGTAAAAAGCAGGGAAATTGTAAGTAAGCTTCAAACTGATGAAGACGGCAATTACCTGGTAACACTTCCTGTGGGTAAGGATTACGCTTTCAATGTAAAGCGCAAGGGTTACCTGTTCTATTCTGAAAATTATAATATAAGTGAGGCGACAACTGATTCTACTTTCCAGGCCGATATTCCTTTACAGCCAATAGAAGCGAATGCAACAATCGTTTTAAAGAATGTATTCTTTGATAGTAAAAAAACTGAGTTGAATCCTGAATCAATAACCGAACTTGATAATGTCGTAAGGCTTCTGAATGAAAATCCTAATGTAAAAATTCAAATAAGTGGTTATACTGATAATGTAGGACAACCTGCAGACAATCTTAAACTTTCTACCGGACGGGCTGTAGCAGTAGTAAATTATCTTTTAAATAAAAGAGTAAAAACTGAACGGCTTACTTTTAAAGGATATGGAGAAACAAACCCCATAGCTGACAACAAGACCGAAGATGGAAGGTCATTGAACCGCAGAACAGAATTAAAAGTTCTTTCGTTGGAATGATTTTTATATTATTGTTGACATTTTAATAATTTGTCAAAAGAACTTCTATACCAGGTTGCACTTACTCTTGTACCCAACATTGGAGATGTGCATGCAAAGGCCCTAGTTAATTATTTCGGGAATGCCGAAGCAATATTTACCGCCCACAAAAAAGAGCTTGCAGCGCTGGACGGTATGGGTTCAGTAAGAGTAAGTTCCATTAAAAATTTTCATGACTTTGACAGGGCGGAAAAAGAAATTCTTTTTATAGAAAAATATAAGATAACCCCGCTTTTTATCACTGACAGCAATTATCCTCAAAGATTATTGAATTGCTATGACAGCCCTGTTCTTTTATATTACAAAGGAAATGCAGATCTTAATGCTTCAAAAATTGTTGCAATAGTAGGTACAAGAAATAATAATGAATATGGTAAAAGCCTCTGCGAAAAACTTGTAGAGGAACTTGCTGCGGAAAATGTAACGGTGGTAAGCGGGCTTGCTTTTGGAATAGATAGCGTTGCGCATAAATCTGCACTAAAGAATAACCTTGCAACTGTAGCTGTGCTGGCACATGGGCTTGATATGATTTACCCATCTCAAAATTCTTCACTTGCCAAACAAATGACTTTGCATGGAGGACTGATAACTGAATTCCGGAGCTGCACTAAACCTGATAAACAAAATTTTCCATCAAGGAACCGGGTGGTTGCAGGAATAAGTGATGCAATAGTGGTAGTTGAAACCGGCATAAAGGGAGGCTCGCTTATAACGGCCGAACTTGGGAATGGCTACAATAAAGATGTGTTTGCTTTTCCCGGCAGGATAAACGATGTAAAAAGCGAAGGATGTAATTATCTTATTAAAAGTAATAAAGCCGGGCTTATTACATCCGCCGACGATCTTCTTGAAAATATGGGATGGAAGCCAAGTGTAAAGCCTTCCATAAAAAAGCAAAGAGAATTATTTATTGAACTTTCCGCAGACGAAAAAATTATCGTTGATATTTTACAATCACAAGAGCAGGTACATATCGATGAACTTTATCTAAAAAGTAAGCTTAGCAGCAGTGCCGTTGCAGCCGCATTGCTAATGCTTGAGATGCAGAATGTAGTATTATCGTTACCAGGTAAGATTTATAAGATGAGCCACTAGATGCCGGAAACGGACTTCAGCAGATTTTATATGAACTTATATACCAATATTAAATTACTCCAAAATATTTTATTTTAATTTTCCCTTTAGGGGCAAGGGCATTATCTTTGCTCATGGCTACAATAAATAACCCAACTACAGTTTCAAAAAAGTTTTTTGGAGAAGGATTAACGTATGATGATGTACTTCTTATGCCGGCTTATAGTGAAGTATTGCCCCGCGACGTAATTACCAAAACCAATCTTACCAAAACAATTTCTTTAAACATCCCAATGCTCAGTGCGGCTATGGATACCGTTACAGAAGCCTCATTAGCTATTGCTTTGGCTCGTGAAGGTGGCCTCGGTATTCTTCATAAGAACATGAGCATTGAGCAACAGGCAGCACAGGTGCGTAAGGTAAAACGCAGCGAAAGCGGATTGATACTTGACCCCGTTACCTTATTGGTTGACGCTACAATTGAGGATGCATTAAATCTTATGAAGGAAAACAGGATTGGCGGAATTCCTATTGTGGATAATGATGGAAAGCTCGTAGGTATTTTAACCAATCGCGACCTTAGGTTTGAGGATAATTTCCGACGCAAGGTAAGCGAGTTAATGACTAAAGAAAATCTTATCACAGCGCCGGAAGGAACTGATCTTAAAAAAGCCCAATCCATTTTAAGAAACTATAAGATCGAGAAGTTACCTGTCGTAAGTAGATCGGGTGTGTTGAAAGGATTAATAACATACAGGGACATTTTGCAGGTGCATAATCATCCCAATGCTGCAAAAGATTCTTTCGGGAGATTGTTGGTAGGAGCAGGCGTTGGAATTACCAATGACGTCAGCGACAGGATATATGCCCTGCAACAGGTAGGCGTAGATGTTATATGCCTCGACAGTGCACACGGCCATACCAAAGGCGTAATTGGCGCATTAAAAAAAGCAAAGAAGGATTTTAAAGATATTGTGATAATTGCCGGGAACATAGCTACCTCAGCGGGAGCAAAAGCATTAGCAGATGCAGGAGCAGATGCTGTAAAAGTGGGCATAGGCCCGGGCTCTATCTGCACCACACGGATAGTGGCGGGTGCAGGAGTACCACAAATTACTTCTCTTATTGAAGTGGCCACAGCTTTAAAAAATAAAAATATTGGCATTATCGCAGATGGTGGCATTCGCTATACCGGCGATATGGTAAAAGCAATTGCAGCGGGAGCCAGTTGTGTGATGATGGGTGGCGTATTTGCCGGAACAGAAGAGAGCCCGGGTGAAACCATCATTTACGAGGGCAGAAAATTCAAGCAATACAGGGGCATGGGTTCTCTTGGAGCTATGGCGCAAGGAAGTAGTGATCGTTATTTTCAAAATGGCGAAGAACAAAACAAAAAATTCGTTCCGGAAGGTATCGAAGGACGGGTTGCATATAAGGGCTTTCTATCAGAAGTTGTACACCAGTTTACAGGCGGCCTTCGTGCAGGAATGGGTTATTGTGGTGCAAAAGATATTGTGTCCCTGCAACAGGCGACTTTTATTAAAATAACGAATGCCGGCATGCGTGAAAGCCATGCACACGATATAGAAATAACAAGAGAAGCTCCGAACTACAGCAGGTAGGGAAAAAATGGAAAATTTATCTACTGCTGATGACGATAGTAAAGGAGTATCATACTTGTTACCTTGCAATAATGAAGATTTTAAAAAATAAAATTGCCGCGTTTTTTATTTTATGCATAATTGGATTTTCCCAAAATGCATATTCTCAACTAGATTCCTGTAACCTGAAAATTAGTTTACTTACCTGTTCCCCGGGTGACGAACTTTACAGCACTTTCGGTCACAGCGCTTTTCGTGTAACCAATTCTGTTAGTAATAGTGATATCGTTTATAATTACGGAACATTCAATTTTGACGAACCGGGCTTTTATACAAAATTTATCCGCGGAAAGCTTCTATATTATTTATCTACTGAAAATTTCGAAGATTTTATTTATTCCTACCAGTTGGAAAACCGTCGCATTACTGAACAGGTTTTAAATTTAACCTGCGCAGAAAAATACAATATGCTCTTGCTGCTGCAGACTAACCTGATGGGGCAGAACAGGTATTATAAATACGATTTTACTTTTGATAACTGCACAACGCGCTTACGGGACCTGGTTGAAAAAACGACTTCTTCACAGGTGTATTTCAAAGATATATTGCATAGGAAGGCTACATTTCGCAACCTGATTTATGAGTACCTGGATTACAATGATAAACAATGGAGTAAACTCGGTATAGACCTGTTATTAGGCAGTCGCCTTGATGTGGACATGAAGCCACGTGAAGTAATGTTCCTTCCGGACTACCTTATGAATTCTTTTGACAGTGCAACGATCGGGAGCAGGCCATTGGTTTATAAAAAACATTCGCTCTTTACGACCGCTTTGTCGGGGGAAAAAATAAATATATTCACCCATCCTCTTTTTATTTTTAGTTGCGTGTTTTTTATAATTGTCATGCTAAGCTTTTCAAAAAACGCATTCATCAAAAGACTGTTATTTGCGACTGATGGATTCCTTTTTTTTATGACTGGCTTGTTTGGAATAATTTTCATAGTAATGTGGACAGGCACTGAACATTACATGGTTAAGGATAATTATAATTTGCTTTGGGCGTGGCCGGTAAATGTTATAGCGGCCTTTTATGTTCAATCTAAAAGCCGGTTTGCTATAACTTATTACAAGATATACGCCGTTTTTAATATCCTTTTACTCCTGTGCTGGTTCTTCCTTCCACAGCAACTGAACCCTGCGCTTATGCCTGTTATCGCCATTTTAATTTTCAGGAGCTTATTCCATATTTTCTATCAGAAAAAAATTAATTATGAAGCAGGTTCTCTTTCAAAATAAAAAAATATGTTACCGGGACGAAGGTGCAGGAAAGACTGTTATACTGCTTCATGGCTTTGCAGAAGACGGACGCATATGGAACTCCCAGGCTGATAAACTTAAAGAACGATTTCGTGTAATAATTCCTGATTTTCCAGGTAGTGGTGGATCTGAAATGCTGAAAGGTGAAACCACTATGTCCAATTATGCGGATGCTGTAAAAGTGATTGTTGATATTGAAATAAAAAAAGGTGAAACTGCGTTTACAATTATAGGGCATAGCATGGGAGGTTATATTGCCCTGGCCTTTGCTGAAAAATATCCGGAACTGATAAATGGTATCGGGTTGTTTCATTCCACCAGCTATGCAGATGATGAACAAAAAAAAGAATCGAGAAATAAGGGAATAGCATTTATCAATAAAAATGGCCCTGAAGCTTTTTTAAAAAGTACTATCCCGAATTTGTTTTCAGAAAAAACAAAAACCGAATCACCGGAATTAGTAGCAAAATTGAGTGAACTTTCAAAATATTTCACCGCACCGGTATTGATTCAATACTACGAAGCCATGATGAAAAGGCCCGACCGTTCACACATTTTGAAATCTTTTGCAAAACCAATATTTTTTATCCAGGGGGTTCATGATACTGCTGTACCACTCCAGGCCGGTTTAGAGCAATCTCATATTTCCCGGGTAACTTATTTTAAACTGTTGAAGCATTCCGGGCACATGGGTATGTGGGAAGAGAAAAAATTATCAACAGCATTTATGGAGCAGTTCTTAAACCAGCTGTAAACTGAATCACAATATGTTTGTTAATAAAAAAAATTAATCAACATCAACAGGCTTTTTTGCGTAATTTAAAGCCTATTAATCCTTATTTAATACAACCCTTGACATGTCGAAATTGTTGCTTGTTGGATTATTTATTTGCATGATAATGCCATGTAAAGCAGCACATATAGTTGGGGGAGAAATGATTTATGAATACCTGGGGCCAGGTTCCGCTCCAAATTCGGGTAAGTACAGGATAACATTAAAACTTTTCAGAGACGAACTTACAACCGGTGCGGCTATGCCGACCAGTGTTTTCATAGGTATTTTTAATAATGATACTAATACCCAGTTTCCCGCGACCGGTCAACCCTATGATGTACCAAAAAGTGACGAGAATCCCGTAATAGTTAACCCTTTTCCTTCATGCATAACTAACCCGCCGACACTTAATTATCATGTTGGTGTATTCACTATGGTTATCGATTTACCGGCAAATGGCAAAGGATACACAGCTTCTTACCAGACCTGCTGCAGGGTAAACCCACTGCAAAATGTATTTAATTCCCCAGGCGTAGGTGGCACCGGCTCTACTTATAGTAGTATCATCCCATATATTAGTGATAACTCACCGAAGTTTAATACCAGTATAGACGCGATTTGCAGGAATAAGCCTTTCAACTTAAATTTTGGTGCTGTGGATGCGGATGGCGATTCTCTGGTTTATACTTTTACACCTGCAGACAATGGAGGTTCCGCACAGAATTCCGCAAATATAAACCCGGCGCCTCCCCCTTATGCTTCTGTTAGCTATACCAATAATTTTGGATTTTTAACCCCGTTGGGCAACTTGGCAACAATTGATTCAAAAACAGGTATTATTAGTGGAATAGCGCCAGATGTAGGGAAATATGTAGTTAGTGTGTCAGTTAATTCATACAAAAATGGTGTATTGCTCGGGCAACATAAAAAGGATTTTATTGTAAATGTTACAGATTGCGATTTTGCCGGCGCCAAATTAGATCCACAATCTGTTAGCTGTGATGGATTTAATGTAACCTTTAAAAACTTTAATAATTCCCCCCTTAATAAAACATTTTTTTGGACATTCGGTGATCCAGCTTCCGGGTCTGCCGACACATCTTTTTTGCCCAGTCCTACACACCTTTATTCTGATACGGGGGTCTTTATTTATAAGTTAGTAATAAACAGGGGGCAGCAATGCTCTGATTCTGCAACACAAATCCAAAAAGTTTATCCGGGCTTCTTTCCTGATTTTACTAATGTAGGACGCTGTTTAAATACAGACATACAATTTAAGGATTTGACGAAAACAAATTATGGATTTGTAGACTCCTGGAGGTGGGATTTTGGTGACCCCGATGCATCCGATGATACTTCGCATTCGAAAAATCCCGCCTATAAATATATGAGTATCGGGAACTACCCGGTACAACTTACGGTAACCAATAGCAAAGGATGTTCGAAAACCATCGAGGATACTATACCCATAGTAGATAAACCGCTTTTTTCATTAACCAACGATACACTTATTTGCTCGGTAGATACCCTTCAACTTATGGCAACGGGCACTGGAAATATAGTGTGGACGCCTGCATATAATATAAATAATCAAAATAGCTTCTCGCCTTTGGTAAGCCCAAAAGTAACTACAACTTACAGCGCAACTTTAACTGAGACGGCCGGTTGCACTGCTACAAGTTCAGTAGTTGTAAAAGTGGTAGATAAGGTTACATTAAATATGGGCAACGACACTACCATTTGTCAAACCGACTCAGTAAGATTAAATATTATAAGCGACGCATTGCATTTTATATGGACACCTTCATCTTTAATGGATAACGATACTGCTAAAAATCCGATAGCATATCCACCAACTCAAACTATGTTTAATGTGACAGCAAGTATCGGAAAATGTAACCTCGCCGGAAATATCAATGTTGCGGTTGTACCGTATCCCAAGGCCGATGCCGGACCTGATGCAACTATTTGTTATCCCGGCAGCTATCAACTAACTGCCACCGGCGGCACTTCTTATTTATGGTCGCCTCCTGTATTTTTAAGCGACCCCAACTTGCAAAATCCGGTATCTACACCATCTGAATCTATAAGATATATTGTGAGTGTAAGAGATATCTTGGGTTGCCCTAAGCCGGCATTTGATACTGTTGTAGTAAATGTAGAAGATATAGTAGCCGAAGCAGGGCCGCGTGATACTATAGTAGTAGAAAATCAGCCGCTGCAGCTATCCGGAACAGGTGCTGAAGTTTTTTTATGGACGCCTCCTATCGGTTTAAATAATAATACTATACCTAATCCTATCGCGACTTTACAAGATAATCAACAATATGTTCTGCAGGTAAGAAGTGCAGCGGGATGTAATGCTACTGATACTATAAACGTCATTGTATACAAAGTAAAACCAGGGCTCTACGTCCCGAGTGCTTTTACACCCAATGGGGATGGCCGGAATGATGTTTTCAAGCCAATTCCTATAGGCATGAAATTTATAAAATATTTCAGGATTTACGACAGGCGAGGCCGGTTAATATTTTCAACAAATGTCCAAAATAAAGGATGGGATGGTACATTTAAGGGATCTCCCCAGGATTCACAGGTCTATGTCTGGATTATCGAGGGAGTGGATTACCTCGACAAAGTAGTTTCACAAAAAGGTACCGTTACACTAATCAGGTAAAAGGAAACCCCTGACCGCGAAAGACGAACACTGTTTAGCCTTAAATTCCGTTAAGTATTTCAAAAAACTCTCAGTTTAATATCTTCTTCTTCTTTCCTGGCCCTGGAAAAGACCAATATTATAGCCCGCCCGGATAATGGGATTGGCTCTTCCAAAACCATCTATGTAAGGTGAATTATTATCGCCAAGGAGATCCCATGAAACTGAAATATAATAATAGGTATTATTTCCTCTTTCTCTACCGCCGGCATAACCACCACCTATTAAAAGACTGCTTGCGTTCAAATTAGATTTATCAGGTGTATAACCACTATTACCAGCAGGAACATATTTCAAATGTATAAGGTTGTATTCATACTGGGCGGACGCAAATAAAAATTTTACGGGAAATAATCTCACAAATGCTCCAGGCCCGTAAACAGTTTGTCGCAATTTATCACCGGGATACTGGTAATCTCTTTGTGAAGTATAGTTGAGATTGACGGTAATTCCTGCATCGGCCCAATCGGTTAAGCTATATCCAAATTGAGGCGTAATCCCCAGGATCGTTGAATAACTTGAAAATCCTGCACTCACACTACCGCCTGTAAACAATCTTTCTTTTTTAAACCCTTTATTCTCGTCTTTCTTTTCATCAGCATCCTGACCATATGAATTAATGCAAATAACCAGGAACAGAAGAGCCATTATTTTTTTCATAGAAGTACTTTTTAGTTATGAACGAATGTATGCCAATTAAAAATTCATAATGTCATATCCAGAACGGAATTAACACCGACTGAGGCGTCTGACCATTATCGTTTTGATAATATTTGACCATGATAAAAGTCGTTATTTTCTTACTGTCACTATCTCTTTATAATTTATTTAAAAAAATATTATGAAATTGTATAAAATACGAAATGAATCGTATATTTGACTACGACATTATTCGTAATCAAAAATCAAGTGTTATGAAATCATTCAATTCATTCTCCCGCCCTTTCGGCAGATTCATCATTGTTACTTTTGTACTTATTAGTTCAATGGCATTTCGGGATCCTTATTCCGGCTCTTCGACTGATCAAATTGTTCAAACTGAAAAAAGACAGCTAACTGATACGGTTCCAAAAAATGATATAAACATTAATATCGATATAACTAAAATTTTGGCTGAGGTGGATGTGGCATTAGCAAAAATAGATTTTGAAAAAATCGCAAAAGACGTTCAACTTTCCTTATCGGAAATCGATTTTGAAAAAATGCAAAAAAATATTGATGCTTCTCTAAAAAGCATTGACTGGAAAAAAGTGAATAAGGATATCAAAAACTCATTAGAAAAAATAGATCATAAAAAAATAAAAATTGAAGTTGAAAAAAGCATGGAGGATGCGAAAAAGCACATGAACAGTGAAGAGTTTAAGCAGTCGATGCAAAAACTTAAGGAAATAAACATACATCAAATACAGGAGGAATTAAAAAAAGCCCAGATTGAAACCAGGAAAAACATGGAACAATTAAAAAAGGAATTACAAAGATTAAAAGAAGAGACAGATCAAAAAGACGCAGTAATGTACGATTGGTTTCAAAGGGATGGAGTGATTTTGATTTAATTAACCAATTAATAATAGAAATTTTTTCAATAAAAAAACTACCAGGATCCCGGTGGTTTTTTATTGATATTAATTACAGGATTTATCGATCGCATCATAATTTTGTGTTATTGAATATACCGCGGTAATTATCCACTGTTTTATAGAATCCCATTGTCATCATTTTACAATGGCCTCACCCAATGAATTAGATTCTTTTTCAATTAAAAAGCACAAGTGACTCAAAAAAAAATAAGGAGGTAACACTTAGGCATATACGAGAAGATAATTGTTTATAGCCGGTAAAAAGTATAACTATCTTTGAAATTATGATAAACTGGTATCAACATAAAATTGAGTTGGAACTAAAAGGATGGCAAAAGAAAATGACCAGGCGGCCATCTGTTGCAGGAAAATTATCCAAGGCGGTGCAGGACAAAATAAATAAATTTATTCCTCAAAAAATTCACAAAGCAATTACTGTCACTATTAAGCAAATGGTACGGGCGGTATTGTTTGGATCGAAATATACAGCTTCCAAAAAAAATAACTTCAATTCAATAGAAGAAGCCGAGGATGCCATTTTAAAAAAAATAGACAATTATAAAAAAACCGCCGCAGTTGAAGGCGGCATCACAGGCGCCGGTGGAATCCTCCTTGGTTTTGTAGATTTCCCCGTTTTGCTTGGAATAAAAATAAAGTTGCTCTTTGATATCGCGGCTATGTATGGTTTTGATGTGAAGGATTATAAGGAACGCTTGTACATTTTATACATTTTTCAGCTTGCCTTCAGCAGCCAAAAATACCGGCAGATTATATACGAACAAATACAAAACTGGGAAGAGAAGGTTAAAGAACTTCCCGATGACATTCATTCTTTTGACTGGCATAGCTTTCAACAGGAATACAGGGATCATATAGATCTTGCAAAAATGGCACAACTAATACCGGGAATAGGTGCGGTTATTGGCGTAATTGTAAACTACCAGCTTATAAAGAAACTGGGCAATACTGCTATGAACGCTTACAGGATGCGGCTGTCTCATCATCTTCGTGTGCAGCAGGCATAAACTATCTCAAAAATTATCGCAAAGAAGGTTCAAAAGTGCTGACACTTTAATGTAGTCAAAGCCAATCTTAGTTCTTCATTTCTTTTATATGACAGCCGGGTTTTCCTTACTTAACCGCCATATCATAATTCGTAACGCCAGGAACCGCGGCAGCATATAACCCTGCATCGTTTGGCATAACCGGCATCTTCGCATCCCACGCATATTCTGCGGGGTGAATGTTGATACCTGAGTTAATTGCTTTATCCCATTCAATTTCCTGCCCGGAATAAGTAGCCATTCTGCCGAGGATTGAAGTCATAGTACTTTTTGCTCCCCGCTCCGCATCCCAAAATTTATATTCGCCTTTTGCAATGGCTCCAAACAGCTCATCGTGCTCTGCCTGGTATGGCTGATTCTCATTTTTCTTATCAAACTGATATATCAATTTCCCCTTCAGATCAGTAATTCGTGCATTGTCGAAATATACCCTCCCTTTTGTACCAGCTATGTATTCATCTACCTTACTCATGGTCCCTTTTATATGCCTGCACTGGCTGTTTAAAAGAGTTCCATCGCCGTATTGAAATTCTACATAATGATGGTCAAAGATTTCGCCATAGTCTTTTCCTTTTCTTACTTCCCTTCCGCCCATTCCCTGGGCACTTACCGGGTAACTATCCATTGCCCAATTGATAACATCTAAATTGTGGATGTGCTGTTCAGTTATATGGTCACCGCACAGCCATACAAAATAATACCAGTTGCGCATCTGGTATTCCATTTCTGTCATTCCTGGTTTGCGCGGACGCACCCAAACTCCATCATTGTTCCAATATGCCTGGGCTGATACTATGTCCCCAATTGCGCCATCTTTAATGCGTTTCATGAGTTCAAGATAAGACGTTTGGTATCTCCGCTGCAATCCAACCACAACATTCAGCTTTTTCTTCTTCGCATCTTCGGCAACTTGCAATACTTTTTGAATACCGGCAGGATCAGTTGCTACAGGTTTTTCCATAAATACATGCTTGTTTTGCTTGATTGCTTCCTCAAAATGTATAGGCCGGAAGCCCGGAGGAGTAGCCAATATCACCACGTCAGCAAGTGGAATAGCTTTTTGATAAGCATCAAATCCCACAAATTTATTTTCTTCTTTTACCTGTAAACGGTTGCTTGTACCATTTTCTTTTAAGGCATCATTTATGTTTTTATAGCTATCGTCGAGCCGGTCGCGAAATGCATCTGCCATGGCAACAATCTGTACATTTTGTTTTGTACTGAGCGCCTGTACAGCAGCTCCTGTACCTCTGCCGCCGCATCCAACCAATGCAATTTTAATTGTATCCGCCGAGCCTGAAAAATAATTGGCTTTTGTGAGAATTGGCATAGCAAGTATTCCTCCTGCTGCAAGCGAAGTTTGTTTTAAAAACCGCCTTCTTGATTGTGAATCAGTTTCTTTGTTCATATTACAGTTTTATCGTTAAGTGATGAAGAGTGTTATGATGAAAAATTATTAAAAATTATCCAGATACCGTGCAAAAAACTTATCTATTTCTTCTTTGGCAGGCTTAACTGCAGGTCTTACTATTCGAAAACCGATAAAAGGCGCATCTGCATTCCACCATCTGCTTCTCGGTATTTGTGGATCCCTTCGGTTCCAGGCAGGATCAGACTTCAACCGGCTTGCACTTCGCAAAGCTACTGCAGCATCCCGGTAATTTCCTCCTTTCAAAGTTCGCGGATGCCTGGCCGTTGGTTTAATAACAGGATTTTCTGAAGATGTTTCCGCTTTGTTGAAATAATCTTCATCATACTGATCAAGTGTCCATTCCGTAACATTTCCCATAATATCATATAGTCCAAATTTATTGGCCTTTTTAAGACCTGTCTTATGATATTTATCTTCACTGTTATTCGCATACCATGCGTAATCACTTAGGCCTGTCGTATCATTTCCAAAGGGATAGGCTGTGGTACTTCCGGCCCGGCACGCATATTCCCATTCGGCTTCTGTGGGCAGGCGATAAAAAACACCTGTCTT
Source organism: Chitinophagaceae bacterium (assembly GCA_046593045.1). Taxonomy (GTDB): domain Bacteria; phylum Bacteroidota; class Bacteroidia; order Chitinophagales; family Chitinophagaceae; genus Ginsengibacter. The sequence continues at coordinate 1,796 of JBKJRY010000328.1, read as the reverse complement.
TTCATATAACCAACGGCAATACATTAATGCGCCGTATTGCGACATGCTGTTAGCAGGAAACCCGCCTTGCTTGCCCATTCCAAGGGTAAGGTCAATATAGGGAGGGCTAGGCCTGGTAACAGCGTCGGCCGCAGGCTCGTTTCTCGTAAAAGTTTCATCTTTAAAAAAAGCATCATACTCATCATAAGTCACTTCGTTAGCACCTATCCAAAACGGAGATATCGAAACTTCTTTTGCAGGCCCTTCATCCTTTTCCCTACCTTTTTCCACCGTAGCACTTCCCATCATATAACTGTCACCATTAAGAGGCATCATTTTGAATTTTATTTCGGTTCCCGGAATTGCCTGTTCATAGCTTTTGAAAGAAGCCTCATCAGCTTGCGCCACAACTACTGCTGGCAAACTATTTAGCTGAATCAGCAAACATAAAATAAAAATTTTTTGACTAAAATTTCTCATTTAAAGTAAGATGTAAAACCACTTGAACGATAAAAATAAGGTTTATTATTTTTCAACACCGCTATTTGAACCTCCGCGGATGAAAATTTCTTAATTAATTTCAGTGCCTTTTTTATTGGCAAAATGCTGCATGTTGTGGAGAGCCAATCCGCATCACCACCATTATCGGCTATTATAGTTACATTCCTCGAATTGGTCAAGGCATATCCTGTTGACGGATCAATTATATGCGAATAACGAGTTCCATTCAATTCTGTGTATTGGTAAACATCTCCGGAAGTAGCCACTGCTTTATTCTGCAGGAATAATTGGTGGTTCATCAGTTCGTCTGTCCCCGGAAGATTAATGGCTATTTTCCATCCATCTATTTGGGCAGGAACTTTTCCTGCCACTATATCGCCGCCTGCATCAATTAATGAATATGGAAAACCTAATTCACATAGTCGTGCATAGGCCCTTTGGCCTGTCTCCCCCTTCGCAATTCCTCCAAGATCTATTTGCATACCGGCTTTGTGCAATCGTATAGAACAATTGGCAGTATCAAGCTCAATATATTTATAACTTACCAGTTGCATGGCAGCCTTCAAATTCTCATTACCAGGAAGTCTTTTTTCCTGCCGGGCTTTGCGCCACAGCCTGATAACCGGGAGCATGGTTACGTCAAAACTTCCGGAACTAATTTCAGCCGCATAACGGGATTCTCGTATAATGGTAAATAGGGGTTCAGAAACTTTTATCCACGATCCTGTGCCTGAGGTGGCACATAACCTGTTCAGTTCACTCCCTGGCAGATAATCGCTATAAATTTCGTTGAGCGTATCTATCATTTTGAATGTTGCAACTGCCGCCTCCCCAGCTTCGACAGAGTCTGTGGCATATATCAATATATTAAATGGAGAGCCCATTTTGGGCTGCTGATAAACATATTTTTTATATTGTGCCGCCGAAGTAAAACAACTGGCAACAAATAAAAATGTTATTGAAAATATATTCAGGATAGACTCAATTTAGAATTTCAAATTTAAACCAGGGACAGCGCTGCTATTGAATTCGCAAATTAATCTTTTAAAAAGCGACGTAACTTAACTATTACCAATCTTATTAAAGCTTACGGCAATTCCTTTTATTAATGAGGAGCTAAAGCCACGGTGTTCCATTTCGTTTAATCCCGCGATCGTACAGCCTTTGGGTGTGGTAACTTTATCAATTTCCTGCTCGGGGTGAGTTCCTTTTTGCAATAATAATTCTGCGGCACCTTTTACGGTTTGCGCTGCAATAAGGCTTGCAGTGGTGGCATCAAAACCTATTTCAATACCGCCCTGGATATTAGCCCGTAT
>JBKJRY010000237.1:0-2690 GCA_046593045.1 Chitinophagaceae bacterium | reverse complement strand
CAGGTATTAATAATTGGATGGATAGCAGCATTGCCGGTTCCTTTTTTACTAATGTATGCATCGTCGTGGAACTGGATTATTGTTGCCAATATTTTTTTGGGTATAAACCAAGGGCTGGCATGGTCATCCACAGTTATTATGAAAATAGATTTGGTGGGTGAGAAAGACCGTGGACTTGCAATGGGCATTAATGAATTTGCAGGCTATCTTGCTGTAGGTTTAGCTGCTTATTTATCAGCAGGGATTGCCGATGCAAAAGGCTTTGCATTTTATCCGTTTGTTCCCGGCATTTTCTTTTCTGTTGCAGGATTTTTTCTCACATTATTTTTTGTAAAGGATACTGCCGCATTTGTGCATCAGGAGGCTAAAGAAAGCAGGATACCATTGCTTAAAAATGTTTGGAAAGCTTCATCTTATCAGCATCGTAATATGGGTTCAGTTACCATCAACGGCTTAATCAATAATCTGAATGATGGTATTGTTTGGGGCTTATTGCCTATACTATTATTACAAAAAAATTATTCGTTGCAACAGGTTGGTTTAGTTGCAGGCATGTACCCAATAGTTTGGGGAATAGGACAATTGTTTACCGGCAAACTTGGAGATACCTATTGTAAAAAACAATTAATTACCGGCGGTATGATGCTGCAGGCAGTTGCCTTATTTGTAATTACCATTGCTGCTTCTGTTTGGGTTGATGTATTAGCCATGATATTATTGGGTGTGGGAACAGCATTGGTATATCCAAATTTTCTAACTGTAATTGCAGAAAATACACATCCGCATCAAAGGGCACAGAGCATGAGTATATTTCGTTTTTGGCGTGACAGCGGATACGTAATAGGCGCAGTACTTTCGGGAATAATAGCCGACCGGTTTGGAATTACTGCTGCCTTTATTGCCGTTGCCATAATAACCGCTGCCGCCGGGTTATTAGCGGAAGTACGAATGTGTTGTACTACAAAATTAATTTGGAAAAGCCAGGTATGTTAAGAATGGATTAATGCCCTGCCTTAATATAACTCCATCCTTTCTCCTGTTTATCGGTAAGCTCAAGTATTGCCACAGGTACTACAATGGCAGATGATATCAAATCATCCTTAGTTAAATTAAAACGAATAAGCGAGTTGTTGCAAGCAGCTATAACTACATGCTTATTGTTAACCAAGTCATCAATTTTTTCTTTCACAGTTGTTTTATCTTTTACCAACGCATACACCGCTTTGCCATGGAAAACAATTTCTACCTTACTGGAGGGAGATGCCTTTAACACATTATTTACCTGCCTTATAACTGCACTATGGTCGGCAGTATCACTGCCTGCCATATCAAACACTATTTTATGCTGCTTTTTTTGGGCATCTGAATTGACGTTAAAAAGTATAAGGGCGGTTAATAAAAGAAGAAAGTATTTCATAGTATTTTTTTATGTTTTTAGTAAAGTGATTGGGTTTAAAAGTAAATTAATGCGGCAACTTTTCTCTTATTAATCCATAAACCCATGTGCCACCAATAGCACTAAGCAACGCAACAATAACTACCAGTGCACCCGTACCTATTTGTGCAAACATAGGACCAGGGCAAGCTCCGGTAAGCGCCCATCCAAAACCAAAAAGCAATCCGCCATAAATTTGTCCTTTGTTGAATTTCTTCTGTGGCAGTTCAATCTTTTCCCCGCTAAGCGTTTTGATGTTAAACCTTTTAATTAGCTGTACAGAAATAATTCCTGTAACAACCGCAGAACCAATTACCCCATACATATGAAAGCTTTGCAACCGAAACATTTCCTGTATGCGAAACCATGAAATCACTTCTGATTTAACTAATATTATTCCGAATGCAATACCGACAATTAAATATTTTAAATAAGATAGCACCGTCTCTTTTGGTGGTTCTGCTTCAGCAGAAATGTTATCTAAAGAACGCACTTCAAAATCTGTATTGGTTTCTTTGGTTTTTATTGTTGTTGTATCATTCATACATTAAAGCATTAAAATAAATGGAAGAATAAGATTAGCCATTATAAAGCCACCGACCATAAAACAAATAGTTGCAATCAACGAAGGAAGCTGCAAATTAGAAAGCCCCATGATGGCATGACCGGAAGTACAGCCTCCGGCATACCGTGTTCCAAAGCCTACTAAAAAACCTCCTCCGATTATCAATATAAAACCCTTGAGTGTAAACAATGCCCGGAAGTTAAAAAGTTGTTGGGGCACTAAGGAATTGTAATCGGTAATTCCATAAGTTGACAGTTCGCTAACTAATTTTTGATTTACCTGAACTGGCTGATTGTTCAAAAAGAATGCTGCAGCAATGATTCCACCAATTAACACACCCGATACTAAAACAAGGTTCCAAGCCTCTCTCTTCCATTCGTAATTAAAGAATGGAATCTTAGCAGGTATACATGCAGCACATATATGCCGCAGCGAAGATGAAATGCCAAAAGTTTTATTGCCAATAATTAATAGTAGAGGAACCATCAAACCTATTAAAGGACCTGCGACGTACCATGCCCAGGGTTGTTTTAAAATTTCTATCATAAAAAACGCTCGATTTTAAAGCAAATGTCTGCTAATAATAAAGATTAGTCTGTGACAATTAGCACAGATTTAAGAAATTTCACGCAAAGAAAACAAAGGAGCAAAGAATTTTTTGCTTTGCCACTTAGCGTTGCATTCTTTGAC
>JBKJRY010000137.1:0-4973 GCA_046593045.1 Chitinophagaceae bacterium | reverse complement strand
TGATTTGAAAGTAGAAAAAATCCTCTAAAATCAACACATGTTAAAGGAATAATAAATATATCCCTCCCTCTGAAACTCATTACCTATGGTTCTCGATGTTTGCGAAATTTGGGAGCTCATGGCAATAGTTTAAGTGCCCTGATGATGTATTTAGAAGAGCTGAGTGCAGGCGAAATTTCAGAAGTTAATATTGCCACCGGTATTCCAAGAGTGTATGAATTTTCTGAAGATTTTAAATTGCTGAATGTACATTATTTGTCTTGATCTTTGATTACAAAACAAACTTTTCTTCAAAATGAAATCAAGTTCCCCCAACACCTTTTGGCAATTTGATAACAACTACTGGTTTCAAAAACTAAATTCCTCAGACAAGGGATTAACCCAGGAGAAAGCCGAAGACATTTTAAAACAATCAGGCATTAGCAAAAAAAAGAAATCTGCTTTCTTAAAAGACTTCCTTCTTTTTATCGGGCAATTCAAAAGTCCCTTAATGCTCCTGCTGGTAGGAGCTGTAATTCTATCTGCTTTTTTGGGCGATATTTCTAATGTTATCATCATCTTATTTATTCTTTTATCAACTGGTTTATTAAGTTTTTTTCAGGAAAGAAATGCTGGCAGAGTTGTAGAAAAACTGCAATCAATGATTGCTTTAAAAAGCAGCGTTATGCGTGATGGAGTGCCGCAGGAAATTATTTCTTCCAGTGTTGTGCAGGGAGATGTGGTTTTATTTAACGCCGGTGATATGATACCCGCCGACTGCCTGCTGATTGAAGCGAATGAACTAAACGTAAACGAAGCTAGTCTTACCGGGGAATCATATCCTGAAAGGAAAGAAGCCGGTGTTATTGATGAACATACCCAATTGTCCAAACGCGCCAATTGCCTGTGGGAAGGAACCAATATTGTAAGCGGAACTGCAAAAGCTATAGTAATTGAAACAGGCAACAATACCATTTTTGGAAGTATTGTACAAAGCACTTCATCCAATGTAGAAACCACTTTTGAAAAAGGGATTAAAGACTTTGGCTTTTTCCTGATGAAGATTACCCTGGCGCTTTCTGTTTTTATTTTAGTTGTTAATTTACTCAATCATAAAAGTGTAATTGTATCGGCATTGTTTGCATTGGCATTGGCTGTAGGAATGGCGCCAGAGTTGCTGCCTGCAATAACAACTATAGCTATGAGTGCCGGAGCGAAACGGTTGCTGGCCAAAAAAGTGATTGTTAAGAAACTGGCTTCTATACAAAACCTGGGCGAAGTAAATTTATTATGCACCGACAAAACAGGAACTATTACAGAAGGTACCATCATTATAAAAGGGATAACAGGCCCATTGGGCAAGGATGATGAATATGTAAAAATACTTGCGTTCTGGAATGCAAATTTTGAAACCGGCTATGCAAATCCGATTGATGAGGCGCTGATAAAATTGAACATAACAACAACGCCTCTTCCTGAAAAAATCGGTGAAATTCCTTACGACTTTATTCGGAAACGGTTAAGCATAGCTGTTGATACAGGCAAAGAAAAACTACTCATTAGTAAAGGAGCATATAACCAGGTTGCAGGTATTTGCACCAACATTCGCTTAGCTGATGGCAGCATTGAAACAATCTCAAATAAACAGCAGCAACTTGATAAACAGTTTGAACAATATGGAGTAGATGGATTGAGAGCAATTGCATTATGTTATAAAAACATTTCACAAAACAGCATTACAAAAGAAGATGAAACAGCCATGACTTTTGCAGGTTTTATTTTGCTGCAAGACCCTGTGAAAGCGGGAATTACAGATACCATAAACGAACTAAAAAAACTGAAGGTAAATTTAAAAATTATAACAGGCGACAATAAAAATGTGGCAAAATCTATAGCGGTAAGTATTGGAATTGTAAATCCTATAATAATGACAGGAAAGGATGTAGCCACCATCAGCACAGAAGCGCTGGTACACAATGTAAAAGGAGTACACATTTTTGCAGAAGTAGAACCGCAACAAAAAGAAAGGATCATTCATTGTTTACGAAAAACCTATACGGTTGCCTACATGGGCGATGGGATAAACGATGTGGCTGCTATCAATGAGGCTGATATAGGCATCTCAGTTGAAAATGCAGTAGATGTTGCCAGGGAAGCCGCTGACTTTGTGCTGATGGAAAAAGACTTATCTGTATTGGTAGATGGTATTAAAGAAGGAAGAAAAACATTTGCAAACACCCTAAAATACATATTCATTAATACCGGTTCTACGTTTGGAAATATGTTTAGCGTTGCAGTTGCATCACTCATATTACCCTTTCTGCCAATGCTTCCAAAGCAAATTTTATTAACCAATTTCATTACTGCTTTTCCCTACTTAACTATTGCATCGGACAATGTTGACGAAGAACAATTACACAAACCGGGCAAATGGAATTTAAAATTCATACAAAACTACATGGTAATTTTTGGCATTCATAGTTCCATATTTGATGTCATAACCTTTCTTACCCTGTTGTATGTTTTAAAAGTGAAAGAATCAGCCTTTCAAACAGGCTGGTTTATCGAGTCAGTCCTCACACAATTATTTATACTTTTTATTTTGCGCACCCATAAAAACTTTTTTAAAAGCAAGCCCAGTAAGTACCTCCTCCTGTTAAGCGTTCTCGGATTAATTATTACGATTGCACTTCCTTTTATGCCCTTCGCAAAGCAAGTGGGCTTAGTGCCTATGCGCCTGCTGAATTTAGGCATAATGGTTTCTATTGTTGCTGCATACATTTTTACAGCAGACATTTTGAAAGTATGGTTTTTTAAAAAATACAGAAGTACTTAAACAGGCTAATGCTTTTGATTGTCCTACGCCTATAGGGCTGCCGTTTTAAAACATGTGATATGTGTAAGATTTCTCTTTAAAAGTGTAACGCTTTCCGCATACAAAAAATTCACCTTTGGTGTTTAATAATTGAGTTAAGAATTAAATTAGGATTTAATAATAAAATATAAAAACAACAATGGTTAATCCCGCCACAGAGCAATAATATCCTAAGCAATATCTTTTGGGTTTGATGTAAAATTTTATGATTTATTAATGAGAAATATCTTAACCATAACCTTTAATCCCTGTATTGATAAAAGCACTTCCGTAAATGCATTGGCTCCGGAAAAAAAATTGAAATGCTCAACACCAACCTTTGAGCCTGGCGGTGGCGGAATTAATGTTGCAAGAGCAATAAAACAATTAGGTGGCACTGCAACTGCCATTTATCCAGCAGGAGGTTACTCAGGTAAGTTTTTACAAACACTTCTTGAAAATGAAGGAATAGAAAGCTTAGTGGTTAAGACAGAAAAGCATACAAGGGAAAATATGATTGTGCTTGATCTTTCTGCGAATCAACAATACAGATTTGGGATGCCTGGTCAGGAATTATTACAAACCGAATGGCAGCAATGTTTAGAATTAATAAAAAATGTAAACGCAGATTTTATTGTTGCCAGTGGAAGTTTGCCACCGGGAGTGCCCACAGATATTTTTGCAAGAGTTGCTAAAATTGCAAATAAAAAAAATAGTAAACTTATTGTTGATACATCATGTGAAGCATTGCAACAGGCGATGAAAGAAAAAATATATTTAATAAAACCAAACCTTGGTGAGCTAAGTATGCTTGTTGGCAAGGAAGAACTGGCGCTACAGGAAATTGATAATGCTGCAAGAAAAATAATCACTCAAACGGGTTGTAAAGCCATAGCCGTTTCTATGGGTTCTGCCGGTGCAATAATGATAACGGCAAAAGATGTTTACAGAGTTGCGGCGCCCCCTGTAAAGAGGAGAAGCACTGTGGGCGCAGGCGACAGCACGGTGGCTGGAATTGTTTACAGTTTGGCAAATAACAAAACGCTGAAGGAAGCTATACATTATGAAGTTGCCTGCGGTACGGCGGCAACTTTGCATCCCGGCACACAATTATGCAAACCGGATGACGTTAAAAAAATATACGAAGATATAATTGCCCTACAGGTTTTTTAAATACTTAAACAGATATAAGCTTAATCTACCCATGCATATATTAAGAAACTTAGTTCAGGCTTTTAAAAAGAATGACAATAATCATTTTATGTAGTGATAATTGTCATAGTAACCAAATGAAAAAAAAATTTGCTTTGCAGAGTCCGCACTTCAAAATTGTATCAGCTATCCCATTGTAAAATTCAACTATCATCAACTGATTTTAAATTATTTATCATGAAAAAAATACTGGTTCCAACTGATTTTTCAGCTAATTCAAAAAGTGGTGTCAGGTATGCGATTCATTGGGCTACCCGGCAAAAACTTGAATTAGTCTTTGTACATGTACTCAATATTTTAAGGGTTGCAAAGTGGTCGGATGCCAATTTTGAAAAATATGCTGAAGAGGAAAAAGAATTATGCAGCACAAAATTTGAAAAATTTATTACAGATATATACCGACAAATGAATGTGAAAGTGGGTAAATATTCTACTATCATTATCGAGGGTATCAGTGCTGATATTTCTATTCTTGAGTATTGCAGGGAAACTTCCGGTATTGATTATATCTGCATCAGTACAAGAGGGGCCGGAAAGTTTAAAAAAATATTTGGCACCAATACCGGCAATCTCATTACAAAGTCAGAAATACCGGTACTTGCTGTTCCTAAAAACTACAAAGTGGCTGATATAAAAAGTATATTGTATGCAACAGATTTACGAAACTATAGAACCGAAATAGAAAAAGTAGTTGCTTTTGCACAGCCGCTTAAAACAAAAATTGAAGTAGTCCATTTTACATGGCCTGATGAAATTTCATTTGATGAAAAAACGATTGAATCAGCTTTTAAGAAAGAGTTCAAATACGGGTTGAAATTATATTTTGAAAAAAATGATGTTACACATTCGTTGATTGAAAATCTGAAAAAACAGATAAGGATAAAGAAGCCATCGGTAGTAATCATGTTTACAAATCTGCAAAGAACAT
>JBKJRY010000423.1:0-4844 GCA_046593045.1 Chitinophagaceae bacterium | reverse complement strand
AATCAAAGGATTTAAAAAATTAGCAGGAAATAAAGAAACTATTTCCGTGTGTGAAATTGGTTGTGGCGGGGGAGATAACATTAATGCTATCTATGATTATTGTAAAAGAAATAATATTGTTGCCAGGTTTGAAGGTGTGGATATCAACCCCGATTGCATTGCTTTTGCAAGAAAACATTTGAGAGTCAAAAATGTAAATTTTATCAGTTCTGATTATAAGAAAGTTACTTTCAAAGAGGGAAAACCTGACATAATCTTCTCATCACTTTTTTGCCATCATTTTAATGAAAATGAACTTCTAGAAATGTTTCAGTGGATGAAACAGAATGCTGTGGTTGGGTTTTTCATTAATGATTTGCATAGGCATCCGCTGGCATATAATTTTATTAAAGCCGCGACCAAACTTTTTTCAAAATCATATCTTGTAAAAAATGATGCGCCGCTTTCAGTGCTTCGCGGGTTTAAAGAAAATGAATGGCAAGCTATATTTAAAAGTGCTGGTATTGATAAATATTCTATTGAATGGAAATGGGCTTTCAGGTATTTAATAATAAGTAAGTAGCTTATCTGAAAACAAAAATCAATCACATATCCCCCATAAAAACTTCGAATAAAATTGAATGACGACTTAACAAATAAAAGTTCTGAAGATATTTTAACCCCTTTTGATGTGGGAATTATTGGAGGTGGACTTGCCGGTTTGTCGCTTTCAATTTTACTTTCAAGAACTGGTCACAAGGTTATTTTATTTGAAAAGGAAAAATATCCATTCCACAGGGTTTGCGGTGAATATATAAGCCTGGAAAGCCGGCGTTTTATCGAAAGCCTTGGACTTGATCTTTCAAAACTTGATTTGCCAATTATAAAAAAGCTCATTGTCTCTTCGCCTAACGGTGATTTCATCAGAAGTGAACTTGATTTTGGAGGTATTGGCATAAGCCGGTATTTTATTGATAATGAATTGCAGAAAATCGCAGTTGATAACGGCGTATTATTAAAAGAAAAAACAAAAGTAACTGACGTTATTTTTAATGACAAAACCTTTAACCTCGTTTACGATGGAGGAAAGGTGCTTTGTAAAGTAGTAGCGGCGAGTTATGGAAAAAGAAGTAATATCGATATAAAGTGGTCAAGGGAATTTATCAAACAAAAGCCGGGGAAATTGAATAATTATATCGGCGTTAAATACCACGTCAAAACTGGTTTTCCGTCGGACACTATTGCATTGCATAATTTTAAAGATGGCTATTGCGGCCTTTCTAAAGTTGAGAATGATACTTATTGCCTGTGTTACCTTACCACGGCCAGGAATCTTAAAGAGAATAATAGTTCCATCAAAGAAATGGAAAAAAATATTTTGTACAGGAACCCATTTTTAAAAACAATTTTTTCTGAATCTGAGTTTCTCTTTAAAGAACCTGTTACTATTTCACAAATAAGTTTTGATAAAAAAACGCAGGTGGAGAACCATGTGTTGATGACAGGAGATTCGGCAGGAATGATAACGCCGCTTTGTGGAAATGGAATGAGTATGGCTTTTCATTCTGCTAAAATTGCTTTTGAATCTATCAACTCTTTTTTAAACAAAAAGATTTCACGAAAAAGAATGGAAAGACAATACAGCACAAAATGGAAGAAACAATTCGAAAAAAGACTGAGTAATGGCCGCATGATTCAAAAATTATTTGGAAAAGAACGAATGACCAACATATTTATCAGTATAATAAAGCGCTTCCCTTTTTTAATCAATAAGATGATAAAAGCAACCCATGGAACGGAGTTTTAGTAATTTTGCTATAGATGTCCCAACAATCAATCATATTATTTGATGGTGTTTGTAACCTTTGTAACAGCGCCGTAAACTTTGTTATAAAAAGAGACAAAAAAAACAATATCCTGTTTGCCCCATTGCAAACAGAAACCGCTCATAAATTGCTCGCAAATCATAAGCTGCCAACAGGCGAAATGCGATCTTTTATCTTCATTGAAGACAAAAATGTATATATGCGTTCCACGGCAGCATTGAAAGTTTGCAGGCACTTAAGTGGATTTTGGCCGCTTATGCGTGTATTTATAATTGTTCCTCCTTTTATCAGGGACAGGATTTATAACGGAATAGCGAAAAATCGTTACAAGTGGTTTGGCCACACAAATGAATGTATGATTCCCACGCCTGAATTGAAAGCAAAATTTTTGAATTAATACCTTATGATAAATAAAAAAACACTGGTACTTGGCGCTTCACCTAATCCTGCCCGTTATAGCAACATCGCTGTACAAATGCTTATATCAAAAGGTCATGACGTTATCGCGTTAGGCAGACGTGAAGGTAAAATTGAAAACGTGCAGGTAATTACGCAAAAGACTGAAATTAATGACCTCGATACCGTAACAGTATATATGAATGCTACTAATCAAAAACAATATTACGATTACATTTTATCGCAAAAGCCTAAACGCATAATTTTTAATCCTGGCGCCGAAAATGATGAATTATCAGCAACTGCCAGGGAAAATGGTATTCTTACCCAGGAGGCTTGTACGTTGGTTTTACTAAGTACAGGACAGTATTAATACTAATATAATCAAGTACTTTCTCTCAACTTTTACATAAAAGGATTTTTTTTCAAAAAACAGTATAATTTTTTTACTGTAGTGTCGTTTTATGGTTGTCCGATACATTGAAAACCAAAATCCTTACCATGAAAATCATGAATCAAGCCCTGTTGCTTTGTGTAATAGTGTGTTTCACTTTTACTGCAAAAGCACAACATCTTTCACCCACCAAGCCATCTTTATTTAGCAATGTCGCGCCTGCATTCCTGGCCGCAAAGCCTGAGTTGGATAAGGCATTCATCGCTAAAGAAGGAAGCACCATTCAACTGAATTTTGCTAATAATTTTTCTTTCAATGGTACAGTAATATCATCAGTACAGCGATACGGCAAATTGTCGAGTATTATAATAAAATCACCATTACACAACACAATACTCTCTATTTCAAAAAGAATTAACGATGACAATACAGTTAGTTATGTAGGCCGTATTCTTAATGAAGCATACGCTGATGGATATGAATTGAAAAAGAGCAGTGACGGAAATTACGCATTTCATAAAATAAAAACCGAAGAACTAATACAGGATTATTAAGCCCGCTCTTACTACACTTACAAAATTGAATCCCTAAATCCAAATCCATGAAAAACTTATTTACACTTATTTTTCTATCAGGATTATTCCTTTCGTTCAAAGCAAATAGTACACCTATATTGAATAGTTTACCAACAGCCCAGGCAACCATTTTTCTTGATTTCGACGGCCACTTTGTAAATGGCTCATCATGGAATGGAGGAAAGCCTTTGGATTGTGCTCCTTCAGGACTAACTGACGTGCAGATTACTGAAGTTTTCAACCGTGTTTCGGAAGATTACAGGCCATTCAATATTAATATAACTACAGACTCTGTAACATTTTTAGCCGCGCCTCTTACTGCACGGATAAGAATTATTGTAACCCCCACAAGTAGTTGGTATCCGAACGTAGGAGGTGTGTCTTACACAGGCTCTTTTACCTGGGGCGATGATACTCCCGGCTTTGTCTTTAGCGATAAATTGGGGCCATACAGGCCAAAAATGATAGCTGAATGTTGCAGTCATGAAAGTGGTCATACACTGGGCCTTTCACACCAGGCAAAATATAGTGGCACATGCACCTTACTGGCCACTTATAATGATGGCATAGGCACAGGTGAAACAAGTTGGGCACCAGTTATGGGAAATAGCTATTACAGGAACTTTTCAGGATGGAATAACGGGCCAACACCGAGTGGTTGTACAGCAGACCAGGACAATCTTTCTATAATTACTTCTTACAATGGTTTTACATACAGGCAGGATGATCACAGCGATGATCCGGGTCTTAACCCGACAATACCCTTAGTGAACAACAATTCTTTTGCTGATTCAGGAATTATTTCAACCAATAGTGATAAGGATATTTTCAAGTTTAGTTTTTCAAAATTCAGTAAACTCCATTTAAATGCTATTCCATTTTCAGTGGGGCCTAATAATGAAGGTGCGGATCTTGATGTGAAGCTTACATTGCTTAATTCATCTTTTCAGGTTATCAAATTCTATGACAACCCCTCCATGTTAAACGCAATTATTGATACTACTTTGGATGCCGGTAATTATTATGTTATTGTAGAGGGTGCGGGAAATGCTAATATTTCAAATTATGGAAGTCTGGGTTCTTATTCAATATCAGGAACAACCACGCCATTAAATATCACTCCAATCACACAGGTATTGCTTGCAGGTAAGGCTGATAAATCCACGCACAGTTTGTCGTGGAATATAATTGCAGACGAGCCGATAGATAATATTTTGCTCGAAACTTCACATAACGGTACAATTTTCTCAACACTTGCAACGTTTTCTTCAAACTCAAAGGATTTTATTTATACGCCTTTTGTAAATGAAAATATTTTCTACAGGTTAAAAGTGAATTCAGTTGCCGGTAAAACAGTTTATTCAAATATCATATCATTAAACGCCGGTGATAATGCAGCAATAAACTTCAAAGTTTCAAGATTAGTTCACGACGATATTACCATCGATGCTTTACGGGATTTTGATTATAAAATGACAGATATAAGTGGAAGGATAATCATGGGAGGCAAAGGCAAAACAGGGCACAATACAATTAATATTAATAATCACCCTAACGGTATTTATTTCATACATATAATAAGCGATAATCAAAGAACCTCAGAACGAATTGTAAGATTGTAAGGTAGATTCATGTGTAAGTTAAGGGTCAGCGTTAGGGGCTGGCCCTTTTTTT
>JBKJRY010000184.1:0-5225 GCA_046593045.1 Chitinophagaceae bacterium | reverse complement strand
ACCATTACAGTACGGGATTTCTTCTTATACCTTTAGAAATTTTAGCCTGGACGATACCATTAAAATGACATTGAGGCTTGGCATTAAAAACATCTCCCTGAAATCTATGCACATGCCCCTGGAAAGTTCAGCGGAAGAAATAAAAGCCATTGCTGAAAAGGTAAGGAGCGCCGGGTTGAACTTATATGGTGCAGGTGTTATTTACATGAAAACAAAAGAAGAAGTGGACGCTACTTTTTTATACGCGGTAAATGCAGGATTGAATATAATTATTGGCGTTCCCAATCATGAGCTGCTGCCATTGGTGGAAGAAAAAGTAAAAAGCACCAACATAAAATTAGCCATCCACAATCACGGCCCCGGAGATAAACTGTATACAAGCCCGAATGATGTTTACGAAAAAATAAAAGGCCTTGATAAAAGAATCGGTTTGTGTATTGACATAGGGCATGTGCAACGCATTGGAGAAGACCCGGTGGCGCTGCTGAAAAAATACCACGAACGGCTGTATGATATGCATATGAAAGATGTAAACAGCAGCACTGCCGACGGAGGGCCGATAGAAATAGGACGCGGCGTTATTGACATACCCAACGTAATAAGGACATTGAAGCAAGTAAAATACAAAGGCCACATGAGTTTTGAGTTTGAAAAAGATGGCGATGATCCACTGCCCGGTATGGCTGAATCGCTGGGCTATGTGCGTGGCGTGGCAAAGGTAACGTGACATAATTTGTTGGGATGGGCATTGAAATCTCTCCATACAATAAGGCCCCTGGGTAGAGAGACATTCGTAAAGACAGCCCATTCGGGTGGATTGAGATTACCTCAATTGATTGGTTTTAAGTTTAGGAAATGAGAAAGTTGGTTGCAATATAGAATCACCCTAAGGAAAAGGACAATGTTTAAAGACGTATTCATAAGTCATGCTAAAGAGGACATTAAATTTGCTGAAGAACTATACGAATATTTATTAGAATATGGCTATTCTCCGTGGCTTGACAAAAAGAAATTGAGAGCAGGTGCTAATTGGGATTATGAAATAAAAAAAGCTCTCAAAGAGTCAACTTTTGTAATTCTTCTTTTGTCGTCTACTTCAGTTAGAAAGAGGGGTTACGTTCAAAAGGAATTTAAATACGCACTCAAGTATTCAGAAACCAAGTTGATAGATGATATTTATATCATTCCGATACTTTTAGATAAATGCCAAGTGCCAGAACAACTATCAAAGTTTCAATGGATAGAAGTTGAGCAGGAAAATTTCAGGGAAAGTATTTTAGATTCTTTGAACCACCAAAGACAAAAATATTGAAGCACACTTTCGCCTGAAGAAGTCTCACTCAATGACTATACTTCAATATCAATTGATTTAAATGTAAAACTTAAAGATCTTGAGTATAGCTGCAATTTGCCCCTATTTCAAAGCAACATATACTTTGACGCTCATTTTGTAAATACATTTATTCAACAAAGGGCGCTCGAGACAATAAGTAATTATCGAAATTGGATCATTGAGACTAGAGATTTCCTCGAAGGTCTAGAAAAGTTTTCCTACATTGATATTAACCACAACATAAAGTACTTAACCAAAGACTTTCTAAGTATTAGCATTGTTAACGACTCATATGTTGGGGGAGCGCATCCCAATACGTCAATTGACACACTTAACTTTAAGTTTAAACCAGACTCAGTTCTTAGGTTAAGAGACCTTTTTGAGTACAACGATTTAAGTGTGTTCCTCACTGAATGTATTGAAAAGTACGGTGATGATGACCAGAAGCAAGATTTAGTTCGCTATGTTGAATATATCACTGAAGACAATGTCAATTTCGTATTTGACGAGAATACTTTGGAAATCATTTTCATAAATGAGTTACCTAGAGTAATCATTGGACTTGGATTTTTGACTATTCCCATAAAAGAACTTAAATGGAGGCGTGAATCCACTGCCCAACGTTAGCGCATCCGCTTGTGCCCAGATTGAAAAGAAGCTTACATTAGATTAATAGCAGAAAATATACATTCCATGATAATGATAAAATTTACTTTATATCTCTTTGCGGGATGAAAGTGTTGGTTGAATTATATTACAGTTAGTATGCCAGGCAAACGGATGCGCCAATCGGGGGTAGATATTCTATAATAAACTTGATTAAAGCTAATTTAATGATTGTCAAAATTATTGTTCACCGGATATGTTCCAAGTTTGAGTGCCAGATATGGTTCAAACATTGTTTGAATAATGTCGTTCTCAATCTCAATATATTTCAACAAAGAAGCTGATAGTTCTATTTTGAATTTTACAAACTTGTTGAGAAAATCAGGCATTTCTATGAGAGCTTGGCGTCCCAACTTGCTTTCTTTAAGTTTTTCAGCAAATTCTAGTTTTGTCAGATTAAAAGCAAAGTTTGCACTATTATGATTCGAACCAGGACGAGTGTGTCCCGAAATTCTTTCTCTAATATTGTCTGCACGTCCCACGTAAATTGGTTGATTATCTTTGTAAAACACATAAACACCAGGTTTTTTAGGTAAGCTTGCTATCGAAACCATTTGCTGTTTAGCAAATTTTTCATAAAGATCTTTGAAAGTTGCATCCATTAAACTTATATATGGCTCTACTTGTTCAAGTTTCTTTTGTTGACAATCGGTCATATAATTATTATTGTTGAGTGTTGTGGTCCGTCGGTTTTGCTTCACCAACATCAGTTTTTACCATCGTTAGTCTTCCTCTTCAAAATTAAGAATAGTCAGAACAATAAAAAGAAAGCGCGATGTCTGGTGTTTGTGCCGATGGAATTGTAGCCCTGCTTCACCAACATCAGTTTGAAGCCATAGCAAAATTTATCTTGAGCCACCCAATGTTTTAGAAAACCAAATTCGTCAACTCCGCTTTCATAAAATTTTGCTGATGAATATTTGTATTGCTCCGGATAAATGCATTGGCCTTGCTAAAGTTCTAACTGTATTCATTTATAATCTTTCTGCCGGGTTGTCCCAAAGGGATGGATTACCATTGGTGATTGCCAGGCGACAAAACCATCCGCACAAACACCTAACAACAGTGGTGGGTGGGCTTCCTAGAAATTAAGATAGTGTTTTAAGACTACCAACATCTGCATAAAAGTATAATTTATCATTATCAGCAAATTTATATTTCCTGCTCATTAAGTAAATATAAAAGATGGCGATGTAAAATAGCAATCATTATCTATTGGCACAGATACGCCAACGCAGGTTAACCCTTGCCGCATAGTCGCGCCAGTCAAGGGCTGGAGAGAAGTTAATATGTGAAAGGAAAGTAGCAGGGGCTTTGATGTGGACCCCTCCAGGCAGGTTCTTTCACTATAAAAAGATCGACCGGTATAGCGTAATCAGACTGCAAAACATAACCACTATTCCAACCGCAATAAACATTTTTCGGGTAGGAAGTTTAGACGTAAGCATGGCGGAAAATGGTGCCGTAACTACTCCCCCGATGAGCAAACCGGCAACGATATTCCAATGATGTATACCAATGGTAACTATAAAAGTGATGGCGCTTGCTACCGTCAAAATAAATTTGGCAAAAGTTGAGCTGCCTATAACATAACGCGGCGTATGTCCATTTTTTATAAATGTGCCTGTAACTAACGGGCCCCACCCTCCTCCTCCAAATGAATCAATAAATCCACCCGCCAAAGCAAGTGTTCTGATATTAGTTGTTTTCTTTTTTTTATTGTTCTCTTTCTGTTGAAAAGCATTTTGCAGAATCCTTATTCCCAGGTACATCGTATAAATAGCTAAAAAAGGTTTGGTCATCTTCGCATACCTTTCGCCAACATAAGTAAGTAGCAAGGCTCCAAGTATGGCACCAAAGATCGCCGGTATTGCCAGTGCTTTTACCAGTTTTTTATTGATATTACCTAATTGCCAATGGCTGATCGAACCTGCGGCACTGGTAAAAGATTCGGCAGAATGTATGCTGGCGCTTATAACCGGTGGCGATACATTGAGAATAAGTAAAATAGTAGTGCAAATAACTCCGTAGCCCATTCCCATTGAACCAGCTACCACTTCGGCAAAAAATCCCGCCAATAGCATCCAGTAAAACAAATAGTTATCCTGGTGCAACTGAGCCTGCAATGCTAATAATTGTTCCGCTGATAAAATGAGGTGAATGAACAAAGCAATTACTACTACAGCAGTAACAGCAATCATATATTTATTGAATACTTTTCTACGCGAGAAGCTTAGTTCCCGCGCAGTTATTACGATCTCCTGCGTATGTGTAATTTTTTCAATTATTTCTTCAGGTGATTGAGCTGACATTTATAATTATTTTCAAAATTTTTGGTGAGTTTATATTACCGGCAAAGTATTCAATAAAGTGGAAGCGGGGTTTCTTTGGCAGGTTTTACAAATGATTTAAAGGGTCGGTATTGCTTTTAAGATGACTTGATTAGTTAGTTGTGAATGACAATTTCATACTCTTCCTTTTTAGTAGAATTGAATAAGAAACGAACATTTAAAAACAAATATAATATATTCCCTACCAAATCAGTAGACTAATAAAAAATGTTTTTGGCATCAATATCTAAAGTGCGCATTTTGCAGGTGGAATTGCAGCCCTGCTTCACCAACCCAGCACGCAACAAATAAGACTTCATTGTGCATGCAGTACCTGCAATGAAGTCCAATGTTGTACGGAACCGATTTGCGATCTGGAATAAACTATGGAGTTTGAGTTGAAAGGAGGCTGGTGATGCAGTTAAGAGTTTTTGTTTTGGTTTAATTCAGACCGTTCTGGTTTAATAGCTTTGGCATTGATTGTAATCTCTGAAGCCGTCATTTTATAAAATTATCTCTCTTACTATGATAAGAAATTAGCAAAGCGATGACATGGCAAAGCAGCGATTAGAATAACCGGGACAATGCCTGTTTTAGCTTAATCAGCTTTTTTTATACTGCCGGTAATGAAAGACAAAGAGTTTTGTACCAGTTTTTTTAATTTAATATTTACGGGAGCATAATCTATAGTATCAGTATAATTACCTGAAATTTTATCAATGAAACGCTCTTCAATTCCCAGGGATGAAAGCAGGCTTTTTATCCGATAAAAATTACCTTTAAAACCCAATGCAGAAAATTGTTTCCGGAAAACTATAGAAAAGACGATGCCATGGTATGAGGTAGAAACGACGTATTCCGCATGCGCAATAAGAGAAATAAAATCAAAAGGCCCG
>JBKJRY010000170.1:0-7532 GCA_046593045.1 Chitinophagaceae bacterium | reverse complement strand
CAGGCCACCAGGGAAAGGAAACAGATGCAATGGGATATAAAGGGTTTTTTTATCATTTTCTGGATATGAAAACCGGTCGCAGGGCATTGGAATCTGAATTGTCAACGATTGATACAGCATTTTTTATAGCCGGTGTTCTTGCAGCCGCAAATTATTTTATCAGAACAACCAGGAACGAAAATGAAATAAGACTGATAGCTGAAAAATTATACGCAAGAATTGAGTGGGATTGGGCTTTAAATGGCAGCAATACAATAAGCCATGGATGGAAGCCCGAGTCAGGGTTTTTAAAACCGCATTGGGATTGCGAATATTCTGAAGCAATCTTATTGTATGTACTTGCCCTGGGGTCTCCAACATTTTCTATTCCTCCAAAGGGATACAAACAATGGACATCAACTTTCGAATGTAAGACAGCCTACGACATCGAATACATTTACGCCGGTCCTTTGTTCATACACCAGCTTTCACATATATGGATTGACTTTAGAAATATTTTCGACGACGCCAATAGAAAATATGGCTTTGATTATTTTGAAAATAGCCGCCGTGCCACCTATGTACATAAAGCTTACGCTGTTGAAAATAAAAATAAATTCCAAAGCTACGGAGAAGATTGTTGGGGATTAACTGCAAGTGATGGTCCGGATTCAGATACCATTGTTATTGATGGAAAGGAAAGGGTGTTTCTCAACTATATGGCCAGGGGAGCACCTTTTGGGCCAGATGATGGAACAGTGGCACCCTGGGCATCGGTTGCCTCCCTGCCATTTGCTCCGGAAATTGTATTGGAAATTTCAAGAGATACTAAACACCAGCTCAGACTAGTTGCCAGCTATAACCATACTTATAAGGATAAATCTACCGGAAAGATAGGGTGGGTATCGGAATGGTTATTCGGGTTAAACCAGGCCCCTATCATTTTAATGATAGAAAATTATCGCACCGGTTTGGTGTGGAGCTTAATGAAAAAATGTACTTATATCCAAAATGGCTTAACAAAAGCTGGATTTAAGGGTGGCTGGCTCGGTGATATTTAGGCGTTGTGCGTTTCGATTGGTAATTTTTTTTAAAAATAAACCAGCAGCTCTCTCACGATAATTAAAAAACCAACATAAATAAAATTCACAAACCAACAAAAGGTTAGTAAATCAACCGTATTAGACATCTTGCAAAGCACATGAAATTGATAATCTATACGTGGTAGACGGCAGTTTCTTTGTTTCCAACGGAGCGGTAAATCTATCCTTAACCATTGTAGTCAATGCCATACGTGTAGGCGAACATTTAATAGAAAGATTGAAATAAAAATTATAAAAATGAAAAGCAATAACGTTACGATAGAAGAACAACGCCTTGAAGAAAATTATAGTGGTGAAAAGAAATGGCTGAAATGGGGCCCTTATTTAAGCGAACGCCAATGGGGAACCGTAAGGGAAGATTACAGCGAACATGGCAATGCCTGGGATTATTTTCCACACGACCATGCCCGGAGCCGTGTATATCGCTGGGGCGAAGATGGTATTGCAGGTATCAGCGACAACATGCAAAACCTATGTTTTGCTGTAGCATTGTGGAATGGCAAAGACCCCATTTTAAAGGAACGTTTATTTGGCCTTACTGGAAATGAAGGCAACCATGGAGAAGATGTAAAGGAACTCTATTATTATCTTGATAGCAACCCTTCGCACTCGTACATGAAGCATTTGTATAAATATCCGCAGGGCGAATATCCATACAACGATTTATTGGTAGTCAACCAAAGCCGGAACAAATTCGAACCGGAATATGAATTACTGGATACCGGTCTTTTTGATGATAATAAATACTTCGACGTTTTTACAGAGTACGCAAAAAATAATGAGGAAGATATTTGTATAAAAATAACCATACACAACCGGGCTAATGAGGCAGCATTCATTGCTGCATTGCCCACACTTTGGTTGCGGAATTTGTGGAGTTTTGGTGTTACGAAACATAAGCCTGTTATAACAGAAACTGAATCAGGTAAAGGCTTTGGCCAGGTAAAAGTGAATCATCGTTCTTTGGGCGAATACCATTTTTATTTTGAAGAACCCGCACGCCACCTGTTTACCGAAAATGAAACCAATACTGAAAAATTATATAATCAACCTAATGCTACTCCATTTGTAAAAGATGCATTTCATACGGCCGTTACGCAAAACAATTACGAAGCTTTTGCAGAGAAAAAAAATGGAACAAAATTCTCGCCGATGTACGAGTTTGATGTAGCAGCACAATCATCTGTAACTATCAAATTGCGGTTAAATAAAGATGTTTTACAAAAACCTTTTGATAAACTATATGACGATACTTTTATTCAGCGTATTAACGAAACGGATGAATTTTACAACAGTATATCCAAAGCAAAAGATGAAGACGAAAAAAATATTCAACGGCAGGCTTTTGCCGGTATGCTGTGGAGCAAACAATATTACAACATTGATATTCCACGCTGGCTCACCGGAGATCCCGGGCAGCCTGCGCCGCCTGCTGCCAGAAAGACCGGCCGCAACCATCAGTGGATGACATTGAATAATGAAGACATAGTTTCCATGCCCGATAAATGGGAGTATCCCTGGTATGCTGCATGGGACCTTGCTTTTCATTGTGTGCCGCTGGCCATGCTGGATGCAAGGTTTGCCAAAGAACAACTCGTTCTGTTTTTACGGGAATGGTACATGCACCCCAATGGGCAAATGCCTGCTTACGAATGGGCTTTTGGAGATGTAAATCCACCGGTTCATGCATGGAGCTGTTTAGAAGTTTTTAAAATCGATAAGGAAAAAACAGGCGTTGCTGATTATAAGTTTTTAGAAAAAGTATTCCATAAATTATTACTCAACTTTACCTGGTGGGTAAACCGCAAGGACCATAAAGGAAATAATGTTTTTGAAGGCGGCTTTTTAGGTTTAGATAATATAGGTGTGTTTGACAGGAGCAGCGCATTACCGGGTGGCGGTACACTGGAACAAGCTGATGGTACTGCATGGATGGCCATGTATAGTTTAAATATGCTGGAGATAGCTTTGGAACTTAGCCAGTATAATGATGCATACGAAGACGTAGCCACCAAATTTTTTGAACATTTCATTTATATAGCCGATTCGCTAAACAGGATTGGTGAAGACTGGACAGGTGCATGGGATGAGGAACATGGATTTTTCTATGATGTGCTGTCTATGCCGGATGGGCAATATATTCCAGTAAAGGTGCGGTCACTTGTGGGATTAAGTTCACTGTTTGGTGTATTGGTTATTAAAAAAGATATGCTGGAAAAATTGCCTGATTTTTACAGGAGGTTAAAATGGTTTTATAAGTATCGTAGAGAAAATAACCAATACCAGGTCATAGAAAATCTTCAGGAAAATGACGATATTTTACTGTCTTTGGTTCCCCGTAAAAGGTTGGAACGGATTATGGATTCCCTACTGGATGAAAAAGAATTTTTAGCGCCGGGCGGTATCCGCTCACTCTCAAAAATTCATGAAAATCTTTATGAAATAAATATCAAAGGGCAGGTGTTTGGATTAAACTACCAGCCCGGCGAATCCACTTCTTCTTTATTTGGTGGCAACTCAAACTGGAGAGGCCCTATATGGATGCCTATGAATTATCTGCTGATTTTATCCATGAAAAAACATTGTGACTATTATCGGGGTCAATGCCAGGTAGCTTTCCCCGCAGCAACTGATAATAAAATTCCCTTAACTGCGGCAAGTATTTTATTGGCCCAACGGCTCATCAGTGTTTTCAAAAAAGATAAAGACGGGAATCGCCCTGTTCATGATAATAATTCACGATACCAAAATGATCCGCATTTTAAAGACCTGGTATTATTCTACGAATATTTCCATGGTGATGACAGCCGGGGCGTTGGCGCATCTCACCAAACTGGCTGGACCGGCCTTGTAGCTGAATTAATAAACAGGGTCAATTCCCAAAACATGTAATTATGAATTATTCTGGAAAGCAAATAGATGAATTACATTCAAAAGAATGGATCTATACCAATGGACTTGGCGGCTATGCTTCATCAACCATAACGGGATGCAATACCCGCAGGTACCACGGCTTATTGGTAGCTTCTTTTAATCCACCAACCGACCGAAGGGTGATAGTATCAAAAACAGAAGAAACTATCATGGATAAACAAGGCAACGATTTGGAATTGTCTACAAACCAGTACGAGGGCACTGTACAGCCAGAGGGTTACAAATATTTGACCGCTTTTGAACGAAAACCTTTTCCCATCGCCACTTTCAAAGCGCTAACTACCGAACTTTCAAAAACAATTTTTATACTGCAGGGTTCCAATACCACTGTAGTGGAATATTGTAATACCGGTACAGAAGCGTATGAATTAAGGGCAACTGTTTTTCTTTCCAGCAGGGATTACCACAGCCTGTTAAAAGAAAGTAATGAATATAATTTCTGGACAGAAAATTTTGAGTATCACAAAAAGATATATGCCTATTATGGAGCAGAACCCGTTTTTATAAAGCATGGCAATGGTGAATGGCAACCTAAAAATTACTGGCATAAAAATTATGAATACCCCGAGGAAAAGGCAAGGGGATTAGATTTTAACGAAGACTGTTTTGCAGCGGGTGAAATTGTTTATCATCTGCAACCCGGCGACAAGGCTCACCTTATTTTTTCTACAGAAGAAGAAATGATGGAAAAAGAAGGCGATGCTTTAAAAAAGAAAGAGCTGAAGTATCAACGCCAGTTATACTCAAATTCCGGCGGTGTTTTTTTGGATGACCTTATTGCAGCCGGTAACCAATTTATTTTTCAAAGAAGCTCAACACAATCGGCCAGTATCATTGCAGGCTATCATTGGTTTGCCGATTGGGGCAGAGACACCATGATAGCTATGCGTGGGCTTTGTATAGCTACCGGCAAAAAAGAATTGGCGCAATCTATTCTGAAAACATTCCTTCAATATTTAGATGGCGGCATGTTGCCCAACCGTTTTCCCGATTGGGGCGAAGAGCCTGAATACAATACCATTGATGCCACACTATGGTTGTTCATCGTCTTGCATGATTACCATCAAAAATTCAATGATATTGATTTTATAAAAGAAGTATTTCCTCAACTCACTACCATTATTGAAGCACATATTAAGGGTACTCGTTACCAGATTCATGTAACTGAAGAAGGATTGTTATATGGTGGCGAAGGAAACACCCAGCTTACCTGGATGGATGCCCGTGTAAATGATTATGTGGTTACACCCCGCCACGGTTGCCCGGTAGAAATAAATATACTTTGGTATAATGCACTCAAAATTTATAATGGTTTTGCCAATGTATTGAAAAATGAAAATCCGTACGCTTCTTACATTGATTTATTTGAACAAAATTTCAAAAAATATTTTCTTAATGCCCATGGCTATCTGAACGATTTGGTGATACCCAATGTGAGTGCCGACGATAGCATACGACCCAATATGATTTATGCCGTGAGCCTTCCTTATACAGTCCTGACAAAAGAAGAAGAACAAAATATTGTTACCATAGTACAAGAGGAATTATTTACAGATTATGGCTTGCGTACCTTACAAAAAACTCATCCCGATTTTAAACCAGTTTACCAGGGAGATACCTGGCAAAGAGATAATGCCTATCACCAGGGAACCGTCTGGCCATTTTTAATGGGTGAATTCCTTTCAGCTTATCTAAAAATTAATGCACAATCTGCTGCTTCAATAAAACAGGTTCAGCAATGGATACTTCTTTTGAAAGCACATTTTTATAATGATAATTGCATCCATGGCATATCAGAAATATTTGATGGTGAACAGCCATCAACCGGGAAGGGAACCATTCACCAGGCATGGTCTATATCGGCTTTAATAAAAGTATTAACAGATATAAAAGTTGCTTCTACATGATAAGGGCATTTAAAGTAAACTGGAAATTATACCTGATTGAAGCATGGGCTTTAGGGATGTTCATGATTTCAGCCATACTGTTCACCGTGCTATTGGAGCACCCTTTTTTTACTTTAATACGGCTATTTCATCAGCATTGGAGAGAAGGTTCTTTATAGGCCTTGCTATAGGAGGTACCGCTGTATTTTTAATCTACTCTGGCTAGGGAAAAAAATCTGGCGCACACATGAACCCGGCAGTAACCCTTACTTTTTTGTTGCTTAAAAGAATTAGCAGGGCGGATGTTTTTTTTATATCATCTTCCAATTTATCGGGGGCTTATGTGGAGTATTGCTGATGCTGCTTTTGTTTCCCCGTTTTCTTCAGGATGCAACTGTAAACTATGTGGTAACCATACCGGCAGGTAATGCTATTATTGCCGCATTTATTTATGAATTTCTGATGTCGTTTATTTTGATAGTGGTGATACTAATAACAGGAAATTCTGCATTAAAAAAATACACCGGCTATTTCGCAGGCTTTCTCTTATTGGTTTACATCAGTTTTGAAGCACCTTATTCCCGAATGAGTATTAACCCTGCAAGAACAATCGCATCTGCTATTCCTTCAAATAATTATACCGCACTATGGGTTTATTTTGTTGCCCCGGTTGGCGGCATGTTACTGGCAGGGTTATCATACCGTGCCGGATATATCTGGCGAAAAGGAAATTGTAAGGAGATGATGCTGCACCTGAATGGAAAGTGTGAGGAGAGTTTTAGTTACCTGCTAGGCTTATAATTTACTATTTTAAAATAAGATTATATGGATCAAATAACAATTTACAAAGGCCCCATTTTAACCATTACAAATAATCAAATGAAAAAGGTAGATTATTTAATGGAGAATAAGTATGGCATTAATTTATACCAGATGATGGAAAATGTAGGAAGAAGCCTAGCCATTTTATCAAGAGAATATTTTGGGGGAAAAAATTTGAGAGGAAAAAAAATGCAGTCCTGGCAGGTGCGGGAGGAAATGGCGGCGGTGCTATTACAGCAGCAAGAAGGCTGTATAACTGGGGTGCAGCAGTATCCGTTTTTTTGGCAATGCCTGAAGCAAATTTTAAATCGGTTCCTTTAACACAGTTACATTCGGCAAGAAAAATAGGGATACCAATTCTTGCAGGGGAGTACCTGCAGCAGGCAGAAAACTTTGATCTTGTACTGGATGGAATATTCGGTTATAGTTTAAAAGATGCACCACATGGTCTTGCAAAATATATGATAGAATGGGCCAGTAGTCAGCGGGCAAAAGTCCTTTCATTAGATGTACCATCCGGCATTGAATTAGAAACGGGAATTATTCATCAATCCACAGTAAAAGCTTATGCCACATTAACTGTTGCACTTCCTAAGTCTGCATTGTTATCAGGAGATTCATCAGAGTTTGTGGGCAACCTATTTCTCGCAGATATAAGTGTTCCAAGAGCACTGTATAATGAATTAGAGCTGGGCTTTGAAATCCCGGAATATTTTGAGGAATCGGATATTGTCCTACTTATTAATAAGAGCATAATTTAGTCTGTAAGTTGTATATTTGCATTATGTCAAAAGCAAATACAGGTAAA
>JBKJRY010000337.1:0-3627 GCA_046593045.1 Chitinophagaceae bacterium | reverse complement strand
GTTTGGCGATTTTCTTCTATATGCTCATCACCTGCATCCCGGCCGTATCGGAATTCATCCCACAATGTCTCACTATAATCGGCGAAAGATTCATTGAGTGTTATATTGCTCCAGCTTTCCGTAGTAACGAGGTCGCCAAACCAGTGGTGAAAAAGTTCATGTGCAATCACCTCTTCCCAACTGTTTCCGTCAACGAGCTCTCTTGCATTTTGATAGGCGCTTTCCTGGTGTAAAGTCGCAGTAGTATTTTCCATAGCGCCACTTACATAATCTCTTCCAACGATCTGGTCGTACTTTGGCCACGCAAAAGGTACACCGGTTAGTTTTTCATAAAGAGCGATCATAGCAGGTGTTTCACCAAATATTTTTTTTGCAACAGCTGCGTATTCCTTCTCTACGTAATAGTTAACGGGCAAATTTTTATATTTATCCTTCACGATTACATACTCACCTACACCCATAAAAAATAAATATGGAGAATGTGGAAGTTCCATTTTCCAGTAATCTGTTCTTGTACCGTCCGTATTTTTCTTTTGACTTATAAGACGGCCATTACTTAACGTTACATATTTTGATGGTACAGTCATGTAAATTTCTTCAGTAGTTTTCTGGTTGGGCTTATCAATTGTTGGAAACCAGGCACTGTTAGCTTCCGTTTCACCCTGTGTCCATATTTGAGTTGGCTTGTCGGGATCTTCTCCTCTTGGATTTATAAAATACAAGCCCTTGGCGGCAGTAATAGCAGCACTACCTTCAACATTTAAATCGTCCGGCTTAGAAATGTAATCAATATATAATGTATAGTTTTCACCATGCTTATAAGTCTTATCCAAAGTAATTCTTAATTGCATGCTGTCATAATCATACTTCAAAGGAATTTTTGTAGTACCCTTTACGAGGGAAATTTCTTTTATATCCATTCCTTTTGCATCTAGAGTTAGCGAATCAGTAGGATAAAAATGAGGATGCAAAGTCACCCATTCTTTTCCATACATCCAGGATTTATTGTAATCAAAACTAACTTCAAGTTTTGTATGAACAAGATCGTTAATGCGTGGGTACGAAGCACGGTAAATATGTTTCCACGACGTATCAGTTGTTTGCTCTTCTTCCTGTGCTTTGGATATAAGGAAAGCGGTCATCATTACAATTCCTAATAAGATTTTCTTCATAATTTATTTTTAATGTTGGCAAAAATAAAGGGTTAAATCAAAAGGAAATCATATTTTGGATAGAAGGTAGTATTGATTATTTTATTAAATAGATTTGCCGGATATGATTTTACATCGCTTTATTGGGTTTGTTTTTTTTATAATTCTTGCATCATTTGCCTGCGCACAACAAGTGCACTTTGTTTACTTGCAAACCGAAAACGGCCAGCCATTTTATATAAAGTTTGACAACAAGGTTACAAGTTCTTCGTCTGCAGGTTATTTAATTCTCCCCAAATTGCCTGATGGAGACTTTGATCTTATTGTTGGATTTCCAAAAAAGGAATTTCCCGAAGAAAATTTCAAGATATCAGTTGATAAGGGCAATGAAGGATTTTTATTGAAGAATTTTAATGAAAAAGGATGGGGGCTTTTTAACATGCAAACTTATGCTGTCGCAATGGGAAATAGTTTGGGAAACAAGATTGCATCCAAAGATCTCCAGGACGACCCTTTTTCTAAAATGCTTGCAAACGTTGTGAAAGATTCATCAATACTCGAAAAAAAAGCTACTGTGAATGAACCGGCTACCAGCGCTATTATAAAGGACACTAAAGCTGTAAAAGATCCTTTGCTTACTAAAGACACCCTGGTAGCCGAGGATACAGTTTTAATTGTAAATGATACTTTAACAGTAGCCATTCAACGCCCTGAACCGGTGATTGTCTCAGCTATTACACGCACCCTATTTAATAAAAATATTGATGGTGTTGAGATGATCTATCTTGATAAAGCTGAAAGCTATATTGACACGATAAGAGTATTTATTCCTGCCGGGAATTTAGATGATAAAAAAGACACAGAGAATATCTCAATGCAAAAAAATGATATTGTCGATATTTCTCCGGTAGCTGAAATCGCCTCTTCAGATAGTTTCAGGTTGACTGATGAGTTGGCTAAAGATTCGAATCAAAAGATTGCTGATGTTGGCGTGAAAGAACTACCAGTTGCGATTGAAGATACTTCTTCGTCAAAACCAAAACCGGGAAACGATCAGCCTATTGTAACTGTTCAACCGAATGAACCCGCTAATGTGATTGATATAAGTGATAATAAAGAAACAAAAAAACAAAACAATTCCGCTGATGATCATCCGAGAGTAATTAACGCTACTAATATAAACTCTGATTGCACAGAATTTGCATCAAATGATGATTTTATAAAGCTCCGTAAGAAAATGGCAGGAGAAAAAACAAATGCAAATATGATCGAAGCGGCCAGAAAAATATTCCGATCGAAATGCTTTAGTACAGAACAAATTAAGAATCTTTCACTTTTGTTGCCGAACGATGAAGGTAAATATCAATTTTTTGATGCCGCTTACCCTTTTACATCCGATTCTAACCTTTATCAAACATTGCTGTCCCAACTTCATGATCCTTATTACGTAAATAGATTTAAGGCCATGATCCATAAATAAGATTAGGGAAAATGCCAAGATATTTTATAGAAGTTTCCTACAAAGGCACATGCTATTCTGGTTTTCAGGTTCAGCAAAATGTGGCAACTATTCAATCAGAAGTAGAAAAGGCCTTAGAAATTTGTTTCAGAAAATCATTTTCGCTCACAGGCTCTTCTCGCACTGATGCGGGTGTTCATGCACTCCGAAATTTTTTTCACTTTGACACTACAGTGGCGTTGTGGAGTAAGATGAACGATCCTGTTAGCTCAAAAGAATTAATAAGGCGATCTTTATATTCCCTGAATTCAATTCTGCCGCATGACATCGTTGTTAATGAAATAATTGAAGTGCAAGATAATTTACATGCACGTTTCAATGCGATAAGCAGGGAATATAAATATCAAATTTACCAGAAGAAGAACCCTTTCTACAGAGAATTTGCTTACTATTATCCATATAAAATCAACCTTGAACAGTTACAGCTTGCAGCCCAAATGATTTTGAACTCACACGACTTTACATCATTCTCTAAAAGAAACACCCAGGTGAGCAACTTCATTTGTTCAATTTCAAAGAGCGCTTGGTTTCTAGAAAAAGATATTCTCGTTTACAATATTGTAGGTAATCGTTTTTTACGTGGAATGGTTCGCGGACTGGTTGGTACCATGCTCCAGGTTGGCTCTGGAAAAATATCAATATCACAGCTGGAGGAAATTATAGAAAGTAAAGATTGCACCAAGGCATATTTTTCTGTTCCGCCGCAGGGTCTTTTTTTGGTTGAAGTTATTTACCCGCACAATTTTTTTTGAAAGAAAAATGAATTCTTTTTTCTTCTTTGCAAACCCAATCATAGAAAATAAAGAGAAAAATATTATTCCTTAGAAATCAGTGTTGGCAATGGTTTTCAGGATTATTAACAAAATATCTCTAAATAATTTTGGAACGATAGGTGATCGCACACTATCTTTGCAATCCGCTTTTTAAAAAAGGCAATAGTTCTTCAAAAAATTACAA
>JBKJRY010000318.1:0-2929 GCA_046593045.1 Chitinophagaceae bacterium | reverse complement strand
CTTTTTGGATCTCAAAAACGCTGGAGCACAGGCCAAAGAAGTACAGGTAGAATTAGCACTAGAAAAAGTGAGAAGCCGTTCCATGGCTATGCAAAAAAGCGAAGAATTAAAGGAGGTAATCCAGGTTGTATATGAACAATTCGTTCACTTAGGTATCCATATTGAACATACCGGATTTATTATGGATTATAAAACGAGGGAGGATATGCATATTTGGCTGGCTGACAAGCATGCGGTTCCATCTGAGGTAACAATTCCTTATTTTGATTGTGCGCATTGGAATAGTTTTAATGAGGCAAAAGAAAAAGGAACGGACTTCTTTGCCAACCATCTGACTTTTGAAGAAAAAAACAGGTTTTATCAGGATCTTTTTAAGTTAATCCCCGGATTGCCAGAGGAAACATTGGAATATTATTTTAATTACCCCGGCCTTGCAATCTCGACTGTATTGTTAGAGAATGTTGGCCTGTACATCGAGAATTTTTCGGGTATTCCTTATTCAGATGAAGAGAATGATACCCTTATGCGGTTTGGTAAAGTATTCCAGCAAACCTATACCCGCTTCAATGATTTGCAAAAAGCAGAAGCACAGGCAAGAGAATCACAGATTCAACTGGCGTTGGAAAGGGTACGTGCAAGAACAATGAGCATGCAGCATAGTGAAGAACTGAAAGACGCTGCCCTTATATTATTTCAGCATGTACAGGAATTAAATGTGCATTCATTTGCTTCGGGGTTTCATCTCTGGGATGAAGACAGGAAAGCTGTTACTATTTGGAGCTGTACAGAAGGTGAAATGCTTCCGCCTTTTAAATTGCCTGTAACAGAAGATCCTGCAATGAATCATATTTATGAAGCTATGCAAAAAGGGGAAACCTTTTATGTAGAAGAAATGGGAGGACAAGCATTAAAAGATCATTACAAGTATTTGTACTCGCTTCCCCATATAAAGAAAATATTTGGTGGAGCCGGTTTAACACTTCCAACATTTCAAATCTTTCATGCGGCTTATTTTTCGAACGGCTATCTGTTGTTTATTACACATGAATCGTGTACCGAAGCATATGACATATTCAAACGCTTCGCTAAAGTATTTGAACAAACCTATACCCGTTTCCTCGATCTGCAAAAAGCAGAAGCACAGGCAAGGGAAGCACAGATAGAATTGGGTTTGGAAAGAGTAAGGGCAAGAGCAATGGCGATGCAGAAATCCGGAGAGTTAAAAGATCTGATCGCAACCGTATCTGTAGAATTAAGTAAGCTCGATATCTTACTTGACCGATGCTTTATAATGATCTTTGATCCCAAAACATTAGGTGCTACCTGGTGGATGTCACACCCGGAAACTCCCTCAGAGCCCGTTGGTCTGTTTGTAAAATATCATGAACAACCTCCTTTCTTAGCACAGGTAAATGCATGGCGGGAAAGACAGTTTAAATGGCAGTACTTACTCGAAGGAGAAGAAAAAAAGAACTGGGATAAATTTTTATTTGTTGAAACAGAATTATCACGGTTGCCTGAATTTGTAATTGGCAACATGAGAGCACAGGAGAAAGTTTATTTTTCTGCATCCTTCAACAATTTTGGTTGTTTACAATTAGCCACACTTAAGCCTTTATATGACGAACATTTTGATATTATGCTTCGTTTCGCAAAAGTTTTTGATCTTACCTACACCCGTTTCAATGACCTACAAAAAGCCGAAGCGCAGGCAAGAGAAGCACAGATAGAAGCGGCATTAGAGCGGATAAGGTCATCAGCTATGGCTATGCATTCATCCGAAGGGATTCTTGAAGTTACACATGTATTACGTGAACAAATTGCTCTGTTAGGAGAAAAGGAATTAGAGTCTATTCTTGTCCACATTTATTATGAGGATAAAGATCAATTTGAAGCCTGGTATTCGTATCGTCACCCTGACTCTTCTAATGTAGAAATCGTAAACGGCAAACAAATTCTTGACTGGAGTAAAACCGAAAGAGCAAGGAAAGACAAAGAAAAATATTATGAAAAAGAATCGGATTATACCATTGTTGCAAATCGTAAAATGCTTAAAGAATGGTATGAATATTTATATAACCTAGTACCGCAAGTAGTAGAGCTTAATAGTAAAGGTGAAATATTGGTACCTGAAGTGTTGTTTTATAATTATTCAAAAATTTCAGGTGGCGCACTACTGCTTATTACAAATAATGAACCGTCTCAAGAATCGAAATATTTACTGAAGCGAGCAGCTAAAGTGTTTAATCTTGCCTATTCCAGGTTTATAGACCTGCAAAAAGCAGAAGCACAGGCAAGAGAAGCAAAAATAGAAGCGGCATTAGAAAGAGTGAGAAGCAGAACAATGGCCATGCACAAGAGCGATGAATTACAAGAGGTGAGTAAAATCATTATTCAACAAATAGTATTTTTAAATTTACCGCTGTTTGGATTTGGAATCCACATCTGCCATGAAAATGAACCTGTTTCTAAAGCCTGGATTGGAGACCATACCAAAGGTCAGGTACCAACAGTCCTTTATGAACACACACATGATTCTCTTTCCAAATTAATGTACAAAGGTTGGAAAGATGGTGAGTCTTTATTGGTGAAAAAAGTTGAGGGCGAAGAATTGAAAGAACACTTTGAATACATGGTATCTATTACTCCGATCAGCAGCATTTTTGAGACAGCAACTGCGCCAGAATTTATCATCTATCATTTCGCATATTTTTCACATGGTTTTTTTGTGGTTGCTATGTTGTCTCCTTACGAGGAAGCACAAAATATACTTAAACGGTTCGCCAAAGTTTTTGAACAAACCTATACCCGCTTTCTCGATCTGCAAAAAGCAGAAGCCCAGGCAAGAGAAGCACAGATTGAAGCAGCATTGGAACGTGTAAGAAGCCGTACACTCGCTATGCAAAGATCTGATGAACTTGCTGAAACT
>JBKJRY010000299.1:0-3617 GCA_046593045.1 Chitinophagaceae bacterium | reverse complement strand
CATTAGAATCAAGTAATTTGTCCAGGTCGTCTTTCCAGTAAAAAAATATCCCCCCAATTTTGGCAGGAGTAATTTTGCCATTAACACGCATATTTTGTAAAGTACCTGGAGAAATTCTTAGTATTTTTCTTATTTCTTTGCTTCTTAACCACTCCTTTTTTTCACTTTGTGCGGGAAGGAAGAACAATGCTTTTAAATCGTTTAGTAGTTGCAACCGAAAAGCCTGCAAATCTTCTTTAGTTACTATCTCGACAATCGTATTATATAAATTTAAAAAAATGAAAAACTATTTATTTGATAATTAATGACCGAACTATTCTTAAATCATTTTTGAATTGCTTTATTACCCTTACCTATCTTACTCTTGCTCAAACGTTTCTTTTTTAACAGACTTCTATTACCTGAAGAGGGCTGATCACGACTGTTATTTTCTTCTCCGTTTGAATCACCACTTTGCTTGCGTTTTGCCTAAATCTGTTTTTCCAACCATCGGTTTTGTGATGGCACCAAGAATATGAATACCAGGTAAACCATCCATCTTATATGCTTCTAATTTTACAGGGAATAGCGAATTGCCATTGCGGATAGAATTGACTTCAATTTCCAGCTGTTTAT
Source organism: Chitinophagaceae bacterium (assembly GCA_046593045.1). GTDB lineage: Bacteria > Bacteroidota > Bacteroidia > Chitinophagales > Chitinophagaceae > Ginsengibacter. Next base: position 3,002 of record JBKJRY010000299.1, on the reverse strand, counting down.
TATTCATTGAAGCGATGCCGTATACAAAATTTCCTTTTGGTATTAATGAGCCGCTGATATAAATATCTGTTGTAAGTACCAGGTAGAACACTTTGTAACGACATTCTTTACTCTATTTTATTATTGAAAATGAAAAATATTTCCCGGTTAACGGGAGTACCCCGCCAGAAAGAAAGAGTGAATATTGCTGAAAATAATTCCAAAGTATCGCAACAAACACTTTTCATGATTGTAAACATGATTTCTGTTAACTATCGTCATAGATAAAGGCTTTTCAACGGGTTAGTTTCGTGCAGTGAATGTAATCATCCTATTTATTTCAGCAGGCTAATTAGTTAAAAGCTAAATGTCCTATTCAGCAACATGCTTGCTGTAATGTAGTAATCATTAAATAATACAATGGAACAAACTATGGAACACGAAATAATAAGCATGCCCCGAATCGGAGATAAAGCTCCCGAATTTAAAGCAGTAACAACACAAGGTGAGATCAATTTCCCTGCTGATTATAAAGGCAGGTGGATTATTCTGTTTAGTCATCCAGCAGATTTTACGCCAGTATGCACATCAGAGTTTATGACGTTTGCAAAACGAGAGCCTGAATTCTCAGCTCTTAATTGTCAACTGGTCGGGTTGTCCATTGACGGCTTGTATAGTCACATTGCCTGGCTGAGAACCATAAAAGACAAGATCGAATTTAATGGCATGAAAAATATGGAAGTTACTTTTCCATTGATTGAAGACATCACCATGGAAGTCGCCAAAAAATACGGCATGATCCAGCCGGGGGAAAGTTCTACTAAGGCAGTAAGAGCTGTGTTCTTTATTGACCCTAAAGGAATGGTGCGTGCATTAATTTATTACCCGCTTTCAACGGGTAGAAATTTCGATGAACTAAAACGGGCACTCATCGCCATGCAAACAGCTGATGCTTATAATGTGGCTACTCCCGCAGATTGGCAGCCCGGTGATGATGTTATTGTTCCTCCTGCAGGTTCCTGTGGTGTCGCCAAAGACAGAATGGAAATCAAAGAAGATGGAGTTACTTGTTATGATTGGTTCTTCTGCACCAAAGAGCTTTCCCTGGAGCAGGTAAATAATTTTAGTAAAAAAGAAATAATAGCATTCTGAAAAAAAACATGAGAACGGCAGACCGAATGCAGGGCAGGCGGCATTAGGCATGAAGTGGTTTATACACTCCGCCTGAACAGCGTGTATGAGAGGCCAACTCTCATCAGTTAAACAGCATGTAAAAGAACTATTCTATCCTCTTACTTCTTGACACACCTCGCTCCAACAGGAGGAAGTCAAGTTGCGCCCACGCTTTAGGGTACGCCTTCTTTTGTAACAGGGTCTTTATGCACTGCCCTTCCATCTAATAAATTAAAACCTTCCTTTTAAGTAACCCCTTTGCCTTTATTAATAAAGAAAGGGCGATCAACTTTTTCTCCATTATTCTTTTCTAACGTGGCATGGTAGTTATTAAAGAAATACATGTCAGTAGAATCGGACTTCCTGAAATTCAATGTTGCTTCGAAAGGTTTTTTATTTATCTCAGCGTTATAAAATAATTGGAATTCATTCTTTCCTTCATTCATATTTTTTTCTAAATTGGCTTTCAGGTCTTCGCCGAATGCCATGAATTTGATGTTATCACCTAAATACTGAAAATTTTCGTTGTTCATGATTTTATTGTTTTATGATTTTATTGTTTTGAGTCAAAAAATTAGAGTAGCACATCTGTAAAAGCATTTCCCTCCTCCCTATTTTACAATGGATTTGCATCGTGATCTTGTGTTTCATACGGACAATAATAATTTTTAAACCAAAAAAATTTGGCAGTAAACGAAAGAGAGAAAAGAACAGCAATTTTCTAATTTTGCGTTTAAGAAAATCTTTTTTTGCAACAGATTTATATAGCCCTGTTCCTTGCATCATAAGGTGTTAAACATGATCAATATCATTGGGTAAAGTGTTTGTTCTCATGGTATCTCAATAAATAACGAAGGTATTTTGCAGTGTAATAAATCAGTTACAAACTAATATCAAAATAAAATGAAAACAAATGCGGATTTGCAAAAAGATGTTCAGGATGAGATCAGTTGGTCTCCCATTTTAAACGCTGCAGAAATTGGCGTAACGGTTAAGAATGGTATTGTGACCTTGACGGGAGTTGTTGATAGTTATTCGAAAAAACTTGCGGCTAATGATGCTGCAAAAAGAGTAACAGGAGTAAAAGCCGTGGCAGAAGAAATTGAAGTGGAGTATAACAATTACGGTAAAAGAAATGATGCAGAAATTGCTGCATCAGTATTAAGTGCTTTGGAATGGAATATGGAAGTGCCGGAAGCCAAAGTAAAAGTAGAAGTTGAAAATGGTTGGGTTACCCTTACTGGCGAATTTGACTGGAATTTTCAAAAGGAAGCTGCGAAAAGCTCGGTTGAACTTCTTACCGGAGTAAGTGGAGTTTCCAACCACATCACAATTAAATCTAAAACCACAAGTGATGTTGAAAAGCACGCCGTTGAGAATGCACTCCTTCGCAATGCATTTATTAATGATATTGACATTAGTGTCGAAGCTCATGGTCACAATGTTACACTGAAAGGTTCTGTGGATTCATGGTTTCAAAAAGAAGAAGCTGGCAGAGTAGCGTGGTCTGCACCGGGTGTGTGGCTTGTTGAAAATGATTTAGTCATTGATTACGAGGATTAGAAAATACGAAAGAGACCGTCTCAAAACAATTGAGGCGGTTTTTTATTTTATCAATTTTTTCTATAAAAAAGGCTTCGATTTTTAGGCGTTTTTAATTAAAAGTGATATGGATTTATAGGAAGGGTAAAAAAGCCTTTTCAGGCTATTTTTTCGGGAAAATCTAAATAGTGTGTATATTCCGATGATGGTAACCCCTCTTACCGATTGATGGTACCCCCCTTGCGAGGAACTAATAAGTAAAAGAGCTATTTGTGTTTTATGAAGATATAATTTTCGTTTTCATTTTC
>JBKJRY010000232.1:0-15353 GCA_046593045.1 Chitinophagaceae bacterium | reverse complement strand
GTGATGAAGAAGTAAAAACAGGCAAATGGTAAAAATAAGTTTCATAAATACGAATCATTAATAAAAATCAAAGTTAGCCGCAAATGTGATTATTATTAAATAAAATACAAAGCATCGTTCAATAAATTTCTATCTTTCTCTTATGAAGCCGCACAAGCAACTTACACTTTTCGATACAACTATAATAATGGTGAGTTTCGTAATAGGTATGGGAATTTTTCGCACACCTGCAAATGTTGCTAATGCAGTAAGCAGTCCTGCAATTTTTTTCGGCGCATGGATCATGGGTGGTTTAATTGCACTATGCGGAGCACTTACTTATGCTGAAATAGGTAGTCGTATGCCGGTTACAGGCGGTTACTACAAGGTGTTTTCCTATGCGTATCACCCCTCCATTGCTTTTGCTATCAACTGTATTATTCTGGTTTCAAATGCTGCTTCGCTCGCTGCTGTGGCTCTTATTGGAGGTGAATATATTACGGGCATTCTAATCCCGCAATCAAATAATGTTAACTGGAGGCTTGTGCCTGGGAATGCCACTTATCTCCAAACCGTACAAATTGTAATTGCAGTTTCGGCGATTGTAATTTTTTATTCGGTCAACTTACTAGGGCTAAAAATGAGTGCCCGTGCACAGAATGTGCTTACGATCATTAAAATTTCAATGGTCGTTTTATTGATCAGCCCGTTATTTTTTGCTGATGCTGCTTCATTGCCTGCTATTACAACATCACATGTTTCCAACCCCGCATTTACGGAGTATTTAAAAGCATTTGGTATCGGGCTGGTGGCTGTAAGCTTTACCTATGGTGGTTATCAGCAAACCATAAACTTTGGCGAGGAAGTACACAATGCAAAAAAAACGGTTCCACGGGCAATCTTCCTGGGGATTATCATCATTATCATTTTATACCTTCTTATCAATTATGCTTATGTAAAGGTTATTGGGTTTGATGAATTGAAAACCGCAAAAAATATAGCAGCTATTATGGCTTCCCGGGTTTTTGGAGTAAATGCAGAACGAATTTTATCCGTCCTGCTTTTCTTAAGTGTTATGGGCTATGTAAATGTACTGCTGATGAGCAACCCCCGGGTAATGGCTGCCATGAGCGATGACAAAATACTTCCTCCTGCATTTGGAAGAAGGCATATAAGAACGGAAGTGCTTACTACATCATTAAATGTATTTGCAGCAATGTGTGTATTAATTGTTTTTTGGGCAAAACAATTCGATACTATTTTAAGTTTTACCATTTTTCTTGATTGCTTTGGGATGGTTTTTTCCGCAGGGAGCATTTTTATTATACGTAAACGCACAGCTCATTTGAATGGCACAGGGATTTATAGCATGAAGCTATACCCCTTATTACCAATAATATTTATTGCAGCCTATACATTTGTTGGTATAAGTATTTTTGTTACCAATACCCGGATATCACTGGTAGCGCTTGCTGTGCTTGCAGGATTTATGGTACTTTATTTTATTGCAGCTTCAATCAATAGGAGAGCGGGAAACAAAGCATAATATTTAAAATTTTAAAACACTGATGAACGCAAAAAACCTTTCATATATTTTAAACGAACTAGGCGAAGACAGGGAAAATTATTTTAATGCTATTGCACCACCCATTATGCAAACCAGCAACTTTGCATTTAAAAAAGTTGACGGATTGAGAAAAGCTTTCGAAAATGAATATTCAACTTTTCTTTATAGCCGTGGACTAAATCCCACTGTCTTGATCTTATCTCAAAAATTGGCGGCTCTTGACGCTGCTGAAGATTGCCTGGTTTTTAACAGCGGAGCGTCTGCTATTTTTGCGGCTGTCCTTGCCAATGTAAAAGCCGGAGATCATATTGTTTCCGTGAATCGGCCCTATACATGGGCGCAGAAAATGTTCAATGATATTTTGCCCCGCTTCAATGTGTCCACCACATATGTTGACGGAAGAGATGTAATGAATTTTGAGGCCGCCATTCAGCCAAATACTGCTATTATTTATCTTGAAACACCTAATAGCTGGAATTTTGACTTGCAGGACCTCAAAGCTATTTCTAGAATTGCCAGGGGAAAAAATATTATTACTATTTGCGATAACAGCTATTGTACTCCAATTTATCAAAGACCCATTGAAATGGGAATCGACCTCGTTTTGCAAAGCGCTACAAAATATATAGGTGGTCATAGCGATGTAGTTGCAGGAGTACTATCTGGAAGCAAAAGGATGATAGAAAGAATTTTCAACAGCGAATTCATGACAATTGGTAGCGGAATTCCGCCTTTTAATGCCTGGCTGCTTTTAAGAGGATTGCGTACACTGCCATCGAGACTTGAAAAAATTTCATCAACCACTATAGCAGTGATTGATTATTTAAAAGGGCATGAAAAAGTCGAAGAAGTAATTTTCCCATTTGATAAAGATTTTCCTCAGTATGATTTGGCAAAGCAACAAATGGAAGGTGCTTGCGGGTTATTTTCTTTTGTTGTGAAAGCAAAAACGGTTAAGCAAATAGAGAAATTTTCTGAAAGTCTTTGGCATATATTAATGGCAGTAAGCTGGGGTGGTCATGAATCGTTGATTATTCCCGGATGTGCGTCTGTAAAAACAAGTGAATTTGATCCGGCTAAAAAAGATCACAGGATGATAAGGATGTATGCAGGGCTTGAAGATCCTGTTTACCTGGTGGAAGATCTTGAACAGGCGCTGAAGCATATTTAAGTTTAAACTGAATAGAATTAAGCCGGTATGCATTTAGCTTTATACCTATTTATCAATTAAGAGATACCCCTAAACCCCTGATTTTACTATTTTTGCCAAATGTCCAAGAAATTAAAGGTTCTAATTCCTCTTTGCTTTTTTACTTTCCTGCTACATGCCCAGGAAAAGTGGAGCCTTAGGAAATGTGTGGAATATGCGCTGGAGAATAATATTTCCATAAAGCAACAGGATATACAATCACAACTTTCTGCTGTTACTTTCAAGCAAAGTAAATTATCACAAATACCAAACGCTAATTTCGGCAACAACGTCGGCTACAGGTTCGGTAGATCACAAAATCCATCAACGGGAATACTGGAAAGTCAGAATTTCTTCCAGGTAGGATTGAATCTTCAAACCAGTGTTGACATATTTAACTGGTTCTCCAAGAAGAATACTATCCTGGCAAATGAATGGTCATTACAAGCTGCTAAAGCTGCTACTGATAAAATAAAAAATGATATTGCACTCACCGTAGCGAATTCGTACCTACAGGTATTGCTTGCCAGGGAACAACAGCAAATTGCGGACGTCCAAATTAAACAATCGGCAGCCCAGTTGGATATCGTAAATAAACAGGTAAAAGCCGGCGCTTTACCTGAACTAAATGCGGTGGAACTTGAGGCCCAGCTTGCTAATGACAGCGCTAATTATATTTCAGCCAGGGGGAACGTAGACCAGGCAAAATATGTTTTGAAATCCTACATGAGCCTGGATGCCGCGGCTCCTTTTGAAATAGATGAACCCCCCGCTGACAAAATACCCCTTGAGCCAATTGCTGATCTTCAGCCTGAAAATGTTTATGCACTTGCCTTAGCCAATTTGCCACAACAAAGGGTTAATGATTACAATCTGAAAGCAGCGCAAAAAAATTCCCTTTCGGCTAAAGGCGCATTATATCCAACCTTCTCGGCATATGGAAGTCTTAATACGAATTATGGATATTTTCGTTCGCCTGTTTATGCGCAGGTTCTGAACGGATACTCACCCAGTGGCCTTGTAGTTACTGACGGAATGGGCGGTTTCATTGATGTACAAAGACCTCTTTATACTAGTGGAGGTAAATCCGGTTATATTACTTCTGATCCAATCGGAACGCAATTCAGTAATAACTTTGGGCAATCAATAGGCATAAGTCTTTCAGTACCGATCTTTAATGCATGGCAGGGTAAGGCGAATTATGAAAGATCAAAACTTAATATCCGTACATTAGAATATCAAATACAACTTGATAATCAAATCTTAAAGCAGGACATTTACCAGGCATATAATTCAGCAATCGTAGCACTTGAGAAGTTCAATTCATCATCAAAATCTGTAGATGCAGCACAAAGAACATATGATTTTGCATTAAAAAGATTTAATGTTGGAATGTTAGGTACATTCGAACTCGTGACTGATCAGAATAATTTATTCAGGGCCAAGCTTCAATATGTTTTAAACCAGTTTGATTATGTTTTCAAAATGAAAGTGCTGGAATTTTATAAAGGCCAGGGGTTGAAGTTGTAACACTACATCGTCGTTGGAGATTCTAAATAGTTAAATAGCTATTTCATATCTTGAAAATATTTGTATGGGAATAAAAATAAATTTTATTAAAAACAAAATTGTAAAACCCATATCCTGCGATAACCGAAGGATAAAAGGGATTGGAGACTAAATATTATGAGCAAAACATTAAAATGGATAATAATTTCACTGGTGGCATTGATCATACTATTGGTGGTATTAAAAAAGACCGGAGTATTAGGAAAAGATGAAGGCATAAAAGTAACTGCTGAAAAAGCAGCGCATCGCACTATCATCGAGACTGTAAATGCAAGCGGTAAAATTTACCCTGAGATTGAAGTAAAAATGAGTCCTGATATTTCAGGAGAAATCGTAGAGTTGAATGTAGAAGAAGGGGATAGTGTAAAGAGAGGACAGGTACTCGCAAGAATTTACGGAGATATTTATGCAACTCAGAGAGACCAGGCTGCAGCCATCGTAAGCCAGCAACAGGCACAAGTTGCAAATGCATCAGCTTCTATAGGTGCTATGCAGGCCACGCTTGACCAGGCGAAGAAAACTTACGACATGCAAAAAGAATTGTATGACGAAAAGGTAATTTCTAAAAATGAATTTAACAACGCAGATGCTGCGTACAAATCAGCAGTTGCGAATTATAATGCCGCGGAACAAGGAATAGTTGGGAGCAAGGCGGGTGTTCAAAGTGCGAGGGCTGCACTTGCAAAAGCTAATAAAGATATCAGCAGGGCGACTTTGGTTGCTCCCATGGATGGGGTTATATCTTTGTTGAGTGTAAAAAAGGGCGAAAGGGTAGTGGGCAGTTCAATGATGGCCGGAACTGAAATGATGCGCATTGCCGACATGAGTAAAATTGAAATAAGGGTTGATGTAGGAGAAAATGATATTCCAAAAGTTCACCTGGGCGACAGTGCCACAGTCGAAGTAGATGCGTATAATAATAAAAAATTTACGGGTATAGTTACACAAATTGCAAGCAGTAATGTGGGCGCCGCTACTCAAAGCGCATCATCAAATACCAGTACTGATGTAACAAATTATAAAGTTTACATCAGGCTCTCATTTGATTCTTATAAAGATCTGATAGATCCTTCAAAACCAAAAAGCTTTCCCTTCAGGCCCGGGATGAGCGCTAACGCGGATATTCAAACAAAGACACATTCCAATGTTTTATCAGTGCCTATAAACGCTGTAACAACAAGAGATAAAAATGACTCAACCGGCGGCAATAAGATAGCTAAAGCACCTGATAATAGCGATAATCTTGCTGCGGCCGACAATAATGATAATGATAATGAGGTGGAGGAGGTAGTATTCATTGTACAGGCAGATGGCACCGTGAAGAAACAAAAGGTATCAACGTCAATACAGGATATTAATTATATAGAAATTACCAGTGGATTGAAGGAAAAAGACGAAGTGGTTACAGGCCCGTATGAAGTAGTTTCAAAGACATTAAAGAATAAGGATAAAGTAAAGGTGGTTGCGAAAAATGAATTATTTGATAAGAGTAAATAATACGGCTTAGCTGAAAATACTTTCAGCCTTTAAGATACTTCCCGGTTTTCCTACATCCACAAATTTTGAATTGCTATGGTCAAATTCGGTTATGATATTTGTAGCGGCAAGCTCAAGATAGATATCCCTAATTGAAAATTTCCCGTTCATTTTTATCAAAGAAAAGATTTTTGGGGAAATGATATGAATGCCGCTAAATGCCTTTGGGTAAAACTTTGTGGCCTCACGAATTATTTTCTGTTCGCCTGTTTTTATATTTTTCCAGCCACATAACTGGTCTACATCATCAAAGAGAAAATAGCGTGAAGTATACCTATTGGTGACAGCCAGTGTGGCAAGTGGCTGAAGCTTCATGTGCTGCTTTATCATTGCCTCAAGATTCATATCAGTTAGAACATCAACGTTCATTAAAATAAAAGGTGTGGGATCATCTTTGAAAAACCAACTTGCCTTCATTAAACCACCCCCCGTTTCCAATACTTCTTCACTTTCATCGGAGATGACAATTGTTTTCCCAAAGTTATTATTAGCTTTTAAAAAGTCAGCTATTTGCGTTGGAAAATGGTGAATATTGATGATGAATTCATTAATGCCAAACCCAGACAGGTATTCAATATTTCTTTGAAGAATCGTTTTGCCATTTACAACTGCCAGTGCTTTGGGATGGCTGTCAGTAAAAGGTTTAAGGCGTGTGCCGAGGCCTGCGGCAAGTAGCATAGCTTTCATAATAAATTAATTTTCAAAATTTTTATGTTCAGTTATGTTCTGCTCTATGTGTCTTAGTTCTATTACCACCCTGAATTTATTTCTCAAATGACGGGCAAGCGCATCTGCCGCATATACACTGCGGTGCTGGCCTCCGGTGCAGCCAAAACTAATCATCAAAGATGAAAAGCCCCGTTTAATATAATCTTCCACTGCAATATCTACTAAGTTATAAACGCTGTTAAGAAACTCGGGCATCTTTGTTTGTTGCTCAAGGAACTCAATAACCGCTTTATTTCTTCCGTTGATGGCCTTATATTCAGTAAATCGCCCAGGGTTTAGCAATCCCCGGCAATCAAAAACAAATCCTCCGCAATGCTCGCTTTCATCTTTAGGATATCCTGATTTTAAAAAAGAAAAACTATTAATTTTTACAACCAAAGGCGTAGAGGCGTTTGCCTGCACCGGCCGGAATTTTTCTATTATTTCATCCTGCACTATCAGTTGCAATACCTGTTCGAATTCAGGCAGAGCGATACCTGTGCTTTTATTACCCAGGAACCATTTAAGATTATTGAGGGCAAGAGGAATGCTAATTAAAAAATGCGCCTTTCTTTCAAATAATCCGCGGAAGCCGTAAGCCCCTAAAACCTGCAGCAGTCTTATAAGAACATAACCATTATACTGGCTGGTAAAGCGAACCCTGTTAACCTGGGTATTTAATATTTCGTTAACGCAATCAATATAATAATCCAGCAAAGAATTTTTCCATTCATCAGGCAGGTTAGCTTTTGCCTGCCATAATAAGGAAGCAACATCGTATTGAAGCGCGCCGCGCATTCCACCCTGGTAATCTATAAAATGAACCTCGTCATTTTGTATAAAAATATTCCTGCTTTGAAAATCGCGGAACATGAAATATTTATCAGGAACATGAGTAAGGTAATTGCTAAGAGCTTCAAAATCATCAATTAGCTTTTCTTTGTCATAAGCGATTTTTAAAGGGTCAAGAAAATAATATTTGAAATATAAAAGATCGCTAAGTATCGCCTGTTTCCCAAATTCTTTTGACGTGATACAATTGCTGTAATCAAAATTTTCGCTCCCCTTAATTTGCAGCCAGGCAAGATTCTTAAGGCTCTTTTTGAAAAGGCCATACACATATTCATTTAGGCCATTCTCCTCCAGTTTGTCCAATAAGGAAGAGGTCCCAAAATCTTCCTGTATGTACATTTGGTTGCCAGGGTGAACTTTATAAATTTCAGGAAGAGGGGCACTAATTTTTTTGAGCTGACAAGTGAAATTCAGAAAGGCATTATTTTCTTTTATGTTTTCATTGTAAGTGGCTATGTAGGATTTTCCTTCCGTAGTAATACGAAAATAAATTCTGTCACCACCGGATTGTGGTAGTTTCTCAAAACTTGTTATTTCATTTGTATCAAATGTTTTAAAAAACGCTTTTATATTTTCTGCTACAAACTGCATGTAAAATTTTAAGGGAAGTAAAAATAAAATAATTTGGTTAGCAATCGGGCAAATCGTTCTGCCAACAAGATACGGCAGGGATTGTCAATTTATCTTTTATGACTAAAATAATTCATTCAAAATTATTCTTCTAAAATGCCTTTCTTCCTGCTCCATTGTCTTAAGGCTGTCTTGTCCATCTTTACAATTTTAGGATGAAAATTTCCTAAAATATCTACTAATTGTTTTTGAGATTTTTCAATTGAGAATATTTTTTATGTAAGGATACAGAAGATATGTTTGAAGAGTGATTCGATTGTAATTGATAATTGCGACATTTAGCATGGAATAAATTGGTCGTAATGGTCAAAAAGTTCTCTAAAAGAGAACTTTAAAAGTTTATTCTTATTTTTGTTATGAATGTCAACTCCAACGCCATAAGGTATCACCGCATTCTCTGTCGCCAGCACATCACCAATGGGCAGGCCATAACCATGATGGGCATCGGGCATTAATGCTCCCGCTACCGCAACAGGCAATTTAGACGCAGCATACATTTGATGCAATGCGCCTTGTTCAATATGTTCTGCTCCAAATATGTTGAAGTGAACACCGGTGTTGTTCAATGAAATTTCCGGGGCATTTACTTCTTCTTTAGGCAATAGTTTTTCTGCGATCGGCTGCAATACTTCATCGGTTGCATAATCTTTTGGTGACTGCAATACTGCCTGCAATATTTCAAACGCTTCTTCTTTTGTGTGATGTTTAAAATGCTTTTCCATCACATTCATCGCCACAGGAATCACCGGGCTTTCGGGATAACCGATAGTGCGGAGTTCTTTGGCTGATATTTTTAGTTTAGTCATGTTGTATTTTTTCTTTGCCACAAAGACGCGGAGTTGCACGATGTCTTTTTGATTCTTTGATTCTTAGAGTCTTTGTGACTTTATTTTTTTTGGTGTTACTTGCGTTTTACATGGCATCTTTCGTTGTGTCACCCATTGGTACTATGGGACCCATGATGAACAATGAAGCACTTTCTCTAATTCGTTTTTAAATTTAGGTCGGTGTTAATTCGTCCCCCGGCCTTCAAGCACACGCATCGGAGTCTCTTGGGTTAGGTTGAAACCAAAGAAGAAGCAGTTATTTCTTTTTTATTGCAGTTACAATAAGCGAATTTGTTTCATTGTGTCCAGACCAAGCTTTAAAACAAGTATCTTTTTCTTGTGTTGGAAAGTATTGAGCCGAGAATAGCAATGCCGATTTTACAAACTCTGAATTTTCATTTGAATAATGCAATTTTAGAATTCTTCTAAAAGATGCATTACCATATTTACCAACAATAATGGCACAAATAGATCTTAAGCCAACATTCTTTGAATGATTTTGTAGATCAGTTAAAGCGTGTCTTACTAAATTATCAGATACGGTAGAAGCATATAATAATGAGGCATAAAGCCACATTCTTTGATAATCAAAAATTAAGTTTTGATCATTAAATATGCTTTCAATATCAGAGACAATTACATGATTCACCCGTATCATTTTACTCAAGTAACCAAAGTATATTTGTGACATACTAGGGTCTTTTGTATAATTCTTTATTACATAGTCAAGACCATAATCTGACTCGGAAACTGCAAAGACTGGTAGGCAAAATTTCTCAATCTTTTGTCTTGCATCCGGGTTTGGATTTAGATCGAAAAGCTTTTTTGTGGCCTCTAATTCTACTTCTTCATCCTCCATTTCGAGATCAGCTTCTAAGTTCCAAAAGAAATTAGTTTCATAGCCAAAAATAGAAGCCCCGGTCAAAACTTCATCTGTTGCTTCATTAAAAAGTTTATCCAGTTCAGTCTCTTCCTGGAGAAGGTCTTCTGATTTATAGATTTTTGTTTTGCTTTCATTTAAAGTCAAGCCATCTTTCCTAAGCCAATTTGCAAGTCTAACTTTATGAATTCTAGCTTCATTGTAAGAATTGAAAAATATGTACATATCATCAACGTATCTAGAAAATTCCAATCCAGCAAGGGAATGTTGTGCATCAATATCACAGAGGCAAAAGTTGCCAAGTAAATCTGAAGGGAAAGCGCCTTGGATAATTCCATGAGAATCATTTTGAGATATCTGCAAAAGGAATTTTTCCAAAAAGGAAATAGCTTCTTTATCTGCACCACTTGAATAGAGAAGGTTCCCTAATATATGTTGGTAAAGCCTATCGAAATAGGAAGCTATATCTGCTCTTAAAACGTAATCATACGGTCCGAACTCACAAAGAGCCTGAATTCTTTTTTTAAACAAACTATAAGACTCGCTAGATTTTTCGAACATTGTTCCCTCCATATCTTCAGCCAAAAGTATATGACTAAAAACTTGGGTTCTATCAATTTGCTTTTCAGCCACTGTGGAAATATAGTCTGCTATTAACTGATAAGCTAAGCGATCAAAGGGTTCCAATATTGATCCCAGCCTGTCAAATCCATTGGATTTTATTGCATTTATATTTATAGGTAGCCTAGGAAAATATTTTCCAGATTTTAATTTTGTCAATAATTGATCGTAAAGTTCTTCACCAGCTTGGTGGTAAACTATATTTAAATGTGGAGCAAAAATAAAATCACTTTGAATATCTTTTTGTATTCGCTTTAGTGCTAAATCTCTATTGAGTTGATCTATTATTTTACTATCCAAGCCTAACCCTTTCATTTTATAAATATTTGCTGATAACTAATTTTTTATTTAAAATTATCTATTAATAAGTAGATATGTTGCCCAACCTTCCACCCATTCTTCATCACTCTCACAACAATCTTCACATCACCCACCAATAAACCCACCTCATAAAAGCCTCCCCAAAAACTGATCTTTTCTATAATTCCTTTTACACCATTTTCTGAAGTTGCGTTAATGCTAAATTCTTCAGGTCTTATCATTACATCTTTACCATTCGTTTCGATACCAAACATTGCAGCTTGCTCTGGTTTTAATAAATTGTATTTGCCAAACATACTAGCCACATATTCATCCACCGGCTGGTGATAAATTATTTCAGGGTCGCCTTGCTGAATGATCTTTCCTTCTTTCATCACAATAATTTCATCGGCCCATGAAAGTGTATCATGCGGATCATGCGACGTGAGCAAACAAGTGATCTGCAGTTTGTCGGTTATCTCTTCCAATACAACTTTTAATATGTCTGTATGTATCGGGTCAAGATTTGAAAAGGGTTCATCGAGTATCAGCATTTTCGGAGATTTCACAAGCAACATACACAGTGCTATGCGCTGCTTTTCTCCCCCGGAAATTTGGTTGGTCCTGCGTTCCAGCAAATGACTTACCCTGCATATTTCAAATAACTGTGCCGCCGCTTCTTCTTCAATTTTGATTTGGTGCCATATCAAATCTTTTACATAATAATTATTCAGCAACTCATAATGCTGCGACAAATAAGCGATCTCTTTGTGCCCCGGATATAACTGTTCTTCGGGGCCAAACACTCTCACTCCATTAAACATTACCACTCCGCTGTCTGCCTGCACATAGCCTGAGATAATTTTCAACAATGTAGATTTACCTGCTCCTGATTCGCCGGTGATGGCAATCTTTTGTAACAACTCTTGTTGAAAGCTCATATCATCAATGATCGTTCTGTCCGGATATTGCTTGCTTATATGTTGTACTTCTAATAATGCCATCACGAAACATTTTTATCAAAAGTACAATTGAATAAACCGGATCAGTTATTTTAACTGCGCTCTCTTGTGTGAGTAATAAGATTCAAACTTATTCAGTAATCAAAAACAGGGATTGAAGTATTTATCCGATGTTAGTATCGTTGCCTTTCGTAGCCCTGAATGCAATTACTATTTGCCTCATGGTTTCTATTTTATTCACGGTCACTATTTTATATTAGTCAGCACTTTCAGAAGAATAAAAAATTTAAAAATTAATTCCTTCTATCTGCACATTATGTATTTGCCAATCGCCAAGATCTTCATCTAAAGCAAACTCAACAAGCCAATCTCCTTTAAAATTAATTTCTTCCAGAGGCAACACAAGTGTTACATCATACATTCCTTTTACATTGGAAACAGTATCCTCAATAACGCAATTAACATTTGTTATATCGTTGAGACGGACGTCTTCAAATAGTTCTTTAAAGAGGTTTATTATTTTCTTAAATTCTTCTTCATTAAGTGGATAGTGATTATTAAGTTTTAGATTCTCTTTGCTGAACCACATTAATAAATCAAGCGGTTCTTTTTCAAGAATAAGTTTTATACAATCATCTACCGCATATCTTGTATTATCGTAAATATGATCAGGATAAAATTCGTCATAGATAAAACCTGTCATCATTCCCGGCAAATTCATATCATCCATCTCATGTTCAAATAATTCCTCTGTTGCAAACCTGTATAATTCCTTGTTGCCGATGTTAGGGCTGCAAACACTTAATTCAATTCCATATTTACGTAAATATGTATCTAATTCATTCCATGCACTATCAATTTCTTGATCAGGTATTTTGCTAACAGGTCTGAAGTGTGTTGGCCTTTCTATTTTATCAAAAAGCTTTATTGTTTTGTGTTCTTCGAATTGCTTTTCAAACTCTATGATATTTTTGAGAAACTGGTTTTGTATTTCGGCTGGTAATTCACTACCAGATTGAATATTGCCAAATTGAGCGCCTTGCTCCAGCATCAGTTTCATCTTCAAAAATTCGTTTTCATTTTTGAGATTTTCTTCTTCATTCAGGTCTTCTGAATGTTCCATAAATACTTGTTTTAAATTTTATTTTTCTACCAGCCAACATAATCAGGAGGTTTAATTCCTTTCAAGCGTAGGTAAACAATAAGTTGTCCAAGGTGATGTGCCTGGTGATCGTGCATTAAAATTAATATTTGTCTCCTGTTCATTGGCCCTGCAAAAAAAGGTACAATTTCATCTAACTGCTTACCAGTAAGACTTTGATGCGCCTTCATTCCCATATCATAGGCATCGCTTAATATTTTAATTACTGCAACTTTATCTTTCGCAATGGTATCAGGTTTATCTTTTTTTGGAACAAAAAGATAAGAGGAAGAAAGCCACTTCATATTATCTGCAATATGTAAAAGCTGTTGTTTAAAACTCATTTCTTCGGGAACCGGCTTAAAGTCATAATACTCTTCAGGCATTAACTCTGCCATTTTTAACGCATATACCTTAGCGTTAGTCCACTTCCGGCTTAGTTGAGCAACCAGGCTATCAGTGCTTGTTTGCGCAGGCAATTTAAATGGAATTGCAAGGGCGAATAAAATAAAAAACAGGGAAATAAGTTTTGACGGCCTCATGGATTTATTTTTAAATTATTGGGCGTAGTGCTTTTCTATTATAGGCATTTCATTATAAGTCATTCCGGCAAGTTCTCTTCCGGCCTTCTTTTTATTAGTGCCGCCCCATTGCTTAAAGAAGAAAGCGACTTCCTGCTCCTGGCACTGAAGTTTTATATCCCAAACCCATGCATGTTCAATTGGCCTCGCTTTTCTTCCGCTTTCTCCGCCAACAATTACCCAATCAATATTTGTAAGATTCAAATTTTGTAACGGCCCAATTAACGGCTCACAAGAAAGAAATTTTATTACCGCATTTGTTTCTCTTAAAAAATCAATACGTTCTGTTACTCTTTCATCTTCCACTGAAACACCCATCCAAATGTTTTTTGTCCAGTTTAATTTATGATGCAATTGATACAATCTTTCTGCTCTTTTAGTAAGAACCTGGTAAGTATGTTGTGGTGTATTATTCATCACTTCAAATACTTTCTGTATAAATTCAAAAGGAACATCTGGATGAAATAAATCGCTCATAGAGTTTACAAAAACAACCTTTGAACCTTTCCATGAATAGGGAATTTTTAATGCGTCTTCATGAACTCTTACTTTAAACCCGTCTTTATATTTCTCAATACCCATTGCATGCAAACGCCTTGTCATAACTTCGGCATAACAATATTTACAACCTGCTGAAACTTTGTTACAGCCTGTTGTTGGGTTCCATGTCATTTCTGTCCATTCAATTGATGATTGTGCCATGATTAATTTATTTTGAACTCTACCTTTCTAATGTTTTTATAAATATTTTCATAAGTTACCAGAGGAGACAATCCATCGTACTGTATTTCCCCTTTCCTTTTCATTTCCTTTAAGCATTTTGCAGCGTGCTTGCCAATATGCCCTTCGTCATGTACAAATTGTAATGTTTCAAAATTGTTTGTAATCTCTTTTGCTAGGACCTTTGCTCTTAACCTTTGTTTGAACTCTTCTATTTTCGTTAGACTCTTACCAATAAACATATCCATTTGCCCTTTATTTGAATCCTCATCTATATCAAAATTTGCATCACCATTTACAGGACTGCGGCTCCAGGAAATATTCAAAAATTTATCGACTGCTCGTGGGTGAGAAGCGCCAAAGATAATCCCATGAATATTTGCTCCTTTTTTAAGTGAAAATGGATATAGTTTTAATTTTGTTTTGCTTGGAAGTTTTTGTCTTAATTGTTCAATAATGTTTCTGTGAATAAATTTATACGGGTTTAGTTTGGCCTTTGCCATATCTATATCTAAATGTTCTTTAAATTCTTTACTATCGCCAAAACGCCAAAAATAAGAGGCAGAAACAAAATATAAAAAATCAGTTTGTCTTGTTTTTTCAAGTTCCAATAAATATTTTTCAGATAAGTATTTGATTCCGTTCTGGTCAAGATCCACAAGTGATGGAAACTTTCGTATTTCCTTAATTAATTCTGGGAATAAATCTTCGAAGTCTTGATTGAGGTATTTAATTTCAATTGCTCGTTTAACATCTTTATTTATTTCAAGATATTCTAAACAAGCTTTTTCTAAAAGTTCAAACTTTCTTTGCTCCTTTTTATTTGGTTCGAATTCATTTAAATAAACCTTGACCTTTACTTTATTTTGAAAAATATGACCTATTTGTTCACGTATTTTTTCAAGAATACGAATAGGGCTACCTGCAACTCCATTTTTATCGTAACCTGTTCCTGAAAAGAAATCAAAAATGCATATCGTTGGAACTCCTTGCATAACAAAAGTTGGGATCCAAGCTTGGGCATAATCTTCAAAGATCTCAAGCTTTGCAATTGTCGCTTCATCAAAAGCCTTATCGTGTAGATCCTTGTAGGGCATAAAAAGATTTTGCGATTAATTTCATCTAAGATAAATATACTTTCCTCAAAACAACCTCCCTCCCCAATATCGCAAGCTATATGACTAAATAAGCCTCAGTTCTGCACGTAGTGTGGAAAAGAGGCTTATTTTATTTTCACCTAAATAGGTGAACTTACGAATTGTCAAAAACATAAGATATGCAAGTTCAGGTA
>JBKJRY010000217.1:0-13687 GCA_046593045.1 Chitinophagaceae bacterium | reverse complement strand
TCTATTTTCTTAATATCTTCTTCAATAAAATTTATACCGCCGAATGATTGGTAGAATGTGGGGTTTACCTGAACTTGCATATCTTATGTTTTTGACAATTCGTAAGTTCACCTATTTGGGTGAAAATAAAATAAGCCTCTTTTCCACACTACGTGCAGAACTGAGGCTTATTTAGTCATATAGCTTGCGATATTGAGGAGAATACTTTTTTTGCAGGCAATCGTTTGTAATTTTATATGCAGGTATTCCATCCCCGAACATTTCAATAGTATGGTTTGTATCTCTTTTTTCTTCTGAAAAAAAATCCTCTCCGTCTGTAACAATCAACTCCATATCTCTTGTACATGCCTCATCTTCTCTTGGAAAATATACTTCATTTATAATGCCATGGCTTATGGTAAAGCTAACCCGGGATAACGAGTTCAATGCCTTACCAACGCCAGACTTGGCGCTTGACGTCCAGCGGCCGGCAATGCCAGGACTGCCGGGAGGAATTGCTGCAGAATTAAACATAAATTGATATTTTATTTTACCAGGCTTACGTTATATGGAAGCCTTACTGCAACGTCTGATGTGATCTATTCCGTTAAACCGGGCATAGGGAGCGGAAAAAGAAAATCCACGAAAACAGAATGGCTTGCTCTTTTTACATACCTGATGTATTTTTCAAGACTTTCATTTAAAGCCTGCACATAGTTCTTATCCAATTTTTCAATTACATGATTAACCTGTGTCATTTCTCTTTTCAGCGCAGTTCGCTTAGCCTCGTCAAATGGAAATTATTTTCTTATTGCAGCTTCAAAAGTTCCTTAAAAAAATTTTCCACTTCAGTATAATAAGAAATCAAAAAAGGATTTGCTGTAAAAGTTTTTAAGTGTAATAATTTAATGGCATCCGCCTTTTTAATTTTGTTTACTTCATCAAAAGAACAAGATGCAAGCACGGAGATTAAAACGGAAGCTTTATATAACAATTTACGTGCTTTATCAGTTAATTTTTCAAATTGCCTGATCATTACCTTTTGTTATATTTTGATGATTTCTAAGTCTCATCAGGAGCATTTCAAATCGTAGCTCAACTTCGCATGTGGTTGGTGGGACACCGACCACGGCTACTATCAATATCCTAAATAAATCTTATGTTTCATCATCATTTGTTTAATCCTGAATTCAATCCTTTGTTTCTTAGTTATAATTATCTTATGTTCTCAATGATCGATCAAAGTCCTATGACTTCTGCGTTTTTACCTTGCTTTGTATTTTTATCAGCCAGCGCTACTGCCTTTGGAAAAAGAAATTCTTTTTGAATGTGGAAATGAAGGATCAGGCCTTCTTCAAATTCCATTAGCTTCTCAAACAGAAATTTATGGGAATTGCAGGCATCGGCTGGTATTTTATAACTACATGTGATTTGGCGAATAACTTTAAGGTAATTCAATGCTTTTTCGCGACCGTTTTCAAATGATTTTAGGATATCATCCAAAGACTGGGAGTCATAATTAACAGATATTTGTTTGTGTCTTTTCTTTGCCGCTATTTGCCTGATACAAGAAAAAAATAATTCTTCTTTCCCCATTTGATTTAATAAATCATGAAGGAACAAAAAAATGACCTCTGTGAGTGTTATTAACTCTGGATGATTCTTACATTCGCGGTAGAAAACTTTTTGCGCCTGCTCATAAATAACAGCTGCGTTTTTCCCCGCGAAACCATGATGCATTTTAGTGTATTCAAGCAGCAAATCAATATCCCATTTTTCAAAGTCATCACGTGAAATTGTTTTAAAAACGTTAAACGGTTGAAGTAACTTTTTTAGCCCTTCCTCGTTTGCATAGATCTCAAAGTTGCTCTTACCTGCGCTCTCAATTCCGGTAAGGTTCGCTTTTGAAATTTCGGTGTCGTAATACCTTTCGTTAGCAACGGCCCTTTCATTTCCCGCTAATTGTAGTGTATTCATATCTATCTTTTTTGGGTTGATTTACTTATCTCGAAGTTATATCCGGCCTATTAGAGTGGCATTAAGCGAACATTAGAATGTTATTAGAATAGCGTTGATTTTTTCCGATATAAATTGATAAGAAGTAAATTGCCCCAATTATTGACAATTTTACATAATCATTATATGGAAGCAAGAAGATTATTAATTGTTGAAGACGAAAAGAAAATCGCTGATACGTTGAAGTTCGGTCTTGATGAGAGTGGTTTCAATGTTAAAGTAGCGTATGATGGTAAATTGGGCTATCATTTATTTTCGGCACATGATTTTGATCTTGTTATTCTTGATATCAACCTTCCGGGCATAAATGGTTATGAATTATGCAAATTAATTCGTGAACGGAGTCAGAATATTCCTGTTCTTATGCTCACCTCAATGAGCGCTTTGAATGATAAGATTGAAGGTTATGAATCAGGCGCTGATGATTATATGGTTAAGCCATTTGAATTTAAAGAACTTCTTCTTAAAATAAGATCCCTGCTAAAACGCACCTTAGGAAAAAATGTTCCTATAGGAAATATTCTTAAGGCTGCAGACCTGGAAATGAATCTTGATAATAAGGAGGTAAAAAGAAGTGACAGAGTTATCAATCTTACTGCCAAAGAATTTCAGCTATTGGAATACCTGCTTCGTAATAAAAACAGGTTGGTTTCAAGAGTGGATATTGCGATTAATGTGTGGGAGGTTGACTTCGAAACGAATACCAACGTTATTGATGTTTACATAAGTTATCTCCGCAATAAAGTTGATAAACATTTCGAACAAAAATTAATACAGACCCATATTGGCATGGGATATATTTTAAAAGATCATTGATGCATGTAAGGATTAAAATAACATTGATTTTTACTTTTATAATGGGCTTTTTGCTATCATTATTTTGTGGCTTTATCTATTATTTTTTTTATAGTATCAGGCTACAGAATGTTAAAGCGCATTTAACCAACCATGCTTTAACTACAGCTAATATGCTAAATGAACCCGGAACCTTTGACCAAACGCTGATGAAGGAAATTGATTCGATCACTGTAATACCAATGAAAAACAAAACCATCCAGATCTATAATGCCCGTAATGAAAGAATCTATGAAAATAGTGATGTCCCGGATGATACCTTGCACGTTACTGATGACATATTGAATAAAGCGAGAATTGATAACAACTATTTTTTTACTGTTGGAGATAGGGAAGCCATAGCTTGTTACGACACTATAAATAATAGCCGTCCCGTTATTCTGGCGGCTGCATTTGATGAAGAAGGAAAAAGAAATCTCAATCATCTTAAAATTATTTTGCTTATAGGTTTCATCTGTGGCAATTTAATCGCGTTTACGTCAGGGTATCTTTTCTCCAGGATATTATTGAAACCTATCAGGCAGATTGCTGATGACGTAAAAGATATTTCCGCTCAGAGTTTGACACATAGAATTAAATCAGGAAATGTGAATGATGAATGGAATTACCTGACTGAAGTTTTAAATGAATTATTAGACCGTTTACAGCAAAGTTTTGGTTTGCAGCGGCGTTTTATTTCTTCCGCATCGCATGAATTATCTACCCCTCTCACTTCTATTTCCAGCCAGTTGGAAGTATCCCTTCAAAGAAACAGGGATGCTGCAGAATATCGCGACGTGATGAAGTCGGTTTACCAGGATGTACGCCAACTCGGTAAGCTTACTCAAACCTTGTTGGAATTTGCAACTGGGGGAGGTATTGCAGGCGGAATAGAAATTAATTCAGTAAGGATTGATGAAATCCTGATGCAGCTTCCTGGTGAGGTAATAAAGATGAATACGGATTATTCCGTAAAGCTCGAGTTTGAGCAACTACCGGAAAACCAGGAAAGACTATTGGTGTTCGGTAATGCCGAGCTATTATTTACAGCCATAAAAAATGTTGTTACGAATGCCTGTAAATATTCGCCCGACCATCTTGCCAAAATAAAATTGTTAGTTGAGTCAAAAGAAATAATTATTTCTGTAGAAGATAATGGAAAGGGTATCTCTGAAAAAGATTTAAAAAATATTTTTGAGCCATTTTACAGAACGGAAGACAGCAAGACAATTAGTGGCTTTGGTGTAGGACTGCCATTGGTTTACCGTATTATAAAATTACACAAAGGGCAGATAAAAGTTGCCTCTACTGTTGGCAAAGGAACTAACGTTTTAATACAGCTTCCTATCGCTGAAAACATACGACGCAAATAGCACGGTTAATTAGATGACTGGTTAACTGGTTAACTGGTTAACTGGTATAAGTTATTACTAACTTGCTACCTTTTTTACATTCCACACGCACATCGTACATCGTATATCCCACATCGTACATATTTTTTAATTGCTTTCTAATGCGTTCTTAATCTCCTTCTAATACCAGTGGTTTAATTTTGAGCAATAGAAAAAAAATAACCTGGAGAATCCAGGTTCACAATATTTATAACTCTCAAATGAACTCTTATGAACATCATTATTAAGTCAGTTGACTTCAAGGCCGGCAAAGCTTTGGAAACATTTGTAAAAAATAAAGTCAGCAAGTTATTCAGACAATGCGGAAGTATCATCCGTGCGAATGTTATCCTGCGGAAAGGAGAAAGTAAAAGCCTCAAAAATAAATTATGTGAGATAAGATTAGTAGTACCTGGATATGACCATTTCGTAAAAAAGAGCACAGGAGAATATTACAAATCTGTGTCACAGTCGGTAGATGTTTTGCAGGAAATCCTGAGAAGAAATAAAACAAGGGTACTTACCAGGAGATAAGCCGGTTCCTTTTATAACAATTTAAAATTCTTTCAACATGTCTCAAAATAAAAAAATCTTTTCATTTCAACAGGGATTTCTGCTACTGGTTGTATTGATAAATGTTTTAATAATTAAGACTGCATATACTAAAACGCATGATTCATATTGGCTTTTGCTATTGTCAATTCCGATGTTATTTTTCGCTATTTATTTTGAAAGAAGAGTTGCTAATAAAGCAATTAAAGATGTAAAAAGAATTATCAATACTGCTAAATTCCATAAAAAGGATAATTCAATTTCCCCCCGCGCGATCAAATCCGAAGAATTAAAAGTAATGTTTGGTAATAGCTATTGTGCTCAGCCATACCTTTCCAGCATCATTTGCTTCGACTCCGTAAGTGCAGATCAAAATGTTAAATTCATGCCGCGGGAGATTGTATTATCAGGAAATAATGAATATACACAAAATATGATAGAAAGCTTGAATGACAGCCTATTCAGCGACGATTGTATATGGAGAATCGGCCCTGACTATGCGGGTTGCAGAGATAATAGTTTTAGATTTAATGCCGAGGTTTTTAAAGCGAATGCGGTAAAGCCACATGTAAAAATGATTGAGTTAAAATTATTGGAATTTAATGATAAGGCAAATATTCCTGCAAGAAATATTTCTTATTCAAAACAAACAAACGACAGGAGATATACAGGGTCACATGATGTGCATACCGCATTTCGAAACGCAGAAAGCATGGTAATATTTTTAGATACTTTGAGACAACTCTCTGGCAAAAAGCCCATTGGGATAAGCCTTTCAATCACGAATAAAAAAGAATTCCATGAAATGTGTTACGCTTTTTGTAAGACACATATAATACCTGATTTTATTGTCGTGGAGGGCTGCGAAAAAGAAAATATTTTTTTGAATAATATCTCTCCTAATCCTGGTATGCCGTTATTTGAAGCATTACAGTTTGTTTCAAAAACGCTTGAGATGTATGGCCTTTCCAAAGAAACTAAAATAATTGCTGCCTCTGAAATCCACTCAGCATTTGATATATTAAAATTGCGGGCATTAGGTGCGGATGCCGTCAGTATGCGAAATCGTATTACGCGAGGTGAAAAACCTTATCAAAAAAACGGTATCGGTTCAAGTGCTTTTGCCCGGCAATGTATGGAACGGTTCCGTAGCGAGATACTAAATGGCACGATGAATATCATGCAGTCGTGGGGATATATAAATATGAAAGACGTAACCCTATCTTCATTTTTTCGCAGCCTGGATGCTTTATATTCAAAAGGCGTTAGTCATGACCACAACCAGGAAGAGTGGGATGTTTCAGAAAAGAAATCGTACCGGCTTCCACAAAAAGGCAGCTATGAAAAGAATATGGGTGCAGAAGTTTTTCTTAATTAGAATCGGGCACGGAAGACAATTCTTCCCATTCATACCATTGAGAATCTCATTGCGAATAGCATCAAATAATTGATGCCTCACTTTTACTTTGTAAAGATGGGAGTGATGGTTAGTTTCATTTTCTTCTGAAATACCTGAGGCAAAACATCTTTTTTCTACACTGTATCAGGGTGTCCTAAAAGTTTATGCGAAGTCTCCTCATAAAAAGTAAGTGTAATGCCATTGATCCGGAGATAACCTCCTTATTTTTTCCAACGCAGACTTTTATTCCCTTATTTAATGACAGCGCTCTGCAATCACGACTTAGCCTTATAAGAAACTACCACGTAAGTTATCCTGTTTTCGGTTCTGATTTTATTTAAGAAATTAAAAGGAATGGCTTTGGTATTATCTATGGTTAAGCTCCACCCGGTATCTGCATCGCCGGCAAAGTCCTGGTTTTCGGTGGCAATAGTCAACCTGTTCTTTTTCCAGTCTATGCTGCAAAATGTAGCGGTAATCACATCATCCATACCCAGAGGTTTAGTCCAGTAAGGAAAATGATTTTTGTTGATGTTGAGGGTCAGTTTCCTGTCTGCATTATTCATCGCTGTTTTAAAAACATTCCATTCATTAGCGAATTCGTTGTTTATATTAAACAAATTCAACAGGGCGCCATCAGGAGCCTGCAGTACATCTTCCTTGATATGATCTGTGGCAGCACTGGCCAGGTGGCCCGCCTCCCGGCAGGTGTAACGAATGTGCAGCACTACATCGGCGATGGTTTCAAAATCGAATTGCGGAATGTCGTTAGGCAATTCTATTTTCCATTTGCTTACAGCGCCCGCACCTTCAAACGGAAGATAGCGTTCGTCATGTAAATTGGTTTCAAATAAACCACTGTCGTTTTGCGCTGAGCTGGTTACGATGGACTGGATGGCGCCATTAAAATCGCGGAAGCGAGGGTCTTCTGATCCTGACCTTTTATAATCGTCGCCTTTCAAAGAGGATAAGCGAATACTGCTTTGCAACAATGATAATTTGGCATGAACGCTGGTGAATGGCCCTGTGATACATGGTATGGAAACCGCTACAGTCCTGATACGGCGCATGAACTGCCCCGGGCTGTCCAGGTCGAATAACCATTCCGGTATTTCAATCTCGCAGGTGCCTGTTGCTTTCAATTTCAGGAGCGCCATAGGGTCTAACCGGTGTATGGAAATATGTTTCAACATTTCATATTCCCTCTTATTATTTTCATGATAGGCCATTTCCAAACGCTTCAAATCTAGAAACAATGATTCGCCCGCCAACAAGCCTTTTCTTGCGCTATCCCAATAGCCAAATTTTATCAAATCAAGGCCATCAAATTCCTGGCGCATTAATTCATACTTTAAAGTTTGCTCACTTTTTTTAGCAATGTCATAAGCGAACTGGTAACATGAAAAATAGATCTTTGATATTTCGCCCTGCATCCAGTTGTATAATTCTTCATTGGTAAATTTATCTTGCAAAAAAGCCTTGATCTCTTCGGACTGCTCTATTTGCTTCACATGGTTTTCATATTCTTTTTTAGTGATCTGCTCTCTTATCAGTGAAGAAATAATTTGCCTGCCGTATTGCATCAATTCTGCCGTCGCGGAATTTGCCTGGAATACAAAATCCTCTGCTCTACGGTAGTAGCCCGCCATCTTTGAAGCCCTCTCTGCACTACTAATAAACGCAGCAGCCACTTTTTGAGCAATCTCTGAACCGCCATCTGCCAATCCTTTCAACTGAACACCTCCAAATCCTACTTTAGCTCCTACTCCAACGGGTGTAGCATGTGCATCGAATTGGGGAATCAACGCAACAATTGGAGAAACAAGTTTCAACGCTGAAGAAATTGTACTAAAAGTGTCGGAAGTAGGTAAAAAGATATTTAATTCGGCGTTTTCATTTTTGTTTAATGGCAATGTTTTGCCCAGTTCACCACCAAAGATTCCAGTAACTATATTACCTGCAAATTCCATTAAACCTCCCACGGATGTTTCTTTGCGATAGTCTTCTTTGGCCAGCTCTTTAGCATATTCATCAATGAATTGCGCATACACTTCATCAAAACTTTCTTCGTTCAACTCCACCCTTGCCAGGTCAATGGCTTTTAATTTGTCAATATCAGCATCCGCATTTCCCAATACTCTTTTGTAATGCCTGTATCTTTCAAAAGCGGTTGCCCTGCTTTTCAAAAGTGATTCTGTTGCTGCTTCAGATTCTTTCCATTGCAAAAATTTTACATCCTGCACCAGCTTGGAAATGGCTAATTCATGTTGCTGACGTAACAAAGTAATATGCTCTGCATCTTTCTTTTCCAATGCGGAAAGAAGAGCAGCACCCAGCGATTTTACTTCAGCGCATATTTCCAGCGCTTTTTGTAGCAACAAAGGGCCACGAACTGTTGACAAAGGCTGGTTGATATTATTGATAATACTACCAATGTCCAGGCCTGCAGCCACCGCTTTCACCAGCATGCCGGGGTCTATCGGCGGATCAAATAAAGGTAACTGACGAACAATGCCTTCTATGTTCATGCAATGCCTCATCTTAAATAGCCGGTCGGCAACAATGTCCCAGTAACCAAGCAACTTATCATTTTGGGGTATGCAGAAATATAAAGATCGCCCTATTCCAAATGCAGCAGACAGTCCACCTTCATCAATAGTATTTCCGGAAGTTGGGTTGGTATTGAAAGGAAAATCATTTTCAATTTCTATCAATGCATTTCCGAAAGCATCAATACCGGCATCTTTCAGTTGCTTATAAGTTTTAGAAGTTCTTTTTCCTCTTGGTGGAATTTTCTGAGGCTTGGCTCCAAGAATATTGGCAGCAAGTACGTAGACCTGGGTAGCTTCATTCAAAGTCTCAATAGTATCCTGCCTGAAAAGATTATCCCCCCATGCGATGAGGTTGTCAAGATACTTCATTAGCACACTTAACTGGTAGGCAAGGTAGCGGGTACGGGCAATTACGTGTGGCTGAAATGGCTTATCACGCCATGCCTGTATGCTTTTCTCCATTCTTTGTTTCAATTCATTGTCATCTCCTTTAGCCAATTCTGTTAGCAATTCCTGTATAAACTCCGTTTTTGTTTCCTGCCTGAAGCGAAGAAACTTCCAGAAGCGTTGTGGAGAGGGAACCGATTTATCGTTACTTGTAGGATCAAAAATAAAATGGAACCATTTCTGCGCTTCGGCAAAACGCTGGTTTTTACTAAGGTGCACGGCAACGATAAGAGGCGCATGAAAGAAAAGTTCCCAGTTATAGATTGAATAAGGCCCGTCATCACTTTCATCAATATTCTCCTGCGGAAACGGTGACAAAGCATAAGCGCCGGGCATATACCAGTTAGTTAAATTTTGGGTAAGGCTTTCATGATACTTGGCATCCAGCAATGCAGGAAGACCATCCCGGTTAAGTGTTTCAATAAGTTCATCCGTGTAAGGATGGTAGTGAGTTGAGAATTTGTATTTGATAACTCTTTTTGATTTCTTCAACACGATATAGTCTTTGTACTTTTGGCTCACTGCTTTATAGTCATTATACTCAATTGCCTCTGTATGAAAATTAGTTTTCTTAGCCATCATTTTAACATTTAAAGATTTTTATTAATAGAACCAATATTTTTTCCCCCGGTATCAAATTGTGTTTCACCATAAGTAAATGTATCATTGGTGGGTAGCATTTTATTAAAGTTCACATTCGTTTTAATCGTCTCTTTATTCCATTCCCACGGGTTATTAATTACCACATCCTCTCCAATATTTACCATCTCTTCCGGCGGCCATCCTTTTATTGGTTTATCTACTAACACCGGGA
Source organism: Chitinophagaceae bacterium (assembly GCA_046593045.1). Taxonomy (GTDB): domain Bacteria; phylum Bacteroidota; class Bacteroidia; order Chitinophagales; family Chitinophagaceae; genus Ginsengibacter. Next base: position 3,703 of record JBKJRY010000217.1, on the reverse strand, counting down.
TGTCTTTATACTTTATCGGAGCTTCATAAACAGGATAGTATGCATCGTAATCCCTTATGGCAGTAAATGATTCTTCATCGGGCTGAATAAAAAAAGTACTGTGTTCATCAGCATAAGATAGTGGGGCTTCAAATTGATTTTCCACAATATGCCTTAAGGGGGTAATTAAAAATCCAGGTGTCAGCTTTTCTTTTTTAGAAAGCACTGTTTCCGTCAATTCATTTGTCATCGCTCCTGAAGGCTGTTGTACGTTAACCTTTAAAGTTTTTCCAGGCATGGAAAACTGCGTAGAATATAAACTTGTCGGTTCTGGTGTTCCGTAATAAGGATTAAAAAAAAGTGTATCGAGCCCAACTTTTAATTTGTTATAAATTTCATTGTCATTCGTATATTCCAAATACGGCGGCGCATTTTTGGAAGTGAATGTAAAAACAGCATCTTTTTGCTGACCGCCCCCTCCCCGGTATCTAAGGTTAAAAATCAATCGCTCTCTGAATTTTCCGGGAGGATTTTCCACGAGGTCTTTTCTTCCATAAATCAGGAGCTTACTGCTATCAAATGAAAAAAGATTCGTAATAATCATTGGCCTTTTTAATTCAGTGGATTTGGGCGATGTCCATTTTCCTCTATAATATTCACCCCAGCAAATATTAATTTCCACATTGATCCGCTTTTGATTGCTCCACGGTTGGGTTGATATATCCGTTGGGGTAACTGTGCTATTGACATCAACGGGCTTTTCAAAAGTATTTAACCAAAAAAGGAACAATTTTTTTCTCCATACGATAGGAAAAACATGATCTCCTTCCACGGTGAGGCTTATTTTTTCCCAAGGTGTCCAGTAGCCGTATTCGTAGCGGCGGTAGTAATGTTGCCGGGTATTACCATTAGTGCGGCCAATAACATGCAGCACATCATCAAACTGGTTGCCTTTTTCATTTTCTTCAAGATAGGTACCTACTATATCTAACCTGGCAATATCATCTAGTTTTTTTAAATAATTTAAAAATGCCAGTTCAGCCGATTCATCAGTCACTTCTGCCTGCAACAGTTCCCCTTCCAGTTCTCTGAAGATGGAAGATTTATTATCCCTCAATTCCGGCTCCAGCCAGTTTTCAGGATAAAGAAATACTTTCCTGTTGGCTTCCCACACCCTGTACCGTTTCATCCATGCCCATTGGTCGGCTCTTATGGAAGCCGGATCAACCAAAGGCTCCAGGTTCATTAAGCATCGCTGAATAAATAACTGTATTGTTGAAAGCGCCATACGGATGCGGGAAGTTTTCATACAGGCATCCATCTCTACATCTATCAAAAAATATTCATACAGTTTATCAGGATTTGTAATTTCCGGCGATGGCTTTTTGTATTGCAATATATATTCTACCAATGCATCCCTGAGCAGGTTGCGGACAGGATCGCTTACGGTTTGCATGGTTTCAAGCCAGGAAGCCTCTGTTACTTTTCGTTTCACTGTAGCTTTTATGGTGGCTACCAGGTTGTATGAAGGATCATTCGTAACCCATGTCAGCACATCGGCTGAAGGATAATTAATGGAATTTATTGCTTCCATCGCTGTCATTATTTTTTTCAATATGCTCAGTTTAGAAAGACCGGTACGTGTAGCTCCATAACGGGTAAGCACTGCGGCGAGGTCTGCTTCCTGCCACATATTGAAATATTCAAGGATAAATTTATTCTGTGAATTTTTTGCATCCGGGTTTTTCAAAACCTGCAACCATGTATTTTCTTCGGGCTCGTTTTCGTTTTTAATAAGGTTAAAACTTATCAGAAGTTCTAGCAGGTTCCATAGAGCAACCAGGTTGGCCGGCGATATAGAGCCATCAGTATCGAGATCATTTAAAAACCCTTTTGTCTCAATATTTTCACCAGCAAAATACTCCAGTTCCTGAGCAGTAAATTTGAAAAGATTTTGTAACTGTGCCGCTTTAGACAACCGTATCAAAGAAGTTTTGGCAAAATTTACCTGATCTGTTACATACAATGCAGAGTTAGGAATAATGGTTTTTTCAATACCCTTTGTTCTCCAGGACAGAGTAGCAATTTTGGAAGCAGGTAAAGCTGAAATGGTGAGTTCGGCAGCATAAAGTGTTCCTGTTTTTAAAGACAATGGCGCAGCATTTTTTACTTCTTCATCTGCCCCTACCGTTACGTTATTAATAATGAGTTCGCCATTTATTTTTAATGAAACCACAGTGTTCTGCGGAGCTGCAACATATAGCAGGAAGTCGTCAGTAGCCGGAACATCCAGATAAAATTGATAGGTTTTATTTTGGTCAAAAATTATTTTTTCTTCCAGTTGTGTAAAATCATGCAACACCGTTTGGGCAGCATCTGCAACAGATTTTATCACTTCTTTTTTACCGGTTAAAACTGTCAATGTATCGGGATCAGTTTTTAATATGCTGATCAATGCCTGTTGCAATCCGTTTATTTTAAGCTTCGACTTCAATTCAGGCAACATTAATTCTACCAGCTTTTTTGTTTGATCGGCAAGTATTGGCTCAGCAACCACAGCATCATAGATGATTTTCAGTTCCGGAAAATTGTTTGCAAAAGAAGCTAATTCCGCATTACTGTTTGTGAATATTTGTCCAACTGCATTTTTAAAATCAGTTTTGAAAATATCCATGCCGGGTTGCGTAGTAATGGTTTCCACGTCTACGATTACAAGGCTGTCCGCAGCGTTTTCAATAGCAATCTTTGCAGCGTTGGATAATATTCCGGCATAAGCTATTTCTTTCTTAAACGCATCGAAACCAAGACCTGCATCAGCAACAGTAAGCTTTTCAGGAAGCCCTTCTTCTGTTGTAACTAACGGAGTTGAAAAAGTTTTTGTGTTTAATAATAATTCAAAGAAATCGTTGGTGGTGGCTGCATCATACACCAGCAACATTTTGTTTTTCGCAAAATTAAAATCGGCATTGTCCGGAGCAATGCTGTTTTCTTTCTCAACTACATTCAATGTGTCACGTAAAATTTGGATACCCCTTAACAGCGACTCTTCTGAGGGTGTCACCTTTCCGGTTATGTCGGTATGATGTAAAATATAAGCGAGGTCAACTATTTTTAAAGAAGCTGATTTTAGTTGTTGTGCTATTTTAATAAACTTCATTAACGATGTTTCATCAGCCTCCATGTCATTCGCAAGAGGGTCTATACCGGTAAAAGCGCTGAGTTCTTCCCTGTCATCAAGGCTCAATTTTAAAATCCTGGCACATTGTTCTTTTCTAAGTAAATCTGAATTTGAAGAGTCTAAGATCAATAACAGATCAGGGAACTTTTTTTCTGAATACGATAGATGATCAGCTATTTTTTTGAAGTTGGCCATCCTGTCAAAAAGCTGAATAAACACATCATCAATATTCGCATCGGTTATCTGGTCAGATGGAAGTGGTAATAATATTGTTACGATTGAGTCAAGGGTTTGAATGCTCCACCTGGTTTTGCGAAGCAATCGCAAGAAACGGTGAAACTTATGATAAACTGTTGCGGTAAGTGCGTTATTGGCATTGTCCGGAAGCGCCAATCTTAATTCCACATCGGCGAAATTACATTCAGCCGCCTGGGCTCCCACATTGGTAAGGGTGACCAATCCCATGATCAATTGCCGGTTATCTCTCAGCCATTGTTTGATATCATTTGCATAATCCGCGGCATCTATACCGGCTGGAAGCAGCGC
>JBKJRY010000425.1:0-12869 GCA_046593045.1 Chitinophagaceae bacterium | reverse complement strand
GCCAGATTTTTATAGGAAAGAAATGTTGCATCGCATTGCTCAGCAAGTTCCAAAGCTCTTTTATCTGTACGATTGGTAAAAATTAAATCAGCATCCGATATATAAGTTTGCAAATTTTTTCCAACATGGTTTCCAAATTTACCAGTACCAACCAGCAGGATTTTCTTATTTAAAGTTTCTGAAACTTTTTGCTTTATAATTTCTATGGCTGCGTAGGAAACGGAAACTGTACCGGAACTTAACCTGGTATTTGTTTTAATTTCTTTTGATGCATGTAATGCAAAATTTACCACCCGCTCCATAAAACTGTTCATACAGCCATATTGCTTGGAGATCTTTGCAGCCTGTTTTAATTGTGATAAAATTTCATAATCGCCAATAATCTGTGAATCCAATCCTCCTGCCACTTTAAACAAATGTTCAGCAGCCTCCGGACCCTGAAATTTATAGCCATGATCAATAAACTCTTGCATATTACCATGTGTGTGAATGCACAGCATTTCAATAAGTTCATGAGGGTGGTCGCATATTCCATAAATTTCTGTGCGGTTGCAAGTAGAAAGTACCATGCACGACGGGAATTTTTTGGCAACAGCCTGCTCCAATAATAACAGCGTCTGTTCGGGTAAAACAGAAAATTTTCCCCTTATACTAATATCGCTCTTACGGTAATTGATCCCGGCGATACAGAAATTATTTAAGAAGTTATGTGTTGATTCTATCGTTACCATCAGTGGTTGCAAAAATATTTTGATGAGCCTCCTAAAAAGTCATAGAAAAGTCATAAGACGGTAAAACGGATTATTTGATGATGATCGGTAAAACTTGAAAAATAAATAACTTCTTGTTTATTTTTTTGCGAACCCTACATTTGCAAAAAACTAAAGGAAATAATGAATAATGCAAGGAAGGGAATTTTGCTGATGAATCTCGGTTCACCTGACTCAACTGCTGTTGCTGATGTAAAAAAATACCTCAACCAGTTTTTAATGGACGAAAGAGTTATAGATAAATCATGGCTTATGCGGACCTTGCTGGTAAAGGGCATAATTGTTCCTTTCAGGGCGCCCAAATCCGCGGAGGCTTATAAAACCATATGGACCGATGAGGGGTCACCTTTGGTTGTTTTGACGAAACAATTACAGGCAGCATTACAGAACAGAATTGAAGTGCCTGTGGAGATAGCGATGCGATACGGTAATCCCTCGCCTGAAGCTGCATTCGACATATTATTACAACGTGCGCCTGGCCTTGAAGAAGTAATTGCATTACCACTCTACCCGCATTATGCCATGTCGAGTTACGAAACCGCGGTGGAGTACGCAAAGGAAATTTATCAGAAAAAAATATATCCTTTCAAATTAAGTTTTATTGATCCGTTTTATAACGAACCGCACTATATCGATGCTCTAACAGACGTATTCAGGCCATATATTCAAAAAGAATTTGATCATTTACTTTTCAGTTATCATGGAATCCCGGAACGCCACATTCGGAAAAGTGATGTAACCGGATGCCATTGCCTACAGGTAGAAAATTGTTGTGAAGTTGCTTCCCAGGCTCATGTGCATTGCTACAGGCACCAGGTATTTACCACCACAAGATTAGTTACAGAAAGATTAAATATTCCAAAAGAAAAATACAGCATTTCCTTCCAATCCCGTTTAGGAAAAGGATGGCTCACTCCTTTTACCGATATCAGGTTAGCAGAGATGCCGCCTGAGGGAATTAAAAATTTAAAGATCGTGTGTCCTGCTTTTGTAAGTGATTGCCTTGAAACACTTGAAGAAATTGCTATAAGGGGCAAAGAGATATTTATGAAGGCTGGGGGCGAATCTTTTGAAATGATACCATGCCTTAATACAAATCCGCTTTGGGTGGAAGCAATAGAGGGATATGTTTCTAACCAGGAGATTTAATTATTCTTTGAACACGAAGAAACCATTTCCGTGTTTTAAGATCTACAACTATTTTAGAATAACTTCATCGAATGTATTTTTATATAAAAGCAGTACACATCATTTTTGTTGTTACCTGGTTTAGCGGGTTGTTTTATATAGTGAGGCTTTTTGTATATAACGCTGAGGCTAATGCAAAACCTGAACCGGAGAAAAGTATATTATTACAACAATTCGGTATAATGCAAAAGCGGCTCTGGTATGGAATTACGTGGCCTTCGGCAATCCTCACTTTAATTTTTGGAACCTGGATTGGCCTATTGTATGGGAGCCTGCCGACATGGCTTTTAATAAAACTTTTTTTTGTGCTTGGCCTTTTTATCTACCACCTCTGCCTTCATTCCATTTTTCGTCAGCAACAAAAACAAAACTTTCGATGGTCTTCCCAACAACTAAGAGTTTGGAATGAAGCAGCCACCATTTTTTTAATAGCAATTGTAATGCTTGCAGTAGTAAGACAGTTGCTTAGCGTTGTTTGGGGAATACTCGTATTATTTGCTTTTTCAGTCTTGCTGCTGTTTGCAATTAAGATGTATAAGAAATATCGAAAAAATTAGTAAATGCCTTTAAGAATTTTAATGGAAAAGCAATTCGCACGGCTTTAAGCCGGTGTGCTTTTTAAAAGCAGTAGAAAAGTGAGATATTGATGAATACCCAAGAAGTGCGGAAACGTCAGTAACACTCAATTCTTTTTCGTACAAAAGATATTTTGCATGTTCCATACGCTGGCTTTGAAAAAAATCAAATATAGTAGTGCCATACAATTCTTTAAATCCCTTCTTTAAATAACATTCATTAATTGCAGCCTTTCTGCTCAATTCCCTTATAGTTAAAGGTTCGCTTATATGTTGTAAAAGAATTTCACGGGCCAGGGCTATTTTCTCCCGATCAGCTTCGTTAGCTAAAAATTTACAGGTAAAAGAATCTTCACTATCTCCCGCCATACATTCCATGCTGTATAATAGCAGCATTTGTGTTTGGGCATTGATGAAAATGTTTTCGAGACTGTCAGAATAAGAATGATTCAATAACGCATCAAGAACGGACCTTGTCCGGCTGCAAAGAGGCAAAGTTTTAGTAAAAGAAGAAGTGTGCCTGAAATGTAAAATGTCTTCCGAAAAAGTAGTTGTTTTAATCCCATTCAGAAATTGCGAGAGATGATCAGAATTAAATCGAAAACTTGCAACATCTACAGTTTCAACCAGTTCTTCACAACTATGTGATTGTGAATGCTTGCAAAAACTACATTCTGTATCTTTTTGCTTACAATACCTGTTTCCCGAAATACAAAAGATCAGTTCAAGGCTTGCTTCCTTCTTATCGGCAGGTGTATAATTATATGTCATCATTCCGGTGTCCTCAAAAACCATTTGAGGTTGCTTACGATAACGTTTCATAACATACTGAACTGTCCCGGGAATCATCTGGGACTTTTGCTGAACAAGCTCCATATCTTCCTGCATAACAGGATGATTTAATGCAACTGACAATATGTTTTGTGAAGAATCCATTTTAAAATATTTGCAAAGATAAGACTAATGAATTTATGGTTATAATCATAATTACCACTAAAATGCCGACAAGTATCATCTCTTTAAAAGATAGTGTTAATCTGATCAAAAAATTGTCTCCGGATTTAATAGGTTTATCGTTAAAAACCAAATGAAAATGTATCTAAAATGTCCTCCAAATATATTAATACATTAGGCTTTTTTGCCCTTATTATTCGTAGCTTTGCACGATTGTAATTTTTACAGTTAAAACAGTGATTTATCCCTTAATATGACAGCAGAAACAGCAGACGTTATTTCCCCCAAAATCGATAGTTACGGCGCAGATAGTATACAAGTTCTTGAAGGTCTTGAAGCAGTAAGAAAACGGCCGGCAATGTACATTGGCGATGTAGGTAATAAGGGGCTTCACCACCTTGTGTACGAAGTAGTTGATAACTCAATTGATGAGGCGCTTGCGGGTTATTGTAAAAATATTGTTGTTACCATAAACGAGGATAATTCTATTACAGTTTCTGATGATGGCCGGGGCATTCCTACGGGCATTATGAAGAAGGAAAACCGTAGCGCCCTTGAGGTAGTAATGACTGTATTACATGCAGGCGGAAAGTTTGATAAAAATACTTATAAGGTGAGCGGTGGGCTCCATGGTGTGGGTGTTAGTTGTGTGAATGCTCTTAGCACTAAGTTTCATGTAGTAGTAAACCGTGACGGTAAGGTTTTTGAGCAGGAATATGCAAAAGGGATCCCCCAGTATAAAGTGCGTGAAATAGGAGAAAGCACTACTACAGGTACAGAAATACAATTCTGGCCAGACACAACTATTTTTATAGTATCAGAATATAACAGGGAAATCCTGGAAGGAAGGTTAAGGGAGCTATCTTATTTGAATAAAAATATTAAAATCATCCTTAATGACCTGAGGGAAAAAGAAGATGATGGAAGTACTTATTCAAAAACATTTTATAGTGAAGGTGGAATTGTAGAATTTGTGGAATTGATCGACAAAAACGGTAATCGCCAGCCCTTGCTGCCAACAGTTATCTATTGTGACGGACACGATGCTGCCAGCAATGTTGCCGTAGAAGTAGCCATGATCTACAATACAGGTTACCAAGAGCATTTGTTTAGCTATGTAAATAACATCAATACTATCGAAGGCGGTACACATGTTTCGGGCTTCAGGCGTTCTATCACCCGTGTTTTTAAAAGTTATGGCGAGAAAGAAGGCTTATTTGAAAAAGCAAAAGTTGAAATTGAAGGTGATGATTTCAGGGAAGGCCTTAGTGCTGTAATTTCTATAAAAGTTCCTGAACCGCAGTTTGAAGGCCAAACAAAAACAAAGCTGGGTAACAGCGAAGTTATGGGTGTGGTGGATTCTACACTTAGCCGTGTATTGGTCGCATATCTTGAAGAAAATCCTAAAGATGCAAAGATCATTATACAGAAAGTTATTTTAGCTGCACAGGCAAGAGCTGCTGCTAAAAAGGCCCGGGAGATGGTGCAACGCAAAAGCGTGCTTACAGGTGGAGGCCTTCCCGGTAAACTGGCTGATTGCAGCGATAAAGATCCATTTAATTGTGAGATATTCCTGGTGGAAGGAGACTCGGCAGGTGGAACTGCGAAACAAGGTCGCGACAGAAGTTACCAGGCAATACTTCCATTGCGTGGAAAAATTCTCAACGTGGAAAAAGCCATGGAGCACCGCATTTACGATAACGAGGAGATAAGAAATATGTTTACGGCTCTTGGTGTAAAAATTGGAACCGTCGAGGATCCTAAGGCGCTGGATATAAGTAAGCTTCGCTACCACAAACTTATAATTATGACGGATGCTGATGTGGATGGAAGTCATATAGCAACATTGATACTTACATTTGTTTTCCGCTATATGAAAGAGTTGGTCGAACAGGGTTATGTTTACATAGCACAGCCACCTTTGTATTTGCTTAAAAAAGGCAAAGAGCAGGCTTATGCATGGAATGATGAAGAGCGTAAAATATGGGTTGAGCAAGTAGCAGGTGGAAAGGAAGATACTGTGCATGTACAACGTTACAAGGGCCTTGGTGAAATGAATTCCGAGCAACTTTGGGAAACAACAATGAACCCAGCGACACGTACCCTCAAGCAAGTGACGATAGACAGTGCGGCGGAAGCAGATCGTGTATTCAGTATGCTTATGGGTGATGAGGTACCCCCACGAAGGGAATTTATCGAGACACATGCTAAGTATGCAAGATTGGATGTATAATGTTTCTTCTACTGATATCCCACCAGGACACAAAGTTCACAAACCCTTTTCTTTGTGTTCTTCGCGACTTCGTGGGAAATTTTTTTGGTACCCAACATTACGTAACCATCTACCTTTCTTAAAATCATAACGATATGAGGTTTACCAGCAGAGGGTATATGCTACTGTTCTTACTGTTGTTATCAGTCGGTTCGCAGTCGCAGGTTGATTATCCCGTTTTTATAAAAAAAATTGAAATAAATCCCGCTGATACCCAAAAACTCTCGTTAAATATTTACAATCTCAATTACATTTATAACACAGAGTATTTTACAAAGATTCCACTCAGTGGAACTCTTTTTGGATACCAGCTTATACCAGAGTTGCAATACCAGCCTAATTCAAGATTTGTTATTAAAGGTGGTATTTATCTTCAAAAGGAATTTGGCAGAAAAGACTATACTTCACTGCTACCTACTTTTTCAGTAAAATATAAAGCGAAGAATTCTTCTTTCATACTTGGTACGCTCGAAGGCAATACCAACCATGGCTACATCGAGCCAATCTATGATTATAAATTGTTGCTTAATGAAAGACTGGAAAACGGGTTCCAGTTTTTTGTAAACACCAAAATGTATGATCATGATTTTTATATAAACTGGCGTAGGGCTATTCACCTTGGAGATCCTTTTAAAGAGGAATTTGACATTGGTTATATTTCGAATTTGAAATTGATTATGACTGATAAAGTAGAATTGAAGATTCCTGTTCAATTACTTTATTCCCATAAGGGTGGGCAGATTGATTCCAGCTCAATACCATTAACTTCCATTGTAAATGATGCTATTGGAGTTTCCCTAGCAATAAATACTGGTAATCATTTTTTGAAAAAAATCGTTTCTGACAATTACTATGTAAACTATAAGGATATTTCAGGCCATAAAGTTCAGCCCTTCAATGAAGGAAATGCCTACCTCTCACATCTCCTGTTTAAGTTCAAATATTTTGATCTGGATCTCAGGTATTGGAACAGCCAGGGCGTTATTAATCCCCGAGGAAACACACTATTCAGCTCAGTATCAGAGAAGTACGTTGGCCTCACGGAGAAACACCGTCACCTGCTTTTGGCAAGCATCATATATGATAAACAGTTATTTCGAAATGCAAATTTTGATTTCAGATTTAGTCCTTATTACGATTTTGTTGAAAAGCAACTGGAATATTCTTACGAAATGTATTTTTCCTACCAGCTAAATGTTCTTTTGGCAAAAATTAAAAATGCTCTCTGAATAGATATTCAGGACACTGTTTGCAAATAATATACTGTAAATAAGTATAAATAGCTAAATTTGAAATTCCACTGTCGCATGACTTTGGGGCACAACCAACTTTTTGTAAACTATAAACACATTTAAAATGGCAAAAATGATAACAGCATATTGCATGAAAACCAAGGAAAAAAATGTTCCTATGCAGGATGCAGTAATAACAAAAACATCAAGAGGAGGCTATATGGCACAGGGAAATGATGGTAAGGGAAATAAAATGACCACCATGCTTAGTGAAGCAAACGCTGAGCAGGCTGTTAAAGATGGTGTTGCAAAGAAAGGCTGGTAAAATTTAATAAAATATTTTGGAAAAGCGGTATGAATGATTTCATATCGCTTTTTAATTGAATACTACTAAAGTTATTAAACCATGTTTTTTTCTACTTGTAGTAAAAATTCATGTAATTCACTCATACTGTGTATCTCTCTTACAATGAGAATACCATTTTTTCCTACCTGCTTAAGTCTCGCCTTATTTGTTTTTGTTTGAATAAAATCAAGTATTCTTTCAAATGTTTTGCTGCTAAAAAATGATGAGTCAGGATTGGCTACGAAAAAGCATTTCAGCGTATCATCTTTGAGGATCATTTTTTCAAATCCGAGTTCAACAGCGATCTTCCTGCAACGAACTGTGGTAAAAAGATCTTCAACCTGGGGCGGCACTTCTCCAAAACGGTCTGCCATCTCAGTATGAAAAGCAGCGAGGTCTTCCCCGGTGTCACAGTTGTCAAGGCGGGAATAAAGGCTCAGTCTTTCTGTAATGCTCTCAACATATTCATCAGGTATTAAGATCTCCAGGTCTGTATCAATTGTACAATCTGAAACAAAATCATCCTGCTTTTGAATTTCATCTTTGAATAACTCCTTAAAATCTTTGCGCTTTAATTCACGAATAGCTTCATCAAGAATTTTCTGGTACATTTCAAAGCCAATTTCCGCAATGAAACCGCTTTGCTCTCCGCCAAGCATATTACCTGCTCCCCGAATATCAAGATCCCGCATCGCAATCTGGAAGCCACTTCCCAGATCGCTATACTGTTCAAGTGTAGTTAATCTCTTCCGGCTATCAGCAGGCAACGTACTCATGGGTGGCGCCAGCAAATAACAGAATGCTTTCTTATTGCTTCTGCCAACTCTGCCTCTTAACTGGTGCAGATCGCTCAATCCAAACTGGTGAGCATTATTTACAATAATCGTATTCACGTTTGGAATATCCACGCCGCTTTCAATAATATTTGTGCAAAGAAGCACATCATATTTTTGATCCATAAAATCAAGGATTGTTTCCTCAAGCTTATCACCCTCCATTTGCCCATGTGCATAAGCTATACTCAGGTCCGGGCAGAGTCCCTGGATCAGTGCCCGCATTTCAGCAAGGCCATGAACACGATTATGTATAAAAAATACCTGTCCACCTCTTTCAGTTTCATAGTAGATAGCATCCCGTATAAAATCCTGGTTAAAAACGTGAACCTCCGTTTGAATAGGTTGCCTGTTAGGCGGAGGTGTGTTGATAATACTAAGGTCCCTTGCTCCCATGAGGCTAAACTGGAGCGTTCGGGGAATAGGAGTCGCAGTAAGTGTAAGTGAATCTACAGTGGTTCTTATCTGTTTTAATTTTTCTTTTGCAGCCACACCAAATTTTTGTTCTTCATCAATTATCATTATTCCCAGGTCCTTAAACCTGACATCTTTACTAAGTAAGGCGTGGGTGCCAATGATAATATCGACCTTTCCTTCCTGCAGTTTTTGTAATGTTTCTTTTTTTTCTTTTGAAGACTTAAACCGGTTTATATAATCAACAGTAACAGGGAAATCCACCAACCGCTCACTAAAAGTCTTAAAATGCTGATAAGCTAAAATTGTGGTAGGAACAAGCACGGCAGCTTGTTTCCCATCAAGGCAGGTTTTAAAGGCCGCCCTTATGGCAACTTCGGTTTTACCGAAACCAACGTCACCGCACACAAGCCTGTCCATAGGGGATTCTTTCTCCATGTCGTTCTTCACATCTATCACTGCTTTACTCTGGTCAGGCGTGTCCTCATACACAAACGAAGCTTCCAACTCGGTCTGCATGTAATTATCCGGGGAATGTGCAAAGCCTTTCTGGCTTTTACGCTGCGCATATAATTTGATAAGATCAGTAGCAATATCTTTTACCTGCTTCTTTGTTTTTTCTTTAAGCTTATTCCATACATCACTTCCCAACTTATTCATTTTTGGAACGGTTCCTTCCTTGCCGCTGTACTTACTTATTTTATGCAGCGATGAAATATTTACATAAAGGAGGTCTTTATCTTTATAAACAAGTCTTACTGCTTCCTGCATTCTCCCATTTGCTGCTATTTTTTCCAGCCCACTGAATACGCCAACGCCATGGTCAATATGGGTTACATAATCGCCCGGTTGCAACTCGCGAAGAGTCTTTAACGTGAGTGCCTTATTCTTGCTGAAAGCCTGGCGTACTTTGTATTTGTGGTAGCGCTGAAAAATTTCATGATCGGTGTAACAAACAAGCTTCAAGTCATTGTCAATAAAACCTTCATGGATAGAAGTGGGGACAGGCGTAAAAATTATTTCAACATTGAGGTCGCTGAAAATACTGTGAAGGCGCTCTAACTGTTTAGGATTGTCAGCAAAAATAAATATGTTGTATTGTTGTTTTTCAAATTTATTCAGGTTCTCAATAAGTAATTTGAATTGCCGGTTAAATGCAGGCTGGGGTTGGATATGGAAATCTAAAAATTGCTGATCTTTATTCGCTTCTTTCTTATTGGTGAAATAAGATTTATTTCCAAACTCAACAATGTGCCGTTCTTTTAATTGCTGTTCTAAAACATTAGCAACAACAAAATCTTTTTCAGATACAACTTCTTTTTCATTCAACTCATCGTCATCATTCTGCGTTTGCAGTCTACCGTTTGTCTTATTATATTCTAAAAATAATTGAAGATCTTCCTGTTGCTGCTCAACTTTTTCTTTTATGAATTCCCAATCTTCGGTCCACACAACTGTATTATCAGGTAGATAATTTAATAAAGAAACTTTTTCTCCACCGGAGAAGTGTGTTTCAACATTCGGTATAATATTTACCTCGGAAATCTTTCTTTCACTTAATTGAGTTTCGGGATCAAAAATGCGAATACTGTCAATATCATTTCCAAATAATTCAACACGATAAGGCTTCTCATTACCGAAAGAATAGATATCAAGAATGCCACCACGTACTGCAAACTGCCCCGGCTCATATACAAAATCAGCACGGGTAAAACCATGATCCACAAAGCGCGACAAGAGTGAATCAACATCAATAGTTTCTCCTTTTTTGAAGGAGATAATATTTTCTTTGAGCGTTTTTGCAAGAACCACTTTTTCAAAAATTGCATCAGGATAGGTTACAATTATTTTCCTATTGCCACCTGTGCTGAGCTTTGTAAGCGCTTCTGCACGCAGCATTATATGGCTGCTATTTAGCAAGGTGTAATTCTTGTTATTTTTAAAAGAAGAGGGGAAATAAAATACATCAAGCGCTCCCGTAATATTCTCAACGGTATTATGAAAATAAGCGGCTTCTTCAGCATCTCTCAATATGATAAGATGATTCAGCTGAGCGGTAGTTGAATGATTAAAAACAGCAGAAAGAATGAACTGGGAAGAGCTCCCATTTAATCCCGAAAGGTGAATGTGCTGGGGTTTGGACAATACGATCCTGTCCGCAATTGAAAAAATGCGGGGGTCATTTGCATACATATTCATCAACACTTCAAGATTCATTCAGCGGCCTTTCTTAAGCGGTGCAAAGGTAGTATTTGATTTTAGAAATTAATTCCGGTTATCAACTATGATAGAGTTTTTTGTACCCTGTATATGATAATTAACAAAATAATTTGGCGAAATCCCGCAATTATATGAGATCTAATATTAGAGCAGCTGATTTAAGACAATTTATAATTAACGCTTTTTTTCCCGCTGAGAATTGTAGTCAACCACAATTCCGTCAACCAGCATTTTGCTGCCTTGGTAAGTAACCTTTCCGCCTGAGGGAACACAAATAATTACTGCCGCATTTTGAGAAGGAATTTTTACCTGTGCCGAAGAGGTAACATCGCGGGCTATAAAATTTCCAGATACAGTATTATACAAGTCAACTTTTTTTCCTTTTTCAATATTTATTAAAACCGTTCTGCTTATTGTGTAAGGATTGTAATATAAAAAAGAAGGCCATGCTTTGTCATGATAAAAATCAGTTGCCAATAAACTTAGTTGTAGAATACCTTCAACATTTGTTTTGCGAATAATGCTTCCGAAGATGCCCACATGCCCGCTGCCATACACACTAAATTGCGATTCCTCCGGATTTTTTCCTGCTACCCAAAGCGGGCCATCACCCTGTGCTACCGGGCCTTTCAGATCTTCGTATTTTTTATATGATGAGTGGTGAATCATTCCTTCATAAGCAATCACACCTTTGGTAACTTCTGCCAGTTGCGGAATAGTTTCATGATCATCAGGCATATATTGGGGATAGAAAAACCTGGCTGCATTTGCCGCATTCAGCATCCATTTGCCAATAGTTTTCGCATAAGACTGGTCGTACCTTACCATAGGTATCAAAGGCCATGCAGCATCATATGTATTCATCAAAAATCCATATCCACCATGGTCAACTGTACTGCCCACAATGCCCGAAATATCCATTCCATTCCAATTGCCTACCAGCACTCCCCAGCCTTCACGGCAAATAGCCGTTCCATCAAAACTCCAATCAAGCATTTTGGTGACATTGTATTGCTTTCCCTGTTCTGCATTTATCCTTGCGGATATATAAGCGCCGAAAGGCATCAGCAATTCGTAAGTTGGATTTACTGGCTGTGATTCCAAAGCAGATAAAGCGCTCAAGGCTCCCTTTAAATATCGCTGGTCACCAAATTTTTTATACGCAGCATATAACACCCAGGCATGTCCTGCCGCTACATCGGGTTGCGCACAAATATTGTTTTTCATTGGTTTCATTTTGCCATAATCAAAATAAGACCAGTCATAATTTCCATTCAAAATCGAATCTGCTTTGTAAAATTTTTCTGCGATGCTCCTGGCAATTTCAGTAAATCCTGGCTCGTTGGGATACTTATCATAAATAGCATAAAACAAAACGTTCGGATACACATCATACCACCAGTCGCGGCCATACCCGCCGCCCAGCAAAGCAACCTCAGGGCAGGTATTATTCATCATAATATCCCAGCCCGTTTCCTTATTGAAATAATTTTTAAGCATGCCTACGTAGTCAAGTCCCTGTTGGCTACTCTTATCAATACCAACCAACGATGCGCCCAGCACGGCTCCCATATTCGCCAAAGCTTCATGAAAGATTCCTTTGTTATTGTCAGGTCCCTGCCTTACATCGGCAATAGCAGTATATATGCCAGCTACAGGCTGGGGGTAATTTTTCATACTACTATCCATCCATATTAATGGCCAGAATTTACCTTTTGCATTAAAATCATACACTGTACTGTCAAAACGAACTGCCATTTTTTTATAATCAATTATTTGCAAGGGCTTCGGAAGATCAGCCATTTGGTCAACACGGTGAAGGTTTTGCTGTTTTACCTGTGCTCCGAGATTCAATTCGCAATGAATAAAAAGGAGTAGAGCAACTATGATCCTGGAAATATTTTTCATTTTTGATTTTCATTTTGTAAGACGAGGAATAAATTTATTCTAAGAAGCTGTTTGAGTTAATTAATATTTTTACCAGTTGAACATTTTTCGAGGAGAAATTTCATGATAACTACAACTTTTCTGTTTCTTCCAATATGAGGACAGCTAGTATCTCGTT
>JBKJRY010000344.1:0-9663 GCA_046593045.1 Chitinophagaceae bacterium | reverse complement strand
ATGCCGAATAATGTGGTTCACGAACTTATCTTCGCCAAATATTTCACCACATAGCATTCTCAATCTATGTTGTTCGTCATCATCAATAGAAATAAAAATTACTCCATCCTCACTCAACAATTCGCGAAGCAATTTTAATCGCGGCATCATCATGCAAAGCCATTTATCATGCCGTGTCATATCTTCTTTGTCAACAACTTTGCCCAACCATTCTTTAAGCATCGGGCTGTTTACATTATCATTGTATGCCCAGTTTTCATTTCCTGTATTGTAGGGCGGGTCAATGTAAATACATTTTATCTTTCCTGCATAAGTCGGTAAAAGAGCTTTTAGAGCTTTGAGATTGTCACCCTGTATAATAAGATTATCATGCAGTGAAACGGCACCTGTCCCGCCATAGGCCGGATCTGTTAAGCTCAATTTTTTATTAGGCACCAATTGATGATACTTCACCGCCAAATGATGATTTTGTACAAATGTTTTTCCTTTAAACTGAAGAGTGGGCATTAAAACTCGTTTTTAAGCATTCGTTTAATCAACTCATTAAGTTCTGCTAAATCAGATTCAATGATCTCCCAGACGGCTGGCAATTTAATATTGAAATATTCATGCGCTATCATATTCCTGAAACTTTTCACCTTATACCACGGGTAATCATATTTATCAAGTAGTTCATTTTCTACCTTCACAATTGCTTCGCCAATAATTACAAATTGTAACAGAACCGCATCATGAAGCATTGGCGTGCTACTGAATATACTGCTGTTTTTACCTGCCACATATTGCTCAATAGATGCAATTGCTTTTTCAATATGTTGAAGTCTTTGCCAGCTTTCTTCACGAGGGTCTTTCATAGATTAATTTTAGATCTGGCTTCACATGCTCAAAAATGTAAGGCTTAAATGCATCTATAAATCCTACATCGACTTTCCTTTTTGTTCGCTGTTCCAATTGATATTGCACTTCTGCCAAATTAAAATAACTGAACGAAGCTTCTGTTTGCACGGCAATATCAATGTCACTTTTAGGCCCATCATCTTCCCGCGCGAAAGAACCATAAACCCATGCCTTTTCTATTAAGTCAAACTTTTTAATTACCTTCTGTAATTCCCTCAGCAAAACCTTCCGGTCTACTTTCTTAAAAGCAACATAAGCCACTTTTTCTTCCGCCACCTGCAAAGCTTTCAAAGCCACTTCTTCATCCTCCAATTCATAAACAAGTTTATCAGAAAGCCAGGCTACCAACAAATCATTTTGGTTTACCTTAAAATAGCCGGCAAGTTTTACAACCTGCTGCCTTGACGGTTTACGTTGTCCCCGTTCTATTTTACTCAGTATGGCCTGGTCAATATCAAGGTAGGCCGCTACCGTCCGTAGAGGAAGCTCTTTTTCTTCCCTAAGCTTTCTAATTATTTCTCCCAGGCTATCCATTTTGAACAAATATGTTTTGACAGAATTTGTCAAAAGTAATAGTTATTTAGCCAAAAGGCAAAGTTTTTACAACAGACTTTTCAACAATGTGTTTATAAATAATTAACTGTTATCTGAAAGTTGACCGTGCATCAATTTTCTTTGAAAAGTCCTTTGATTCCACTTTCTGTTTTAACTTATTGATTTTACTTAATTTTGGCGGATATTGATTTACGGAAATTTAAAATAATTGTATGAGCGTGGTAGATTTAGTAATGCCTAAGTTGGGAGAAAGCATCATGGAAGCCACCATTCTTAAATGGCATAAAAAGCCAGGTGATAAAGTGGAACATGATGAAACCGTGTTGGAGATTGCTACTGATAAAGTTGACAGTGAAGTACCATCTACAGCGGAGGGAGTTATTTCTGAAATTCTTTATAATGAAAATGATGTAGTGCTCATAGGCACAGTGATAGCAAGGATAAATACTGATGGCCAATCTTCTCAGAATAATTCTTCAGCAGCGAGCGAGCCTTCATCCTCACACAGGCATGAGCCATATGAAGAGGCAAGCCTTGTTGAAGAAGTCCCGTATCAGCCTTCAGAAAAAGCGACTGGTGGAAACGGCAGTTCCGGAATACGATTTTATTCACCATTGGTTTTAAATATCGCTGCAAGTGAAGGAATTTCAATGAGTGAGCTTGAAAAAATGGAAGGGACGGGGCAGGATGGAAGGGTGAGCAAAAAAGATATCATGGCCTATCTTCATGACCGGAAGGATGGGCCTAAAGAACAGTCTCCAAAAGAACAAACACCATCAAGTGAAAATTCAGTTCAGAATGTTCCGGAGCCTGCACCAAAACAGGAATATAGTACTCCTGTAATGTTTTCAGGAAATGTTGAGATCATAGAAATGGACCGTATGCGCAAGATGATTGCAAAGCATATGATCGACAGCCAGAACATCAGCGCGCATGTTACCAGCTTTGCTGAGTGTGATGTTACCAATCTCGTTCAATGGCGTGAAAAGATCAAGAAAGATTTTGAAAAACAGGAGGGTGAAAAAATAACTTTTACTCCTTTGTTTGTTGAAGCTATTGTGAAGTGTATAAAAAAATATCCGCTAATAAATAGCAGCGTGGATGTCGACCGGATTATTATAAAAAAGGATATTAATATTGGGATGGCTACGGCTCTTTCTAATGGAAATTTAATTGTGCCGGTAATAAAAAATGCTGAGCAACTCAACCTGGTTGGCCTTACCAAACAGGTAAACGGGCTTGCCGATGCCGCCCGTAATAATAAACTCAAGCCTGATGATACTGCAGGAGGGACATTCACCATAACTAATGTTGGCACTTTTGGAAGTATTATGGGAACTCCCCTCATTAACCAGCCCCAGGTAGCCGTTATGGCTGTGGGTGCTATAAAAAAACGCCCTGTTGTAATTGAAACAGCGCAGGGAGACAGCATTGCTATCCGCTACATGATGTATCTTTCCTTAAGCTATGACCATCGGATTATTGATGGAGCATTAGGGTCAACTTTTTTAAATGCTGTTGCGAAGGAGTTGGAGAATTTTGATTTTAAAAGAAGCGTGTAGGTGTTATCTAAAATGTACGATTTACGATGTGCGACGTACGATGTTTTGGAGCGTCTTATTTCTTTCGAAGGGTTTTTAAAGAAGCCACAATTATTTTTAATAGTTCTTCACCTTCCGTGTATATTACTGCAATTTTATCCCTTTTCTTTTTATTGAATTCGACAATCATTTCCAGAAAGAAAAGTGATTCATCAATCTCTTCTTAACAATCTTGAATTTATTAATGAAATCGGCATTTGATTTTGCTCTTCGAGTTGCACGGTAATTAGCGCCAACGGAACTACTTGAACGAATTAACTGCGAACTGTAAGCGCGGTTAACAATATTCTGTTCAAGTGATAATATTAAGTGTCCGCAATCAACGGCAAATTGCTTTGTCCGTATAACCATTTCATTTGAAGTCATAATTTATTCCTTGTAAATAAGATTTTATTTGTAACAGATTACCGAACTAATTGAAAATTATAGGGTATCGAACATCGTACATCACACATCGTAAATCGTACATCCCGTTCACATTTCTTCCGTCCACTTATCTCTTTCATCAGGGCTAAATTTCCATGGAGCAAAATTATTTTCAATGTTATTGAACATTCCGTTCCATTCAGCAGGAGCATTACTTTCCTCCATTACTAATGAACGGCGAAGCTCGAGGATGATGGTGAGAGGGTTGATGCTTACAGGACATTCTTCCACACAGGCATTGCAGGTGGTACAGGCTCTGAGTTCTTCAGTGGTGATATAATTATGCAGTAGTGTTTTTCCGTCGTCGGTGAAAGTTTTATTTCGCTGGATATTTTTCGCTACCTCCTCCACCCGGTCTCTAGTATCCATCATGATTTTCCTGGGATTGAGCAATTTGCCTGTAATATTCGCCGGGCAGGCAGCAGTGCATCTTCCACACTCTGTGCAGGTATATGCATCGAGCAGGCTTTTCCAACTTAGGTCGAAAATATCTTTGGCGCCAAACTTTTGCATTTCAGTTTCGGCGTTTGTTGGTGCCAATTCTGGCTTGAACATGTATTGAACTTCTTTGGCAACGCTTTCCATATTTTCCATTTTCCCCTTGGGCTCAAGTGGTTTGTAATAAGTATTGGGGAAAGCCAATAATATATGAAAGTGTTTGCTGTATGGCAGGTAATTAAGGAATGCAAAAATACCCGTTATGTGCAGCCACCAGCAAGTACGTTCTATTATTATTAAAGTTGTAGTAGGCAGTTCCTGTATTAACGGCGCAAACAAGCCTGAGAAAAGAAAATTTCCATGATCGAGATAATGTTGATTTCCCTGCAATTGCAAAGCCCTGTCTGCAGAATTCATTGTCAGAAATAAGGACATGAGGATAATCTCGATTATAAGAATAAGATTGGCATCTGTTTTTGGCCAACCATCCAGTTCATGTTTCATGAATCTTTTTAGCTTAAGCAGATTTCTTCTAATTAAGAAGATAACACAAGCTGCTAAAACAGTTATGGCAAGTACTTCAAAAAAATCTATCAGGAAAATATAGAAGCCACCTAAGGTGTCGGCAAAAATGCGGTGCGTTCCAAAAACGCCATCAAGTACTATTTCCAGCACCTCAATATTAATAATGATAAAACCCGCGTAAATAAAGAAATGCATGATACCCACTAGGGGATAACGAAACATTTTCTTTTGGCCTAATGCAAGCAATAACACGTTCTTCCAACGTTCACCCGGTTTTTCGGTCAGATCTTCATTACGTCCAAGGTTTATGTTGCGGTAGATATATTTAGCTTTTATCGCAAATAAAAAAATCGCGCCGCCGGCAAGTAGTATAAAAAGAATTTGCTGAAGAATCTGCATATAAAAAGATATGTTGCTAAGGTAATGTTTTGCATTGTTTAATTGTTCAAGTGTCAGGGAGTATTTATATTCATAAAAAAAATGATTATGCCAACAAATAATTTAATCTTGTCGTCGGAAACAGCAGGTAAAAAAATGCAGCGCATGGCTTATGAAATTGTAGAGCATAACATAGGTGAGAAGCAAATAATATTAGCGGGAATAAAAGAAAGCGGTTTAATAATAGCTCAAAAAATAAAAGGCTTTTTGCAGCATATTTTTAATGGTGAAATATTGGTTGTTGAAATTAATCTTGATAAAAAAGATCCCAAAAAAGTTACTATACCGGATGGAATTGATTTTAATAATAAGATTATCATCATTACCGATGATGTTGCCAATACAGGTAAAACATTACTTTACGCTGTAAAACCCTTTCTTGAGTTTTATCCAAAAAAAATTCAAACGCTTGTATTGGTTGAAAGAAGTCATAAAGAATTTCCTGTCTCTTCTGACTATGTTGGATTATCCGTTTCTACCGGACATGATGAAAAAATAATTGTTGAAACATACGAAAATGAGATTGTGGGAGCAAGACTTGAGGCTCATCCCTGGCTGCCAGTATAAAACATTGAAGTTTTTGCTGAAACACCTTCTCGAAAGAAAAGTTTGGAGACATTTACTCCTTAATAAAAAGGGCATCCATTTTTCTTTGAGAATTTATCATCTCAAGCAAACAGATTTAATCTAAGGCCGCCGCGGGGACTAAATGGTTTTTTTAAAAAACTAACCAATGTCCTTTAAAACTTCCATTAGAATATTCAAGCGTGGGGGCGGGAAATTTAATGGCGCTTAATACAAAGAATAAAACTTTTAACCCCTTTTTATCGGTTCGTATTTTTGTAAAATCAACATCGGGAGATAAATACCATTGCCGGTACCTCTTTATATCCTGCCTGTCAAATATTACAGTGCCCGTTTTATCTACAGCAATATTGCTTCTTGCTCCAAACATACCTTCTGCTCCATATCCAACAGATATGGAAAGCCACTTCGGTAACCTGGTATCCGGGAAAAAAGAATGAATGTTGGCACTCAGCCAATAAGATTGTCCATTATAATCTTTAAGGAAACGTTCGATCTCTGTTTTGCCATATATTTTATCAGCCCTGGCACTGAGATCTGCTTCGCCATATTTTTTTTTGTGAAAGGAAAATTTAAACTTAATCCGCTGATCATCCCATGCCAATTCCTGCGCAATGAACATTCCTGAGCCTACGACATTTGCAGCATAATCGGTAACGCTGAAGCCATATTCTGATGAAAAACCATCGAGTGTTTCAATTATAGTTTCATATCCTATTCCACTGAGGCCACCTATCCATATGCGTTGTTTGCGCGAAAGGCCTGCCCATCTCCATAATTCCATGCTTGCCCTGCTTCCGTTGTAGGCGCTAAACACGTGGCCGGCCTTATCAACCTGCAACCACTCGGCATCATCATTAAAAAAATGAAATACTGATCTTGGATATTTGGCATACCATGCGGCATTAAGGCCTATTAGCATACCGCCAAAGCCGGTAATATTTGCCAATACCACCAGTTTTACTCTTTTTTTATTATATGGATAAATATTATACTGTTCTGAAGTATCTTTAAAATTCTGCAGATTATTTAAAATAATATCCGGCTTATAAGTATATTGGGCATGTACATTGTTCATAGAAAAAATAGCCGCGATTGCAAATAAAATAAATTTTTTAATCTTCATTGTGGTACACAAAATATACATTGTACAAAAATACGCGGAATGATTATTAATGGTTTCGATTATCAAAAACGATATCTTCAAATTATAAAACAATAATATGGAAGTAAAAACTAAAAAGAAAATTAACGAATGGCTTTCCGGCGGTTATGATTCAGCTACCAAAGATGAAATTAATCGCTTAAAAAAAGAGGATGAGGCGCAACTTGAAGATGCTTTTTATAGAGATCTTGAATTTGGAACCGGAGGGCTTCGAGGTATTATGGGCGTTGGCACGAACCGGATGAATAAATATACAGTTGGAATGGCCACCCAAGGTTATGCCAATTACCTGAAACTGTGTTTCGATAAAGTGTCGGTCGCGATTGCACATGATAGCAGGAACAACAGCCGTGAATTTGCTGAAATAGCAGCCAACATTTTTGCCGCTAACGACATAAAAGTGTATTTATTTGAGTCACTTCGGCCAACTCCTGAGCTGAGTTTTGCTATACGGAAGTTTGCTTGCCGGGGTGGGGTAGTGGTTACTGCGTCTCATAACCCCAAAGAATACAACGGTTATAAAGCATATTGGGATGATGGCGCCCAGATGGTGCCTCCCCATGATGAAAATGTAATTTCAGAAGTGGACAAAATTAAAAGCCTTGACGATGTAAAGTGGTCAGGAAATGAAAAAAATATCACCATCATAGGAAAGGACTTTGATGAGAAATATATTGAAATGGTTAAGAGCCTGAGTGTAAATCCCGATGTTTGTAAGCAGCAGCATGATCTTAAAATCGTATACACTCCCATTCACGGAACCGGTATTATGCTGGTACCACAGGCATTGGAAGCTTATGGCTTTGATAATGTCCACATTGTAGAGGAGCAGGCTAAACCGGATGGTAATTTTCCAACGGTTGGTTATCCAAACCCTGAGGAAAAAGAAACTATGAGTATAGGGCTTAAAAAAGCGAAAGAACTTGATGCGGATATCTTATTAGGGACTGATCCTGATGCAGATCGTGTAGGCATTGGCGTAAAAGATAAAAAAGGTGATTGGATTTTGCTCAATGGAAACCAGACAGCACTACTTGTGTTTAATTATATAATTGAAGCGAGAAAAACCAAGGGGCTGGCAAGGCCTGATGACATGGTAATAAAAACCATTGTGACAACGGATATGATTGATGCAATAGCAAAGAAAGCTGGAATAAACTGCTATAATGTGCTAACCGGCTTTAAGTGGATAGCAGAAATGATAAGAAAGAAAGAAGGTAAAGAAAATTATGTTGTAGGCGGCGAAGAAAGTTTTGGACTTATGGTAGGGGACGAAGTACGCGACAAAGATGCGATAAGTGCCGTAGCGATTATTTGTGAAATGGCGGCAGTGGAAAAAAGTAAGGGACAATCACTTTATTCCAAATTAATTGAGTTGTATGTACAATTTGGTTTTTATAAAGAAGATCTTATTTCTATTACCAAAAAGGGAATGAACGGATCAAAAGAAATCGCGGATATGATGCAGGGTTTCAGGGACAATCCGCCGAAAGAAATTGCGGGAAGCCAGGTTGTTGAATTGTATGATTATGAAAAGCAGGTGATGAAAAATTTAAAAACAGGAGAAATGGAAAAGATTGATCTTCCTAAGAGTAATGTACTGCAATTTATAACCGAAGATGGCAGTAAAATTTCAGCAAGGCCAAGCGGTACGGAACTAAAGATCAAATTTTATTTTGGCATAAGCATGCCTCTTAAAAGTGTTGATGAATTTGATGCGGTAAATAAAAAGTCAGGGGAGAAAATAGAAGACATTATTTCTTCAATGAACCTTAAATAGAAACGTTTGTCCCCAACGTTACTCTAAATAATTTAAGCTGCTTTGCAAAGAGCAGCTTAAATTTAATAAAAGATAAAAAATGAAAATTAAAGCCCGTACGTTGGCGATTATATTTTATTGCCTGATCACATTTACCGTTCATACCTCAACGATTGATACGGTTGATGTTTTTAGTATGGCAATGCATAAATCAATAAAATGTGTGGTGATAAAACCTGGCACATATGATGATGATAATACAAAGTTTCCTGTAGTCTATTTGCTTCATGGCTATAGTGGAAGCTACGACAACTGGATAAAGCGGGTTCCTGAAATAAAATTATGAGGATACTTACTATATAATGATCGTCTGCCCCCGACGGTCTTACTAATAGTTAGTATTTTGACAGTCCTGCTGATAGTAGCATGAAGTATGAAACATTTGTTTCAATTGAAGTACCGCGTTTTATTTATCGGGTTACAAAACTATTCCACAAAGAAATGATCGTGCAATTGCCGGTTTGAGCATAGGTGGTCATGGAGCTCTATATCGTACATGGTGCCACGCTGATATTTTGGTGCGGCAGGAAGTATGATTGGAACTGTTGATCTCTCAATGATTTCAAGTAAATATGAATTGATGAATTTACCGGGGGATACTGTCAGAAATGAAAGATTGTGGCGTGATCATTCTGTAGTGAATGAATTCAGGCAAAGACGGCTGATAAACTTAATTTGATCATCGATTGTGTGATTGATGACGCTTTTATAAAGGCAAACAGAAAACTTCACAAGGAATTAATTGACTTAAAGATAGAGCATGATTATATCGAAAGGCCCGGCGACCATAGTTGGACTTACTGGAAATATTCGATTGAATACCAACTTTTATTTTTTAAAAAATTATTTGACTTCAATGGCTTTTAAGTAAGTATATGCATGTTCTTTTGAAGAACATAAATAAATAATACTATCTAAAATGCTGATTTTAAACGTTTTGAAAAATTAATATTTTTTGGCAGCATTTTTGTCTTAAATTAGAGTGAAATCAAAATCCTTGAAAATAGGCTAAATGGGTTCAATATCTCGGGAAACCCCCGTTTTAGATCATTTGAAAAACCCAAAGAAGTGAAAGGCAACATCCCAGGATGTTGCCTTTTTATGTGTGCCAGGCATGTATATCAGCTATAGGGGTGGAAGTCCTGAATACACTTTACAGTAGGGAGTATTAGCCAGGAGCAAGGGTGTCGTGGGTGACTGCGAATCCGAAGGAA
>JBKJRY010000225.1:0-10409 GCA_046593045.1 Chitinophagaceae bacterium | reverse complement strand
TGAAAAATAAGAAATCATTAATATTAATATGTTCACTGGCCTTAATGGCTAGTTGCTCTAAACAACCATATTGGGAAGTTCCAGATGTAGTTGATGGTGTGGCGACTATTACCGGTATCTCAACTGCCACCTCGGCTGGTATTTCTACGCTGGATGATAATTTTACGGTGGATGTAACTCTTCCTAACGCCAAAGCTGGCGATGTGATGACGGTTGAATTGCTTAAACAACAAGTTCCGCCCGGATCTACTTCTTCACAGTTGCTTCCTTTAGCTGGCACTCAGCAAAGCATTACTGTTGCAAGTGATTTAACGGCTTCTGTTACTTATACAAAGGTACAGGCTCAGATGGTTGATCCCGGTGATAACATATACGTTAGCTGGGCTGGAAAAACAGAATCAGCTTCACTGGTAGTTACTTTAACTCTGGCCACAGCAGTTACCGGTCCGTTTTACGATGTAAACGGAGCTCCAAGATCAGTTAAAGCAATACGTGGTGCGGGTACAGCTTACTTCAATGTTAACGTTCAGCCTAAGTCAGGTACTTATGCCGGTATGGTTGTTGTGCAAAGAAAGAACGGTTTCAATGACCCATGGGTAAGTCTAGGTTTATTTGCCGCCGTATCACAAGTGCCCTTTTCCGGTGATGATTTTGCCTTAGGTAAAGATACTATGTACTACAATTTCGTAGCCCAGTCTGGTTCTAATACCGATAATATTACTATAACTGTTGTGGATAATGACCCCTATTTCTTTCTTAAGAAAGCCGGTACCATGTCTATTGGATCTACAGATGGATTAAACCTCCTGGTAAATGGCGCAGTGTCGGCTACAGATGCTAATGCAATCCTGGCAGTTGATGCAGGTACTTTGATGATGCATGGTGGAGTGAATTGGGCTGTTGGCGGAAAAAGTATTTCTTTTGTCCCCTCAACCCTTGCGGATTATGGTACCAATAGCCCAACAAGTGCTATGGCTACCTATATGGCAGGAACTCCTACAGCAACAGCGTCTCCATCTTCTGGAGATGGTGTTTACGTTTTTAAAATTGTAAATGGTCCTAACCCAACAGACGTTTTATATGGTATTTTAAAAATAACAAACATTGTTCCTAATGTTTCTGTGGGTTATGAGTATAGGATTGGAAGTACATATGTTCAACTTTCGGTTATACAATAGTCAATGATATTTCTAAAAGATTTAATTTTAACGGGCGCATTTTGCAGGATGCGCTCCGTTAAATTTTAAATTAAGATTGTTAAAAAAGTCAATTTTTTTTATATGGGTGATATACAAATAATGAAATCAAAGGAGAAATATGATGTTATTATCGTAGGGTCAGGTGCAGGGGGAGGAATGGCCGGCTACGTTCTTGCAAAAGCCGGAATTAAGGTATTAATGCTTGAAGCAGGCCCCTACTTTGACCCTGCTAAAGATTCAAAGCAATTACAATTTCCGTGGCAATCACCCCGAAGAGGAGCTTCAACAACCAGGGCGTTTGGAGATTTTGATGCCGCTTATGGCGGATGGCAAATAGAAGGCGAACCATATACTTTAAAAGACGATACAAAGTTTACATGGTTTCGTTCACATATGTTAGGCGGGCGTACCAACCACTGGGGTAGAATTTCTCTACGCATGGGTCCCCACGATTTTAAAGGAAAAACTTTTGATGGAGCAACTGATGACTGGCCTATCAGCTACGATGATGTAAAGCCTTATTATGATAAAGTTGATCGCTTAATAGGAGTGTATGGAACAGTAGAAGGAATAGAGAATGATCCTGATGGTATATTTCTCCCGCCGCCCAAGCCCCGCTTAAATGAAATATTAATAAAGCAGGGAGCAAAAAAGGCTGGAGTAAAAGTGATTCCGGGGCGTGGCTCTGTACTCACAGAAGCCTTACCTGGAAATAAAGATCGCGGAGCATGTTTCTTTTGCGGACAGTGTAGTAGAAGCTGCAAAATATATGGAGACTTTTCTGCTTCATCCTGCCTGGTGATTCCGGCTATTAAAACCGGTAATCTTAAATTGATTACTAATGCTATGGTGCGTGAAGTTCTTGTTGGTAAAGACGGCCTGGCAAAAGGAGTTTCCTATGTAAGCAAAGATGATATGATGGAATACCAGGTAGAGGGTGGAACTGTTATCCTGGGAGCCAGTGCTTGTGGATCAGCAAGGATATTGCTTAATTCAAAGTCACCAACTCATCCAAATGGATTAGCTAATAGTAGCGGTATGGTTGGTAAATATTTACATGATTCTACCGGAGCATCGATGTCTGGTTTTCTTCCTAAGCTAATGGATAGAAAAAGGTATAATGAAGATGGAGTTGGTAGTGCTCAAATTTTGTCTCCGTGGTGGCTGGACAATAAAAATTTAAATTTCCCAAGAGGTTATCATATTGAATATGGCGGTGGAATGGGTATGCCATCATATGGGTTTGGATCAGGGGTATCCCGTATAAACGGCATGGTACCTGGCCGTGATGGAAACATGAAAGATGCAGGAGGATTTGGCGAATCTTTAAAAGATGATTATCGCCGTTTCTATGGGGCTAACATTGGTATGGCGGGCAGAGGAATGGCAATTGCCCGTGAATATAATTATTGCGAGATTGATCCGAATGTCGTCGACAAATTTGGAATCCCGGTGTTGCGGTTTAATTATAAATGGAGTGATGCGGAAATTAACCAGGCTAAACACATGCAGGAGACATTTGAGTCAATAATGCATGAGATGGGAGCCATCGTTACTTCCAAGCCTAAGGGTAAAGAAGATAATTATGGGTTGCATGCACCTGGGGATATAATTCATGAGGTAGGTACTGCAAGGATGGGCGATGATCCTAAAACTTCAGCGCTGAATAAATGGTGCCAGGCACATGATTGCAAAAATTTATTTGTAACAGATGGCGCTCCTTTTGTTCAGCAGGGAGACAAAAATCCTACCTGGACAATACTTGCTCTTTCTATGAGAACAGCGGAATATATACTTGATCAAAAACAGAAAAAAAATATCTAGCTATGAACAGAAGGGAATCATTAAAAGCTATAGGAATAACAACTATCAGTACAGGCTTATTGCTGGAAGCTTGTAAAACAGATGAAAATAAATCGCCTACAGCGGCAAAAGCAGGCATTACTGATGACACAAGCCAGGACGGGCTGCAGGAATTTGAGAAAGAACGATTAAAAAAACTGAATAGTGAGCCATCTTTCTTTAATGAGCATGAAAGGCTTACACTTATTGCATTGGCGGATATTATCATTCCAAAAGATGATGTGTCGGGCAGCGCCTCGGATGCAAAGGTTATAGACTTCATTGATTTTATTGTAAAAGATGTTCCTGATCACCAGGTCCCTTTGCGGGGAGGATTAAGATGGCTTGATATGCAATGCCTGGGCCGTTATGAAAAATCTTTCATTAGCAGTACAGACCAACAGCAGTTGGAAATGGTGAAGGAGATTGCATACCCGTTGAAAGCTAAACCGGAAATGCACCAGGGGGTAGTCTTTTTTGATCGCGTACGGGATCTCACTGCAACCGGATTTTATACCAGTAAAATTGGAATAAAGGATATCGGTTACGTAGGTAACGCTCCCGGGAAATGGGAAGGAGTTCCACAAGATGTTTTAGCTCACTATAATCTCACCGATGTTTAAATAATAGGATCATATTTTTATAAAAAAATTAGAATTAATATCATGAAAAAAATCAGGTTAAATACCAAAAAGGCAGAAAATAATTCCAGGCGCGATTTTATCAAAACTGCCGGGATAGCTTCCGCAGGATTTATGATTTTACCTCGTCACGTCCTGGGAGGTAAAGGCTTTGTAGCTCCAAGCGACAAATTAAATATTGCGGGTATCGGCGCAGGAGGCAAAGGTGAAGGAGATTTGCGGGAATTTTCAAAAAGCCCTAACGTAAACATCGTCGCACTGTGCGACGTAGATGATCGTCGCTCCGCAAAATCTAGAGAGGCTTATCCCAAGGCAAAATATTATAAGGATTTCAGAAAAATGTTGGACGCGGAAAAAAATAACATTGACGCATGCTCTATTTCCACCCCGGATAATGTGCATGCAGTGGCGACCATTGCTGCAATGCAGTTAGGCAAACATGTATATACTCAAAAACCCCTGGCTCACGATATTTATGAATGCCGTGCACTTGCAGCAGCCGCCAAACGCTATAAAGTTGTTACCCAAATGGGTAACCAGGGAGGATCAGGCGATGGCGTTCGCCAGGGGCAGGAGATGTATGATGCAGGAATGATTGGAGATGTGCATACAGTCCAGGCATGGACCAACCGCCCGGTTTGGCCGCAAGGGTTACCTACACCCACCGGCACTTTTCCTGTGCCAGCGGAGGTTGATTGGGATCTTTGGTTGGGACCATCCCCCGCAAAAGTAGACTATAACCCTGCTTATATGCCCTGGAACTGGAGAGGATGGAATGCTTTCGGTACCGGTGCTTTAGGTGATATGGCTTGCCATATGATGGATCCGGCATTTCGTATTTTGCCCATTGATTTTCCTTCGGAGATAGAATGTAGTATTCCCAAAAGTTGGACAATAGATGGTGGTGAGGCCAAATATCCGGATGGTTATCCGGCTGCTTCTATCATACATTTAAAATATCCTAGAAAAGATGGTAAGGGGGATATAGATTTGTCCTGGTATGATGGGGGAGTTTTGCCTGCGCTTCCTGATGAAATGTTGGCGGGCGAACCGTTTGGAAATAGTGATGGAGGTATCTTATTTATAGGCACAAAAGGTAAATTACTTTTTGATTGTTATGGAGAGAATCCAAGATTATTGCCAACGAAACGTATGGGAGAAATCACTATGCCCAAACAAACAATAGCCCGTGTTCCCGAGGGACATTATCTTCAATGGGTGAATGCCTGCATGGCTGGTTATGGCAATGCAAAAACGAGTTCTTCATTTGATTTTGCTGGTCCGTTTGCGGAAAGTGTTTTAATTGGTAATTTGGCTATTCGCAGTTGGAATTTTGAGACTAAAAACGAAAAAGGTAAATCAGTTTATCCCGGAAGAAAAAAACTTATATGGGATGCAAAAGCAATGAAGATTACCAATTTTGATGAAGCTAATCAGTTTGTAAAACGTGAATACCGCCCTGGCTGGAGTTTAGGCGTTTAATAAATTATCATAACAAAAATTTAAATAATAAATAATGAAAAAATACATTTTATTTTTCGTCATGGCATTCATATTTGCAGGATGTTCCAGTACTCACAAAGTAAAGAACAGCAACGGTTGGACTAACCTTTTTGATGGTAAAACTCTTGATGGATGGAAAGCCAGCGAAGACCCCGGAACTTTTTCGGTTGAAGATGGCGCTATTAAGGTGGCAGGCCCACGATCCCACCTATATTATGAAGGGCCGGTAATGAATCATGATTTTAAAAATTTTGAATTTAAGGCGCTTGTAATGACTAAGTCGGGTTCAAATTCAGGAATTTATTTTCATACGGCATACCAGGACAAAGGATTTCCCGACAAAGGATTCGAAGTGCAGGTAAATAACTCTCATACCGACTGGAAAAGAACAGCTGGCCTGTATGATATTAAGGACACCAAAGAAGTCTATGTACAGGATAATGTGTGGTTTACAGAATACATTAAAGTAGAGGGCAACCATGTCATCACCAAAATCAATGATATTGTTGTTACCGATTGGACACAGCCCGATGATTTTGTTCCACCCCAGGGACATTCCGGCAGAATCATTGACCATGGAACTTTTGCGTTTCAGGGACATGATCCCAAAAGCATAGTATTTTTTAAGGATATAATGGTTAAGCCATTACCGTAAAATTCATCATTGTTGTTCGTTGAATATCTTATAGCATAATCAATATATTTGGACTTGCTATTGTATGCACCCACCTTTTTATTTTATATATTTCCTGGCCAAAAAAAATTAAACTTTTTATAAATGAACCCTATTGTTCAAATTTCTCTTGACCTTACAAATATTGATGAAGCACTGGAAACTGCTGCGATGGCTATGCGGGCCGGTGTCGATTGGCTGGAAGCAGGAACGCCGCTTATTTTAGCAGAGGGGTTGCATGGTGTTAGAAAATTGCGGGAGGCTTTTCCTGGTATTCCAATTGTCGCTGATCTCAAAACAATGGATGGCGGCTACCTTGAAGCCGAGATGATGGCAAAAGCTGGCGCTACCCATGTTGTTGTAATGGCAAGAGCTCATGAAGAAACCATTAAATGTGTGGTAAATGCCGGTCGGGATTTCGGGGTGAAAGTAATGGGAGATAATCTTGGATGTGAAGATATGGTTGCCGCTGCCAAATGGCTCGAAGATCTCGGTTGCGATTTCGTGATCCATCACATAGGTTATGATGAGCGTCGCGGCATAGCAGCAAGCGGTTTGCGAATGCCCAGCCCGCTTGATCAACTCCGGGAAGTAGTGCAGGCAGTGAAAATTCCAGTACAGGCTGTCGGAGGTCTTAGTTTAGAACAGGCTATTCAGTGTCCCGAATATGGCGCACCGTTAGTAGTTCTTGGCGCGCCGTTAACCATCGATGGCGATAGTTTTAAAACGGCGGGGGGCGACCTTGAAAGTTCGTTGCGACTTATCTGCGAGAAAATCCATTCATATAAAAATTAATAAAAGATAAAAGACATTTAAAAATGAAATCAGCTGCGGTAGTAAATTATGCGCCGGAAACGGGCTCTGTAGAAATCAGGGAAATTGACAAACCTACAATTGGCGAAGAGGATGTACTTCTTGAAGTTGCTAATGTCGGCGTATGTGGCAGTGATCTGCATCAATGGA
This sequence comes from Chitinophagaceae bacterium, assembly GCA_046593045.1. Taxonomy (GTDB): domain Bacteria; phylum Bacteroidota; class Bacteroidia; order Chitinophagales; family Chitinophagaceae; genus Ginsengibacter. The sequence goes on along the minus strand of JBKJRY010000225.1, from coordinate 3,588 downwards.
CGGCAGACCATAGCTGGGCCGTTAATTACCCGGTTGTACTGGGCCATGAATTCGGGGGCCATATTGTTGAAACGGGCAGTAAAGTTACCAGGTGGAAAGAAGGAGATAGGGTAGTAAGCGAAACTGCCGCAGTTATTGACGTAAATAATCCTATGTCAAGAGTTGGATTGTATAATCTTGACCCTACGCGTAAAGGCTTTGGATATGGCGTAAATGGTGCTATGACCCGGTTTGTGCGAGTGCCTGCCCGCTGTTTACATAAAGTGCCTGCCGAGATTCCATTTGAACATGCTTGTCTCACAGAACCTTGTTGTGTGGCTTATAGTGCTGTTGTTGAAAACACAGGTCTTAAGCCGGGAGACCGCGTTGTTGTACTTGGTCCTGGCACAATAGGAATTTTATGTGCTGCCATGGCAAGGTTAAGCGGAGCACAGGTAGCCATTGTTGGATTAGAGGCAGACAAGCACCGGTTAGAAATTGCAAGACAATATGGTTGCGAACCCATAATTGGTGATGCAACAGAGTGGGCAAATAAACGTGACGGACTTGGAGCAGATTGCGTTATTGATGCAGCAGGTGCAAGCATCACGTTGAAGATTGCTATGCAACTTGTAAGGCCTAATGGAAAGATTACAAAAGTTGGATGGGGACCTCAGCCTTTGGGTTTTTCGCTTGATCCCCTGGTTCAAAAAAATATAAGACTCCAGGGAAGTTTCAGCCACAACTGGCCAATGTGGGAGCGTGTTCTCGCATTAATGGCAAGTGGCCAATTAGATGTAAAACCTATTATTGGTGGTGTTTGGCCTATTACAGAATGGCACACAGCATTTGAGAAAATGCATAAAGGAGAAGTTGTAAAGAGTATACTTAAACCAGTGTAATTATGCGTTTGGAAAATAAGGTTATTATAGTTACCGGGAGTACAACCGGGATTGGTAAAGCCATCGCATTACGTTGCGTGGCAGAAGGTGCCAGGGTGGTCATTCACGGCCTTGAAGAGGGCTGGGGAAATTCAGTAATTGCTGAGTTGGGTAAGGATAAAGCTGTCCTTCATATTGAGGACATAAGCCAGGACGGAGCCCCGCAAAGGCTTGTTGATCTTGCCATAAAATCTTTTGGAAAACTGGACGCCATTGTAAATAATGCAGCCATGGTTGTTTCATCCAATATTCATACAACCGATAAGTCGTTTATTCAAAAAGTGCTGGAAGTTAATACCATTGCACCATTCGAACTCATTAAAGCCGGATTAAATTATTTAAGTGAGCAGCGCGGTTGTGTATTAAATATAGGATCAGTAAATGCGTGGAGCGGCGAGCCAAATCTTTTTGCATACAGTGTTTCTAAAGGGGCATTAATGACAATGACGAGGAACCTGGGAGATACATTACATCGCGAAAATGGGGTTCGTGTAAACCAGGTCAACCCGGGCTGGGTTCTGACAGAAACAGAAAAACAAAGAAAGAAAGATCATGGCCTTGCAGAAGATTGGTATAAAGATCTTCCCTCAGTATACGCACCAGCAGGCCGTATTTTATGGCCTGAAGAAATTGCAGCAGCAGCGGTGTATTGGCTTGCCGATGAAAGCGGCCCTATAAGTGGACAAATAGTAGACCTGGAGCAACATCCATTTATAGGACGTAACCCACCAAAGGACACATCAACTATTGCATCAAAATAATAAAAATAATATAAGTAGACTATTATGCCCAAGTTAGCCGTATTCCCAAAAGCCTTCATGCAAGCTCTATGTAAAGATGGTAGTATGAAAGTATCCGAATGGATAGAACTTGCAGCTAAACTGGATGTTGAAGGCTTAGAATGGTATGCCGGTTTCCTTGAGATGAAAGATGAAAGCAATTGGCTAAAATTCCGGAAGCAGGTTAAAGACCACGGAAAGTGTATTCCTATGATGTGTTGTTCCCCGGATTTTACACATCCCGATGCGGCATTCCGGGAAAAAGAAATTGAAAAACAGAAACGATGGATTGATATGACCTTTGCCTTGGGCGGTTCCTATTGCCGGGTACTTTCCGGTCAGAAACGCCCCGAACTTTCAGTAGATGAAGGAGTAAAATTAGCCGCTGATTGTATTTCAACCTGCCTGCCTTATGCAGAGGATAGAAAAATAACCCTCATACTCGAAAATCATTACAAGGATGATTTTTGGGAATACACTGAATTTGCTCAGAAAATGGATATTTTTTGTAAACTCGTAGATAGTTTAGATCATCCTTTTTTTGGTGTCAATTATGATCCCAGTAATACTTATCTCGCAGGAGAGGACCCAATAGAACTTTTAAAACGCGTGGCCAACAGGGTAGTAACCATGCATGCCAGCGATCGTTATCTTAAAGAAGGAACCATTGAAGATCTTCGGAAAGAAGAAGGTGGTGCACTTGGTTACGCGAAGAGATTAAGCCATGGCGAAATCGGAAAAGGATTAAATGATTATGATGCTATTTTTACAATATTAAAAAGAGCAGGTTTTGATAGCTGGATCAGTATTGAAGATGGAGTAGATGGAATGGATCAATTAGAAAGAAGTGTTGCTTTTTTAAGAAAGAAATTGGAGCAATACTGGCCTGTTAAATCTACAATTCAAGCAACATGATAGCGGAGTTGCTATATCCGTCGCAATGCTTTCTTGGCGAAAGCCCGTTATGGCATGCAGATAGAAAATGCTGCTTTTGGGTAGATATTGAAAATGGCGTTTTATACGAATATAATTGGACAAGCCAAGCAACACGTTCCTGGAAATTTAATAATAAACTTACGCTGGCCGTACAGGCAAAAGCAAATAAATTAATATTAGCCTTAGATACTAAAATAGCCAGGTTCGACCTGGAAACAGAACAGCTTGAATGGCTGGTTGATGTTGAAGCCCCTGGCTCCGGCAATCGGTGTAATGATGGTGCATGTGATAGTTTAGGCAGGCTATGGGTGGGTACTATGCATCTTGAGCACAAAAGCGGAGCTGGCTTTTTGTATTGTATTGATACTGATATGGCTGTTTATAAAAAGTTGGACCAAACCAGCATTTCAAACGGCATTGTATGGACGCCCGATAATAAGCGTTTATACTATATAGATAGTCCAACCCAGGTTGTCCAGTCGTTTATTTTCGAAGAAAAATCCGGTGAAATTATTTTTGAAAAGAACATAATTGAAATACCAGGGGAGATGGGCTCACCTGACGGAATGGCTATAGACGAAGAAGGAATGCTTTGGATTGCACACTGGGGAGGATTTGGCATTTACAGGTGGAATCCACAAAATGGTGAGATAATAGGCAAGATTGAACTGCCCGTGCGACAGCCTTCTTCCTGCGCCTTCGCAGGTGAAAATTTAGACTATCTTTTAATTACGACAGCCAGGGAAAATTTAAATGAGAAAGATCTTAAAAAATACCCGGAAAGTGGGAACACTTTTTTGGTAAAACCTGGCGTGAATGGAATTCCATCCAATATTTGCAGTTTATGATGAACATAAAAAGAAGGATGGTGCGGTTTTTATTTTTACATAATAGAAATTAATTTAAATATGACTCACCCAACCATCCATCGTTTCCAGGTACTGTTTTAGAGC
>JBKJRY010000220.1:0-28152 GCA_046593045.1 Chitinophagaceae bacterium | reverse complement strand
AACGAGATACTAGCTGTCCTCATATTGGAAGAAACAGAAAAGTTGTAGTTATCATGAAATTTCTCCTCGAAAAATGTTCAACTGGTAAAAATATTAATTAACTCAAACAGCTTCTTATTGAAGAAAAACATTCTTTCGGGCTAAATATTTTTTAAGGTCTGTTTGTGTATGATTCTCTACAAAGCACTAAGAAGTGTGTATTGTTAAGTATGTAGTAGCTTAATTCTTACCTTTGCATCCTTTTTAAATTATTGATTGGTGGAGATGAACCATAAATATAGTGAGTATAAGCAGTTGAATTTAACAGGAATAGCTGAAGAAATGCTTGAAATGTGGGCAAAAGAGAATGCTTTTGAGAAGAGCATTACGCTTCGGGAAGGTTCCCCACATTATGTTTTTTACGAAGGGCCACCCAGTGCTAATGGAATGCCCGGCATTCACCATGTTATTTCGCGTACTCTCAAAGACCTGGTTTGTCGGTATAAAACTATGCAGGGTTTCCAGGTACTGCGAAAAGGAGGGTGGGATACCCATGGCTTACCAATTGAACTGGGTGTAGAAAAATTGCTGGGAATCACAAAAGAAGATATAGGGAAAAAGATTTCCGTTGAAGAATACAATGCTACCTGTCGCAGGGAAGTACTTAAGTTCAAAGACAAATGGGATGAATTAACTCAGAAAATGGGTTATTGGGTAGACCTGGATGATCCATATATTACATTTGAAAATAAATATATAGAAACTCTATGGTGGTGTCTTAAAGAACTATATAAAAAGGGATACTTGTATGAAAGCATAAGTATCCAACCTTATTCTCCCGCAGCTGGAACGGGGTTGAGTTCTCACGAATTAAATCAGCCGGGAACTTATAAAGATGTAAAAGACACAAGTGTAATTGCGATGTTTAAGGCTGTGAGAAATGAAAAATCACATCGCTTATTTGATGCTGCCCAATCTGAAGAAGTATTTTTTCTTGCGTGGACTACTACGCCATGGACACTTCCTTCAAATCTGGGATTAACCGTGGGGCCAAATATTGATTATCTTCTTGTGCGCACTTTTAATCCATACAGCGGAAAACCCTGCGCAGTAATACTTGCAAAAAATCTATTGCACAAATATTTTCCCGAAAATATTGATGAATGGATAGAAGGCAACAATACTGAATTGTATGAAGCAATAATAAACTGGCTGGATAAGGGTTCTGATGAAGATATTATTGAACAAAATCCAACAGTTTTAAAAAGTGAATTTGATATTCTTATAAAAAAGAAGCAGCTGCCCTATAAGACCCTTATGGAATTTAAAGGGTCTCAAATCGAAGATTGTGAGTATGAGCAGCTCTTGCCTTCAGAAGCAAATACGTTAGAAAAAATTCAAGAAATAACACCAGGAGCAAATCCATTTAAAATTGTAACAGGTGATTTTGTTACTATAGAGGATGGCACGGGAATAGTTCATACTGCACCTGCCTTCGGTGCTGATGACTTTAAGGCCGGCAAAAAAAATAATCTCGGCATATTAACCCTTGTTGACAAGGAAGGGAAATTTGTAGATGGCGTAGGCGAATTCAGCAACCGTTTTGTGAAAAATTACAAAGATGATCCACGTTATGAAGATGTGAATGTGGACATTTCTGTTAAGCTGAAAAAAGAAAACCGTGCTTTTAAGGTTGAAAAGTACGAACACAATTATCCTCATTGCTGGCGTACCGATAAGCCAATTATTTATTATCCGCTTGATGCCTGGTTTATAAAAACAACAGCAGTAAAAGAAAGGATGATTGAATTGAATAATACGATTAACTGGAAACCGGCTTCTACAGGAACAGGAAGATTTGGTAACTGGCTGGAGAATATGGTAGACTGGAATCTTAGCCGCAGCAGATTTTGGGGAACGCCTTTACCGGTTTGGCGTACCGAAGAAGGTGATGAAGAAAAATGCATAGGTTCTATTGGTGAATTAAAAAATGAAATAGGGATTTCTATCAATGCGGGATTTATGAAAGTTACCGGTAGGGAGGGTGCCGAAGGGATAAACGGATTTATAGACAAGCTTACCTCGGATCTGCACAAACCTTTCGTAGATGATATAATATTGGTGTCAGAAAACGGCAAGCCGATGAAACGCGTGCCTGATCTAATTGATGTCTGGTTCGACAGCGGCGCAATGCCATATGCTCAATGGCATTTTCCATTTGAAAACAAAGAGCAATTCGAAAAAAACTTTCCAGCAGATTTTATTGCTGAAGGCGTTGACCAAACCCGTGGATGGTTTTATACATTGCACGCTTTGGGTGTTTTATTATTTGATAGCGTTGCTTATAAAACTGTTATTAGCAATGGACTTGTTCTCGACAAAAACGGAAACAAGATGAGTAAGCGGATAGGGAATGTCATTGATCCTTTTGAAACACTTGAAATATTTGGCCCCGATGCGACAAGATGGTATCTCATTACCAATGCATCACCATGGGATAGTTTAAAATTTGACATTGAGGGGATTAAGGAAGTTCAGCGAAAACTTTTCGGAACATTATATAATACTTACCAGTTTTTTGCCCTTTACGCTAATGTTGATGGGTTTGCTTTTAAAGAACAATATATACCTGTAACCGAGCGCCCTGAAATTGATCAATGGATCATTTCAGCACTTAACTCTCTAATATTAACTGTTCAAAATAGTATGGATGAGTATGAGCCAACCCAGGCGGGCAGGGCAATCGAGAATTTCGTTGATTCACAACTCAGCAACTGGTATGTGAGGCTAAGTCGCCGGCGGTTTTGGAAACCGGCCCGGCAGCAAGTAAATGGTTCACACGATACAGGATTAACATATGAACTTGATAAAATTTCCGCTTACCAGACATTGTACGAATGCTTGCAGGTGATGAGTAAACTTATTGCTCCTATTGCGCCGTTTTTTTCAGACTGGCTGTTTACAAATCTTAACGAGGTAACTAAGCTTTCTACTGAAAAAACTGTACATCACACTTATTTTCCAAAAGTCGATGAAAAAACGATCAATAAAGATCTCGAAGAACGCATGCAAATTGCACAGGATATTTCTTCATTGATATTATCATTGCGAAAAAAGGTAAATATAAAAGTCAGGCAGCCACTTCAAAAAGTGATCATACCAGCAAATGATTTCTCAATAGGGGGAAAAATAAAAAAAATTGAAGACATCATAAAATCAGAAACGAATATTAAAGAGGTTGAGCTTTTACCGGCCGATAATAATTTTATAAAGAAAAAAGCTAAAGCGAATTTTAAAATGCTCGGGAAAAAATTAGGGCCAAAGATGAAATGGGCCGCTTCAAGAATCCTGGAACTAAATGATGATGAAATTAGTAAAATTCAGCAGGAGCCATATTTGCTCAATCCGGGTTTTGAGATTAAAAATGAAGATCCGGTTTACATTTCCGCAGAGGATATTGAGGTTACAACTAATGACATACCCGGTTTTGAAGTGGCTATAAAAGGTAACCTGACAATAGCTCTTGATATAGAATTGACAACAGAGCTTAAAAATGAAGGTTATGCAAGAGAATTTGTAAATCGCATCCAGAATATAAGAAAGGAAAAGAATTTTGAACTAACTGACAAAATTGTGGTAAAAGTGGCAGAGGATGTGCGTGCAAAGGCTGCGATTACTGAATTTAATAGCTATATTTGCGCCGAAATTTTAGCAGATAAGCTCGAATTTGTGGCTAAAATTGATGATGGTACTTCAATTGAAGTAAATAATGACTCTTTAATAGTAACAGTTTACAAAAAGGAAAATAAAAATGGTTAAACAGAAAAAAAAGACCACGACCGCTTCAAAGAAGCCCGTTAATGGTAAAAAAAATGGTGGTTCTAACAAGAAGACCGCCCCGACTTTTTCTAAAAGCGTGGCAGCGAAGCCTACATCGAAAAAGAATGTTTCCAAAAAGACCGTTTCCAAAAAGACCGTTACTAAAAGCCCTGCATTAAAGAAACCAGTTCCGAAGAAGGCTATACCTGCAAAAAAACAGGCGCCACCAAAAAAGGTTGCTGCGAAAAAATCAGCTAAACCTATTGTAAAACCAGTGCCGGCCAAAAAAGCTGCTAAACCGGTTATTAAAAAAGCGGCACTAAAAAAATTGGCTTTACCTAAACACACTCCTGTTTCTAAGTCAGCGGGAAAAATTAAAAAAAGCACAACATTAAAGGACAAAAAAACGTTAGCTTCTTCTGCAAAAGAGAAGAAAATTGAACATAAACCAAATATTTTAGATGTTGAACATCGACAAAAAATGAAAACAGCTTTATCTAAAACTTCTACCAAAAAAAGCGAAGTGAGTAAAAAACCACAAAAGCCCTTTGTAATGCCTAAAACCAATACAGAGAAAGCGCGAAAGTATGAACCACAATTTGTGAAATCCGTTCTTGATCAGGTTCCCGAAGAAAACAATGGTCCCAGCATGAGATATAGTGATAATGAATTAACGGAATTTAGAGAACTTATCGGACGAAAGTTAGAAACGGCAAAAAAAGAACTTGGTTATTTGCAAGGACTTATCACCCGTAAAGATGAAATGGGAGGCGATGATACTGACAACCGCTATATGACAATGGAAGATGGCAGCCTTAGTATGGAAAGAGAACAACTTAGCCAGATGGCAAGCCGGCAAATTACTTTTATAGATCATCTTGAAAAAGCAATGATGCGGATCGAAAATAAAACATATGGAATTTGCAGGGTGACTGGAAAGCTTATTGATAAAGCTCGTCTTAGAGCAGTACCTCATGCTACTTTATCCATAGAAGCAAAAATGGGAATCTCAAAATAATAGAACTTATCTTTTTTCTTAAAGAGAGCTATGCATAATGGCTCTCTTTTTTTTGAAAAATTTTTACATTCAAAGCATGTTGAGAAACCTTACCTGCGTAGGTGGGGAATTAAAGTGGTGATACTTGAAAATCCTTTTGGCAACTGTATTTGGTGGATTGAAGAAAATTTGAAAAAATTTTTTTATTAAAGCAGATCTCTCATACCCCAAAAAAGTTTCCTCATAGCTTTCTAATTTTTAATACGAAGTGTATTATGCAGGAATCATCTTACCTCCTGCATCATTACAAGTTTTTTATAAAAGCCTTCAATAGCCATAAGGCTCACGTGCGTGCCTCTCTCAACTATTTTCCCTTTTTGTAAAACAATAATTTCATTTGCATGCCTTATGGTGCTTAACCTATGTGCTATTACAATGCTCGTTCTGCTGCTCATTAGCTTATTAATTGCATCTTGCACCAACCTCTCACTTTCTGTGTCAAGAGAAGAAGTGGCTTCATCCAGTATAAGAATAGGGGGATTTTTAAGAACTGCCCGGGCTATAGTCGCTCGTTGTTTTTCGCCGCCGCTAAGCTTATTACCCCTTTCACCAATATTAGTTTCATAGCCGTTTTCTTTGTGAATAATAAAATTATGAGCATTAGCGATTTTAGCAGCTTCTACAATCTCATCATCCCTCGCATCATCCTTGCTTAAAGCAATATTATTAGCAATGCTGTCATTGAATAAGATCGCTTCCTGTGTCACAATACCCATAAGGCTTCGCAAAGATTCGAGTGAATATTCTTTAATATTTATTCCATCAATCAGTAGCTCCCCTGATCCCACATCATGAAAGCGGGGTATCAGATCAACCAAGGTACTTTTGCCTGCACCTGATGAACCCACCAGGGCAATCGTTTTTCCCTTTTCTATTTTCAGATTTATATCTTCAAGAATTAACTTTTCATCATAAAAAAAAGAAACATTTTTAAATTCGATGCAGTCGCTGAAATCGGTAAGTATTTTTGGATTGGATATCTCAACAATAGATACTTTTTCAGCAAGTAAATTCTCTATACGTTCTACACTTGCAGATCCTTTTCTTATGTTATACGATGCCGACGAAAGAGATTTCAATGGTTGTATTACCTGCGAGAAAATAACGATGTAAGCAAGAAAATCGCCAGGGTCAAGAAACGTATTTTTCAACACAAGCCTGCCGCCATACCATAGCACACATACGACAGCCGCAATGCCGAGCGTTTCACTTACCGGCGATGCAAGGTCCCTTCTACGGTTTGCACGGTTCTTTATTTTGAACAATGCATCGTTTTGTGAGTTAAATTTTTGGAATTGTTTTTTCTCAGCATTAAACCCTTTGATAATTCGTATTCCTCCCAGTGTTTCATCTATCGTGGAAAGGATGGTACCAAGTTTTTCCTGCACCCGTGTACTTTGTTTCTTTAACGACCTTCCTATTCTACCTATAATTAATCCTGAAAAAGGCAGAAAAAGTAAAAGAAATAAAGTTAACTCCGGGCTCAGAATAATCATGTACACGAAAAAAAGAAGGATAGTAACAGGTTCACGAAAAACGACTTCCAGGAAATTAATGATTGAGCTTTCGACTTCTGCAAGATCATTGGTTAGCCTGCTCATAATATCACCTTTTTTCTGGTCATTGAAGTAGCCAATAGGTAATATTAGAATTTTCCTAAACATCTTTGTACGCATATCATTTATGATGGAATTGCGTATGGGCGTTAAAAAATATATAGACAGGTATAGAAATACGTTTTTCAAAATAATAGCACTTAATACTAAAATACATATGATGCCAAGTGCTTTCACCTCGCCATTCGGTGTTTGCATCAAATCATAAAGCCATATCTTGAAATGATTAATAGGATTTATCCTGGAAAAAAAATTATTATTTTCTGAAACTGCCTCGAGGGTATTCGTTTTCTTAAAGATGAGCAACAGGAAAGGACTTAAAAGCCCTAATGAAATAACTGAAAATAAGTTGGATAAAACATTAAAGCTGAAGTAAGCAACAATTAATTTAGGATATTTGGAGACATAGCGGAAAATAACTCTTAAACTCTTCATCTAAAGGGTTGAAAATGCAAATAAATTTAATACTGGCAAAGTAACTAATTTTACAAGGATCAATAACGAAATATATGACTGAAGGAAAAAGGCAAAAGCAGGTAGCAGTGGAGATATCAAAAGTACTGAATGAGCTATTTTTGAAAATGGGACTTAATATGCAAGAAGGAGGAATGGTATCAATATCATCAGTGAAAATTACACCTGACTTATATGAAGCAAGAATTTATTTAAGCTTGTTCCAGGTAGAGGATTCCGAAGTAGTCCTTGAAAAATTTAAAGAACGGAGCAGTGAAATACGGGGAGAACTTGGCAATATAATGCGCCACCAGCTTAGGAGCATACCGCAGCTTACTTTTTATATTGACGATACGCTCGACTACGTTTTCAAAATTGAGGAGCTGCTCGATAATATAAAAAAGGGTAACACTGGAAATGATGAAGAAAATGAATGAGCTATTGCAGCCCAGATAAAACAATACCCTGACTTCAAATTCAAATTTCTGTCTTTCTAAATATTAAGGATTGTATTTAAAATTTGCGTGGAGATATTTTAGAGCAAAAAAAAGTACTAATGCCATTAACATTATTGCATGGGTTACCGCAGGGGTAATTGCTTTTTCCACCATGTGCCAGGTACTGGTATTAAGCGTATTTAATGGTTTTGAAGGGTTGGTGCAGTCATTATATTCAAATTTTTATTCTGATGTGAAAGTAGTTGCATCCAAGGGGAAAACCATAACACTATCAGCAGGGCAAATTCAACAAATCTCTAAACTTAATAGCGTTAAAGGCCAGTCGCTTGAGGTAGAAGAAAAGGCATTGTTGCAAAGCGGGGAACAACAAACTGTTGTTTTATTGAAAGGCGTGGATGATAATTATTCAAAAGTATCGGGTGTTCCTCAAAAAATGCTTCGTGGTACTTTCGATATTGGCAATGTTGAAGAGCCGAAGCTCGTGATGGGCTCAGGGATAGAATATGCAATAGGAATCGAATCAGATAGAAATCTTTATCCTGTAACCGTTTTTTTGCCAAAAAAAACATCCGGTGCAAGAACTAATCCGCTAGCCGCACTAAGTGAAGGGAATGCAAATACATCCGGAAGTTTTGCAATTCAGCAGGATTTCGACAATAAATATGTAATCACCAACCTCGCTTTTGTTAAACAACAAATGAACTTTTCACCAGATGAATATAGTGCTTTGGAAATATCTTTAGTTAATCCCAACGAGTCGAATGAGTTTACTGAAGATCTGCAAAAAAAGCTTGGTTCTAAATATAAGGTGCTTACAAAATACCAGCAAAATACCAGCCTTTATAATTCCATGCGCCTTGAAAAATGGGTTATCTATGCAGTGCTAACACTTATTCTTATAATTGCCGCATTCAATATGCTAGGAGCCTTGACTATGCTGGTATTAGAAAAGCGAAAAGATATAAGCGTATTGCAATCAATGGGAGCTGATAAAAATCTCATTAAAAAAATATTCTTAAGTGAAGGGATATTGCTTGCCGTAACAGGCGCAGGTACTGGCATTATTCTGGCTCTGATTATTTGTTTTCTGCAGGTGAAATTTAAAATAATCAAATTAACCGGGAACTCTTTTCTTATCGACTATTTCCCAGTGAAGCTTGTGCTTACTGATTTTTTACTGGTAATTGCGACGGCACTGTTAATTGCTTTTATTGCCTCCTGGTTTCCTGCTAAAAAAGCATCTGAACAATTATTTAATTTAAAATCCTGAGCAATATTTTAGTGGAACGTCGAATCATGCAACCCTGAACGTTAAAGGCGAGAATATAGCAAGATGGAATTGGATAGGAATCGATCCCATTTCTTGACATTGGGCATTCGACATCAAACTTCGCACATATTTTTCACGTTTGTCCTTCGACTCATGAGGAATTAATAATCTCCCAAAGTCTCGGAAAGTTCTGCCGTTGCTTTCTTATATTGATCAGCATTGGGAGCCGATCCATGCCATTCGTGATTGTTTTCCATAAAGTCGACACCTTTGCCCATTACCGTTTTCATTATAATAACTATGGGCTTTCCTTTGCCTACAAAAGTTTTGGCTTCTTCTAAAGTCTTTATAACCTCTTCCATATTGTTACCATCCATCTCAAGCACTTCCCAGTTAAAAGCAAGAAATTTTTCTTTCAGATTACCAAGTTTCATGACGTTTTCAGTAGTACCATCAATCTGTTGTCCATTGCGATCAACTGTTGAAATAAGGTTGTCAACTTTATGCATCGCTGCATACATTATTGCTTCCCAGTTTTGCCCTTCGTCGAGTTCGCCATCGCCATGCAGTGAATAAACTATGTGTTCGTCTTTATTTAATTTTTTGGCTGTGGCTGCTCCTATAGCAACACTCATACCTTGCCCAAGGGAGCCTGACGCAATCCGTATGCCTGGCAAGTGTTCTGCCGTGGCCGGATGACCTTGTACCCGTGAATCTATTTTACGAAAAGTGCTTAATTCTTGTAGAGGGAAATACCCGGCCCTGGCAAGTGTACTATACCATACCGGGGAAATGTGGCCATTTGAAAGAAAAAATAAATCCTCTCCCTTACCATCCATATCAAAACCTTCCTTGCGATCCATCACTTTAAAATAGAGAGCAGTAAAAAAATCCGCGCAGCCCAGTGAACCTCCCGGGTGCCCGCTTTGTGCTTCGTAAACCATGCGCAAAGAATCTCTTCTTACTTGTGCCGCTATATTTTTTAGTTCCTGAATTTCCATATCTATTTTTTTATAATTATCTGCGAACGTACATCAAATTTTATGCTCCGCAAAGTTGAGTTTTTTAAAAATAAATCAGTGTCTTGTTAATGGTATCTGAAGCTCATATGATTTCTATTGTTCCGATCCTTTGCTTTCATCTCCCAGAAGTACAGCGTCTCTTCACAATGGTAATATCATTAAATTTTAGTAGTATATTTTACACCAAGTGCCTTTTCGCTGTTGGGAAATATCGGTGTTCAGACATACAAAAGAAAAGAATATCAAGTTGTACCTGGTTAAAGATTTTTTTTAAAATGCTTTGATTTGTCAAAAACATATATAATTTTGCACTTCCAAGTCTTAGGAATTACTCCACAAGATTTCTCTTTACTTCATTGGTCAATATCTTTTTCGAAAAACAAGCTTACAATTTTAATGGCGTCTTTATGGTTAGATAAACCATACCAAATCTCGTTATCATTTCGTTCACCTTAATGCGGATATACCCTTTAGGCTAATTCCTGTTAACCCTATAGTTGAGCAATAGATTCAAAACTGGAAAACAATGAAATTTAAAATCGTTTTACTTGCAATAATCTTAATGCCCGGATTCTGTAAATCTCAGACCACAAATGAAATATTGATGTACGCCTGCCAGTTCGTGGCTGGAAGCGCTGATGGTGTAAACCAATCAATTGTCCATCATTACCTGGGAATGGGTAATCGTTTTTGGGATTTTCAAACTTCATGGAAAAATAAGTATAAAAATTACGATGAAGGTGATACCAGATCTGCATTTTTTGGATCGAAAACATTTGCAGTAGGACTAACAGATGGTTATCATCTTACAAGGTTAATAGACAGGTCGTTCGTCCTCGGCTCAGTTGCCTTCGCTCTCAGTGAAAAAAATGATTGGAAAAGCATAGCGAAGAAAACAATTATATCAGCACTTGTAAACAGGGCCGGCTTTGTTTTAACCTATAATATAATTAAATAGACACTTCTGTATTTAATATATGCAGATTTAGAAATGAATTAATAAATCCAATCTCCTTCTCCAAGACCGCTTACTACTTTTCTCCAATTAATCTGCTGAATGCTGGCACTCCAGGCTTATGGTAATCCATTTGATTCACCATAAATGTTTGCCACGGAAAAAATTGACGATTATGAAAATTTTTACGTTTAAAAATTTGCTTCTAAAGGAATGGGGAAGATTATCTCTTATCTCTTTTACCCTTGTTTTAGCCTCCCTGGCATCTTCTGCACAGGTAAGGCCTTACAATCTTGTGTATTCTGATAATATACAAGGTAACACAGCAATGTTTGGAAATACGTTAATGGCCATTGTTAATAATGGCAGCGTAAATACTACCAAAATGAACGATAATAGTGCAGATGGAAATAGTACATATGGCAATGACAATGAAAACATGCAATTTGTTGACATTGATAGCGGTTCCGGAAACGGAAGCATTACCAGGAATTCCTCTTCTGCAGATCTTAGTCTTCCAGCCGGGATTAACGTAATTAAATATGCACGTTTATACTGGGGTGGTCGTGTAAAAAATGCGGATTTCGATTTAACTACTAGTGCTAATAAGAGCATTAAAATAAGAAAAGGGACGATAACGCCTTATTTTGATGTTACAGCTTTAGGAATTGATGAGGCTACTATCAGCACTGGATATACGCAATACCAGGCTTATGCTGATATAACCGCATTAGTAAAAATTAATGGGGCGGGAACTTATGAAGTCGGAAATGCGCCTTTAAGCACGGGTTGTGTATCAGGCGGTGGTAATCATGGCGGATGGTGTATAGTAGTTGTGTACGAAAATATTGCTGTAAACTATAACAGCATACGCATCTACGACGGCTTTGAGCAGGTATATAACAACGGAAATCCCCTCACTTCAACAATTACTCTTACAGGTTTAAATGTCCCATCGGGAGCAATTGCTTCAGATGACGCTAAAATGGGCGTGCTTTCATGGGAAGGTGATGCTAACCTGAAAAAAGATTTTTTGAAAATAAATGCGCATTTATTTTCAAATGTTACCAATCCATCTGATAACCCTTGGAATGGTACCATTACTGACAACGGTGTGCATGTTACCACCAAAAATCCAAATTATACCAATCAAATGGGTATTGATATTGACCAATTTGACGTAGGAACAGGATATGGTATTTTACCAAATGCAAATTCGGTAAAGCTGGAATTTGGTACCGAAGCTGACCAATATTTTCCAAGTCTTTTTACATTCTCAATTAAAATGAAAGATCCAACTATTACTTTGGATAAAATAGTAACTGACGCAAATAACAATCATTTGGGAGAAAAAAATGAAGTGCTCACCTATTTCTTAAAAGGTACTAACACTGGTATAGGAAATGCAAACTACATTGTAATATCAGATACATTGCCCGGCACTGTTACTTATGTTCCTAATTCACTGAAGGTAATGAGTTGTGCAGGCATGTCCTCAGGAAATATGACTGATGCAGCGGGAGATGATGCTGCAGAGTATATAGTTAACGGTTCTATTAAAACTGTAAGATTTAGAATAGGAGCAGGGTGTTCAGCTTTGTCAGGTGGAACATTGGCATCTAATGAAATATACAATTTGCAATTCCAGGTTACCGTAAATGACCCAGGAGTTAACAAACCAATTCCATCAATTTTGAATATTGCGAGAATTAGCGCAGTGTCCGATGCGGGCGAAGATTTTGTTGATGATGGCACTGCAATAATAAATCCCGATAACGGTCCTTTGCCTATAACACTGGTATCTTTCTCGGCAGCGTTGTTACAAAACGGTTCTGTAAAACTTGACTGGAAAACTTCTATGGAAATAAACTGCAGTAAGTATAAAATTGAAAGGAGCCTTGATGGAAATATTTTCTCAGAAGTAGCAAGTGTTGACGGAAGCGGTATGACAGCTATAGTGCATAGTTATTCTGCGATTGATAATGTTTCTTCTTCAGCAGGAGCAATTATATATTATAGGTTGAGGCAACTTGACATAGATGGCAAAGGAAGTTATTCCAAGGTTGTGTCAGTAAAAACAAAGCAGTCGGATAAAAACCTGGTTATCTCACCTAATCCTTTTAAAAGTTACCTGAATGTAAACATGAACTGGAGTAAGGAGGAGGTGATTACCGCAAGGGTTATTAATATTCAGGGCAGGGACGTATTTACTAAAAGCATCAAGATGAATAAAGGGCTTAACTACATTAAGATTGACGAACTTTCGAATCTTCCTTCAGGAAATTATTTTATACAATTCATTTCTTCAGAAGAAAGATTTACTGAAAAAATTACAAAACAATAGAATTACAAAACTTAAAAAAGAAGAGGCTGTCTCAAAAGGGTAGCTTCTTTTTTATTTTCAGTTGCGGAGTGGCTTCTTTTATTTTGAATTAGTATGAAAAATCATAGTTTCATATAACTCTGTAAAGCTGTTACATAATTTTCAAATGCTGCAACTCCTTCCGGCGTGATTTTACAGGTCGTCTGAGGATAGTTCTTATGAAACTGCTTGATGATATCAATATAGCCAGCGTCTTTAAGCTTGCTTATTTGAACACTTAAGTTTCCAGCAGTGGCATTTGTTTTTTCCTTTAAAAAAGTAAACTCAGCTTCCTTTACACTTATTAGAAGCGACATAACGGCGAGGCGTAGCTGAGAGTGTAATATGGGATCCAGATCTTTAAAGTCCATCTTCATGTTTTGGTATATTCCTATATAAACCTATTCTAAGAATAGGCTGTGGATTGCTTTCTGCAACACAACTTCCTTTTTGAAAAATCGGAATCTTTTTCATAATAGATTTTGTTGTTTAAACTTAATTTTAAATAGTGACCGGGAATATTCCATGCTACAATAACAGTCAATGCAATAAAAAGCAATTGAAGTTCATAATCAACGAGCAACGCTAAATATTGCTATCTTCGGATTTCATGTATATTATTTGTATTGCGAAAGGAAATATAATAATGTGGTCTTGCCCCAGTTCGGAGAAAGTTCTGTTTCAGGCTTAAAATTTTCATCCATAACGTACGCTTTATCAAATAATCCTTTGGCGGAATCCTTACCGCCACCAAAAGCCTCCGGGGTGTAAAACTTGCCTTCGGCTTCCAGTAGCACCGGACGTGGGTTTGTTGAATCAAGAGATTTTGACTTTTCTATAAAGCCAGCTGAAGCAGGACCGTAGGTCATATATCTGCTTTGTGGGTCTACCATCATATGCGCTGTGGCAATCATGCTTTTGATAACATTTGTTTCAGAATTTTCTTTTCCTAAAACCGATTCAGCCTTGTCAATTAATTGCTGGGCTTTATCTGCAATGGCATCCTTTTTAGAATTATCGTTCTCTGTATAAGCCTGGGTAATGGTACAAAAAGCTGCATAGTAATATGGAAGCCACTGTGTTTTCTCCGCATCGGCTATTCGTTCAAAATTATTTGCCAGTTCTGTATAATTGTTTTTGGCCATCATTGAATCAAGCAGCGCAATATTTGTTTTCATGGCCATAGTAAATCTATCACTTTGTGAAAATGATACGCCTGCAAAAAAAAGGATCAGGACAAATAAAAAAAGCTTTTTCATTTCAGTTTGTTTATTGTTTAAATATTATTGTTTGTTCTTGAGTTTTTCATATTCCTTTTCTGCAAGAGTGTTTGTGTTCTTATATGCAGACAAATAGTTAAATAGTAATCCTATTCCCCAGCCAAACATTGGTCATACGGGCCATGAAATGAAATCCTTTTCGGCTGGAATAGCAGGATCGTTTCTAAGATTGATGTACCAGAGTGTCCAGAAAAAAATATTTACGATAAAATAAATCAATGCATGGTACTTAAATGAGGCTCTTCTCTGTGCAGTTTTCCATGTCTCAGGGTCTTTGGCACTTTTTGAAGAATTGGCTGATCCGCTGGTGTTGATATTTGTTTCCATAATTTATGTTTTAGTTTTAAATTTTCATGATGATAAATCCTTCCAGGTACAACTTTTGTTATAGATGATTATCAATTGCATCCTGTGTCCTATCTATGCCAAGGCTTATAAAGCAACCTAAGTATAGAAACCTTTTCGAAGGTGGCGTAACGGCAACTTTATTTTGACCATTGGCGGAGTAGTTGTATGAATATACATTATTTGCTCCCAGAACATTTGTAACCGATAAAACAATTACCGTAAAGCCCTTCGCCTCAACATTCCCGATTGAGGGTAGGTAGTTCACACTTAGGCTAAGGCTATTATAATCTTTTGTACGCCCCGCATCTAAAAGTTTATAGTTACCTGTATTGCCATCATAGTTTATATTATAGTATGGCCTGCCAGTTGCATAAGTGTAGGAAGCATTAAACTGTGTTTTCATTTTGGTTACAAATTTCTTCAATACCAGAGATGCAGTATGCTTTGCTGCAAATGACGGCTCAATTGCAAAAGGATAATTTAGAAAATCTCTTTTTGTATCCAGGTAGGAATAAGAAATCCAATAATCAAAATTCTTTATTGTTTTTTTATCTCTCCAGAAAAATTCAATTCCTTTTGCATCTCCAAAACCATTATTGTTGATGGCGGTAAACCTGCCGTTATTTACATCGGTTTTAAATAAATCATCATATTTTTTATAAAATGCTTCGGTACGAAAAGTTCGTTGATTAGTAATTTTTTGATATTGAAGAATATAATTTGTTGCTTTTGAAAAATGCAATGCATTCGTTGTCGGCAAATATTTGTTTTCTGGTCCCTGGTAAAAAGCTCCATAAGCTACAGAGGCCTGGCTGTTATCAGGAAATTTATATGCAAGCGAAATTCTTGGTGCAACGTCCCATTTTTCAATCAACTTTGAATGCTCTGCCCTGGCACCAATTTTAGCGGCAAGATCATTTGTTATATAAATATCGGTTTCTGCAAAACCAGATATTATATTTTCTTTTACCTGCTGAGGATAGTCAAATCCGTCGTATTGGGTATAAGTAGATTTTTCATTACTGTAGTTGTCTTCCGCGCCAAAACGTACAGCACTCATCCCATTAAGTCTTTTCTCGAATACAACTTTGCCATTTGCATATTTACCTTTATTTGCAAGGCTGTAATTTTTATAAGCATACAAAGGCTCATTTGTAAGAGATTGCTTTTTATTATCACCATCCTGGAACTCATTATTTATATCATCACGATTTGTGATATAAGAGGCGCCTACATTTAATTTCCATCCTTTGCCAATATATTCTCTCCATGATAGATTATGATACATATTGAAATTTTTAAGTCCAAAAGCATCTTTCATATTTAATGAATCTACGTCCTGGTTTCTGAAACCGACATTTGTCGTACTGAAGTATCCAAAATATTTAAGCATTCCGGTTGTGGAAGTCTTTATCCTAAAATTTGCATCTCATTCATTTAATACAGGCACTTTAAAATAATCAAACTTTTGTTTTATCAGGTTATAAACAAGTGCCAGGTTCACGTAAGAATATGTAATGCCCCACGAGGACTTTTTATTTTTTGAAAGCTTTTGAATGCCTGCGTTCGCTGCCAGGTAAGAGATTCCAAAATCAGCAGAAGTCTTTTCAGGCAAATCAATGGACTCTAACAAAAGCACAGATGAAAGCGCCTGTCCATATAATGCGGAGTACCCTCCCGAACTAAAAATTGTGCCTTTAAAAAGAAAAGGATTAAATCTACCCCTTGTTGCCTGGTTAGGCTCACTTGTATAAAAGAAATTATTGACCAATGTGCCATCAATGAAAATCTTACTTTCACTTGCGGTACCTCCGCGTACAAACAGGCCTTCGCTTTCACCAACCTGCTGGGTACCGGGCAAAGTTTTAATGGCAGAGGTTATGTCTCCGTTGGCACTGGCTGTTGTTACAATATCAATCGGGTTCAAAGCAGTTGCTTTCTTCTGGTCGCTAGCCTCAAAAGTTCCGGCGCTTATAACTACGGCTTTTAATTCGGTGATTTGTTCTTTTAGAAAAATATTTAAAGTAAGAGGAGCACCTTCAATTGTTATTTTTTGTTCGAATGATTTGTAACCAGCAGAGGTAGCTTGCAATACCTGTTCCCCCTTTTCTGTTGTATTAAAAGAAAAATTTCCCAATGAATCTGAAGTAGCGCCATCGTAAGAATTCAGTATGCTAATACTTGTTCCAACTAACGGATTGTTATGATTGTCAATTACTTTGCCTGAAATTTTCACTTGTGCCATTCCTAAACTGGAGGAAAATAGAGAAGCAAAACAAAAAACTCTAAACATTTAATAAATTTCCCACAATAATAAATTAGTTTATATCACAAACCAAATATCTCTCTAGAAATTTCTTATTGAAAAAGATTTATTATTTTATAAATTACTTATTATCAATGCATAATGGAAATTATACTGATTTCTTTACGTGTAAATTTTTTGGAGATATTTATTAACATCATGGAAAATTAATTTGTTTATCTGCCCGCAATTTGTAATTTAGCAATAGAATTTAATGGGTTAGTAAGTACAAAGGGCGGGTAGTAATATCAGCCCTTTTACTTTGCTCAATAATATGACAGCATATTTGTTATTAATTTCCTAAGAGATTTTTCTTCAAAATTTATTTCTGCATAGTACTTTTTTAATGCTATCCTAATGTTTGTTTAATTTCATTGTTATAATATTATGAGTAAAACAAAGACCGCTTTTTTCTGCAGCAACTGTGGACAGGAAAGTGCAAAATGGTTGGGTAAATGTCCTTCTTGTGAGCAGTGGAATACTTTTGTAGAAGAAGTGATTGTAAAACGCACTGATAAAAAACAAAATGAATGGAAGGAATTTTCGGGATTGAGTGGAGGCCTTAAAACAATTTCTTTGCAAGATGTTGTCAGTGGAGAAGAAAAAAGAATCGTTACCGAAGATGCAGAATTAAATCGGGTATTGGGTGGAGGAATAGTTCGAGGCAGCCTTGTATTAATTGCCGGAGAACCGGGTATTGGTAAATCAACACTTTTTTTGCAGGATGCATTGCAATTGCAAAACACTGTTACCTTATATATAAGCGGCGAAGAAAGCGACCAGCAAATAAAGATGCGTGCGGATCGTTTGCAAATTAAAAATGAAAAATTTTACCTGCTCACAGAAACCAACACGCAAACTATTTTTAACGAAATAAGAAAATTAAAACCTGAACTGGTAATAGTTGATTCTATTCAAACTTTGCAAACGCCCTATATAGAATCTGCGCCAGGAAGTGTATCACAAATAAGAGAAACTGCAGCTGAATTTCAACGATTCGCTAAAGAAACAAACACACCTGTTTTCTTAATAGGGCACATTACCAAGGATGGAAGTATCGCGGGGCCAAAAATACTGGAACACATGGTGGATACAGTTCTCCAGTTTGAGGGAGATCGAAATTATTCTTATCGGATTTTACGCACCCTCAAAAATCGGTTCGGTCCTTCTTATGAACTTGGAATTTATGAAATGAGCAGCGAGGGCATGAGGCAGGTAAGTAATCCCTCTGAAATTCTTATCACAAAAAAAGAAGAACAATTAAGTGGTGTTGCCATTGCTGCAACAATGGAAGGAATAAGGCCATTGCTAATTGAAGTACAGGCGTTGGTTACACAAAGTGTATATGGCACTCCTCAAAGAACAAATACCGGCTTTGATTTGCGGAGACTTCAATTATTGCTGGCTGTATTGGAAAAAAGAGGGGGATTTCATTTTGGTATTAAAGATGTTTTTATAAATATTGCAGGGGGTTTGAAGATAGAAGATCCTTCAATAGATCTTGCTGTTTTGAGCGCATTACTTTCTTCATATGAAGATGTTGCTTTGCCCATACATACATGCTTCGCCGGCGAAGTAGGATTAAGTGGTGAGATAAGACCGGTTAACCGCATTGAGCAACGTATCGCTGAATCTGAAAAACTTGGATTTGAAAAAATAATAGTAAGTAAATACAACTTGTCTTCTAGGCACGCAGGATCAAAGGCCGCTGCAAATCAGAAATTTAATATTGAAGTTGTGCCGTTAGGTAAGGTGGAAGAATTATATCGTTATTTATTTTAAATACTCTGTTTTGAAAATAAACTCACATACATTATCGCCGCTTCTACATTTTTTTTATCCTCACAATTGTATTGGTTGCGGAAATGATATTATTGAAAACAAAAATATTTTGTGTCTTGAATGTAGTAATAATTTGCCCCATACCCAATTTTCGTTGCATGGAAATAACCCGGTGGAAAAAATGTTTTGGGGTAGAATGGCCGTTTCAGCCGGCACAAGTGAATTTTATTTTTCTAAAGCATCAGTGATACAGAATTTAATTCATGAATTAAAATACAAAGGCAATAGAAAGGCAGGAATGTACCTGGGAAATCTTATGGGACATAGCCTTAAAGCTAGTAACCGCTTTTTACATGTTGATATGATGATGCCTCTTCCACTATTTGAAAAAAAAGAATTTATGAGAGGTTATAACCAGGCAAGCGTGCTATGTGAGGGAATTGCTGAAGTACGGAATCTGCCTATAATCATTAAAAATGTAATAAGGATTGTACACACCGAAACGCAAACTAAAAAAGGGAGGACTGAACGCTGGGAAAATGTTGAAAAAAGCTTTGCGGTTAAGGATCCTGAAATGCTAAAAGGTAAGCATATATTATTAGTGGACGATGTGATAACCACGGGAGCAACTATGGAAGCATGCGGCGCGGAAATATTAAAAATTGAAGGAACAAAACTTAGTATAGCGACTCTTGCATTTGCCACGAGATGAAAATAAAAACCGGCTAATACTTTATAGCCTGGCATACATTTGTATAATTATCCGAAGAATGAAGCGTTAATAATTAAACATATTTTTGAGAATGACCCGCCTCAGATACACAATCTCTTTTATTTTTATAGCTTTCATTTTTTTTTCATGTAAAAAAGAATCTTTCATTTCCAGCCCGCAAGCAAGGCTATATACTAGTGCTGATAAATTATCTTATGATACGGTATTTACATCTATTGGCTCGGTTACTCAATCTTTCAAAATTTTCAATAACAACAATCAAAAGCTTTTAATATCAAAGATTAAACTTTCCGGGGGGGCCACTTCTTCTTTTAAAATAAACGTTGACGGCATTTCTGCAAATGAGGTGGCTGACATTGAAGTAAATGCTAATGATAGTATTTATGTTTTTGTGCAGGTAAAAATTGATCCTACAACTGCTAATTTGCCTTTCATAATCACCGACAGTATCTTAATAGATTATAATGGCAATCAAAAATTTGTTCAGCTACATGCATATGGTCAAAATGCTGTATTTCTTAATAAAGTGAAACTCACCGGGAATGTTACCTGGAACAATGCGTTGCCATATGTAATACTTGGAGGTATACTCATAGATACTAACGCGATACTTACTATTGAGCAAGGAACAAAAATATACCTGCATCCGGATGCGCCGTTCCTTGTTGATGGCACATTAATAGTAACGGGAACAAAACAGGATAAAGTTGTTTTTGCCGGCGACAGGCTTGATCCGGGTTATCTTGATTTTCCCGCAAGCTGGCCAGGCATTTATTTCAGCGGAAGCAGCATGAATAATAATTTAAAATTCGCGGTTATAAAAAATGCTTACCAGGGGATTATTGCGCAGGATCTTTCTTTTACTGCCATTCCAAAGCTTACCTTATCACAAACAATAATTGATAATATTTATGATGCTGGCATATTGGGAATAAACACAAATATATATGCTGACAACTGCCTTATAAGTAATTGCGGAAAAAATATACTGCTTGCCCTTGGTGGGGACTATTCTTTTGTGAATTGTACCGTGGTGTCTTACAGTAATTTTTTTATTGATCACAAAAATCCTGTTTTACAATTAACCAATTTTATTGACCAGGGGGGTACAACCTTTGTCAGTAATCTAAATGCATACTTCAAAAACTGTATTTTTTGGGGAGAAGGAGGTTCTGTTGAAGATGAAATTAGTTTGATAAAAAAACCCAATGCTTCTTTTTCAGCAACATTTGAAAACGTATTATATAAATTAAAAAATAACGATCCCGCAGATGCTACATTTATGGGAAACATAATAAAAAATACAGATCCATTATTTGACAGTGTTGATGTTTCTAAAAATTATTATGACTTCCATTTTATAAAAAATCCTGCCGCCCCTGCAATTGATAGTGGAACAGCAACTCCTTTTTTACATGATCTGGATGATAATGTTCGTACATCTATTTTCGACCTGGGATGTTATGAAAAATAAAGCCCGCGTATAATATTGGCCTCTATCATTTTCATATAGCGGTAGTGATTTACCGATTGCGTATCTTTACTAAAAAAATGAAACACATATTTTTTGTACTGGCATCAGTTGTACTATTATCCTTCATTATCCCATCTAGCACTGCCAGTTTCACAACAGTCGATTCAATTTATAAATTTAAAGTAGATGGTCTTGAGGGAGGTTCCATTGACTTTTCAAAATTTAAAGGGAAAAAGATCCTGGTTGTAAATACGGCATCTAAATGCGGGAATACGCCTCAATATGATGACCTGGAAAAATTGTATGAGACATATAAAAACAAACTGGTTATCGTTGGATTTCCTGCAAATAATTTTGGTGCCCAGGAGCCTGGTACTGCTGATGAGATAGCGGAGTTTTGCAAAAAAAACTATGGAGTTACTTTCCCTATGGCGGCAAAAGTTTCAGTAACAGGTAATGACATGGCGCCTATATATAAATATATTGTCGGTGAGGCAGAGAAAAATGGATTTACTAACCCCATTCAGTGGAATTTTACTAAATTTTTATTTAACGAAAAAGGTGAGTTCCTGACTGTGTTTCATAATAAAGCCAGGTTAATACCTGGTAACCCTGACCCGAAGGGTAAAAAAGCTTATGAGAAGTTATTAAAATATCTCAACTAAGAACAAAAACTTAGTGTTTATACCTGAATTAGGATTTGATACAGCATAGTTTTTATTTTTGTTTACATGCAATTCAACGAAGTAATAGGACAACAAGAAATTAAAAAGCATTTAATTGATCTCGTTGTACAGAACAGGCTCAGCCATGCATTACTGTTTTTAGGGAAAGAAGGGAGCGGCTCTCTATCTCTTGCACTCGCCTTCGCGCAATTTATTGTTTGTAATTCAGCAAAGCAGCCTTCAGACATTAAGGAAACCACTTTAGATTTATTTGGATCTGCTGAGATAATTCAAAATGGTAATACGTCCTTATCACCTATTATTGAAGGCACAACTACAGATTCCTGCGGCCATTGCCCTGCTTGCATAAAAGCACGTCAACTCATTCATCCCGATATACATTTTTCTTTTCCGGTAATTCCAAAAAAATCAGGTACGCCCCCAATAAGTGACGATTATATATTGGAGTGGAGAGAATTTGTTTCATTGAATCCGTATGGGAATATATATGATTGGCTCCAATTTTTAGGTGCTGAAAATAAACAGGGAAATATAACCGCCAGGGAATGTAACGAGATTAACCATAAGTTGAGCCTTAAAGCATTTGAAAGTGATTGTAAAATTTTGATAATGTGGATGCCGGAGCTTTTAGGAAACTCCGGGAATAAATTATTAAAACTTATAGAAGAGCCGCCGCCAGGAACCCTGTTTATTTTTGTTGCAGAAGATGAGCAGGAAATATTGTCCACCATTTTATCCAGAACCCAACTCATTAAAATTCCGGCACTTTCAAATAGTGAGATCGGGGATGCCTTAATAACAAAAGCTAACACTATACCTGAAAAAGCTGCGCAGATTGCCGCTGTAAGCGAAGGCAACTACCGGGAAGCATTACGGGTACTACAGCACTCAGATGAAGATTGGCAGGGCCTGGTAAGAGATTGGCTGAACGCTATCTTAAAGAACGGGCCGGGAGCCCAGGTTAAATGGATAGATATTGTTAGCCGGCTTGGAAGAGAAAAGCAAAAGCAGTTTTTGCATTATTTTATTCACCTCCTCGAGCAGGCGATAAGGCTCAGGTTTATAAATGACCCTTCAATACATTTAAATACCTCCGAAAATGAGAAAGATTTTGCCTCCAGGCTGAATAAAATGTGCAGTCCAGAGGCGCAGGAAGCAATAATAAATGAATTGGACAAAGCCACATTTTATATTGAACGCAATGCAAATACAAAGATGCTATTTCACGCACTGTCCATTCGCTTGTATCATATTATTAAAGATAATTCGTTAATTTTGGTAAATTGAGGTTAACGAATTTGATGCAGGTGTAATAAAACTTTTGGACTAAATATTTCAGCTATAGCATTTTAATTAATTCCCTGTATATTAACAGGTAATATATAATTTTACAATATTTCAGATTTCAACTGCTCCGTAAAATTATAGAGAGGACGTATTAAGCAATTATGCTGTAAGTTTCATCTGCTTGAAAAATTCTTCTTTTTATTTTATTTATTAAAAACTTTTCAATCAACCATATGAGTTGTACAAGTTGTAGTACCGGGAAACCTGGAGGATGTAAGAGTAACGGAGGATGCAGTACAGGTGGGTGTAACAGGATGAATGTACATGACTGGCTTGCAAATCTTCCATTTAGCGACCCAGAAAGCAGTTGCCGCGTTGTAGAAGTTTCCTTCAATCAGGGCAGCAGGAAGGATTTTTATAGAAATAATACGTTACAATATTTTGAAAAAGGGGATATAATTGCGGTGGAAGGCGTAAGTGGGTTTGATGTGGGCACTGTAAGTATTACCGGGGAGCTGGTAAGGCTTCAATTGAAAAAACGTGGAATAAAAGAAGATAACTCGGACATTAAAAAGATTTTAAGATTCGCAACTGATAACGATATTATAAAGTGGAAAGAAACCAAATCACGTGAGCACCATGTATTGATTCGCAGCAGGGCAATAGCAAGGCAACTTAATGTTGACTTAAAAATGGCCGAGGTAGAAATACAGGCTGACAGCAGGAAGGCAACATTTTTTTATATTGCCGATGAGCGCGTAGATTTTCGTGAGCTTATAAAAATATTTGCATCAGAGTTTAAAGTAAAGGTTGAGATGCGCCAGATAGGTGCACGACAGGAAGCGGGCAAAATTGGAGGAATTGGAAGCTGTGGACGTGAGCTGTGTTGCAGTACCTGGCTTACCGATTTCAAAAGTGTAAATACAAATGCCGCCCGTTACCAAAACCTGAGCATCAACCAGACCAAATTAAGTGGACAATGTGGTCGACTTAAATGTTGTCTTAATTACGAGCTGGATACTTATCTTGATGCATTACAGCATTTTCCTGAAGATGCTGAAGTGATTGAAGTAACAAAGGGCCGTGCTTATTTAATCAAAAAAGATATTTTTAGGAACCTGATGTGGTATTCAATGCCCGATAGCACAAAGCACTATCCTCTTTCAATAGAAAACGTAAAAAAAATACAGGCGCAAAATAGAAACGGTATTAAGCCCGATACGCTGGAAACTGTAGAAATAGTAAGCGGCAAAATAAAAGAAGTTGAGCCTGAGTTTGTAGATGTTGTTGGGCACATCACACTAAAATCACTTGAAAAAAATAGCCGCAAAAAAAGGAACGATAATAATCGTAGGGCCAATCAATCTTCGGGAAAGCAACAACAGCAAAGGCCACAACCAAATAATTCGAGGCCATCAAGGCCTAAAAATAACCGGAACAGGCCTCCAAAAAAGGATTGATCAATTGATAATTGCATTGCGCTCGTAAATAATTAAACAGGTGGTATTTTTATCTGTCCGTGTTTTTTTATTATTCATTCAATCTGTTTTACATTTGTTTCATGTCAATTGTTATTTCGAATCTTACAAAAAATTATGGCAATCAAAAAGCAATTGACAATATTTCCTTCCGGGTAAACAATAGTGAGATAGTTGGTTTTTTAGGCCCGAACGGAGCTGGAAAATCCACAACTATGAAAATAGTTGCAGGTTATATTTCGGCAGATGCGGGTACTGCTCTTGTAAACGGAATTGACGTTGCCGCAAAACCATTGGAAGTAAAAGGACAAGTTGGTTACCTGCCGGAAAATAATCCCTTATACTTTGAAATGTATGTAAGAGAATACCTGGAATTTATTGCAGGTATCCATAATATTAGGTCAGGAATAAAAAAAAGAATCGAAGAAGTAATTGATCTTACAGGTCTCAGGCCTGAGAGTAAAAAAAAGATTGGTCAGCTTAGCAAGGGCTACAAACAAAGGGTAGGGCTTGCAGCTTCGCTGATACATAATCCTGAAGTACTTATACTGGATGAGCCAACAAGTGGGCTGGATCCTAACCAGATAATTGAAATAAGAGAAGTTATCAGGGAACTCGGAAAGAATAAAACGGTACTTTTTTCATCGCATATTTTACAGGAGGTCGAAAGCATTTGCGACAGGGTGATCATCATCAATAAGGGAAATATTGTGGCTGATGATACTTTGTCAAATCTAAGCGCGGTCAATAAAACCTCGCACACAATAATTGTAGAATTTTCTGAAAAAATTGATCTTATTTCTTTAGTCAAACTTGAAGGGGTTGTAAAAGCTGAAGAAGAAAAACCTTCTACCTTCAAGTTACAGACTGAGGATCCTGAACGTGTAAAAAAGAATTTATTTTCATTTAGCATACAAAATAACTTAAACATACTTTCATTAAAAAGTGAGCATAAAAGCCTGGAAGATGTTTTTAGAAACTTAACCGTTAATCTTCAAAACAATTAATTAATATTTACTATGAGTTATATCGCAAACATCCATGCCCGCCAAATACTAGACAGCCGTGGAAACCCCACCATTGAAGTGGACGTACTTACTGAAAATGAATCGCTTGGAAGAGCAGCTGTTCCATCTGGCGCCAGTACTGGCGTGCATGAAGCCGTTGAACTGCGTGATAATGATAAAAAGAATTATGGTGGCAAAAGTGTTCACAAAGCGGTTGAAAACGTGAATGGACTAATAGCAGATACACTTACCGGATGGGACGTAGCAGACCAAACAGGAATTGACAAAGCTATGATTGACCTTGATGGAACGGAAAATAAAAGTGCACTTGGTGCAAATGGAATGCTTGCTGTTAGCCTCGCAGTTGCAAAGGCCGCAGCACTGGAAGCTAATCTTCCGCTTTACAGGTATGTTGGAGGAACTAATGCTACCATTCTTCCCATACCTATGATGAATATTTTAAATGGCGGGTCCCACGCTGATAATAAAATTGATTTCCAGGAATTCATGGTAATGCCGGTAGGAGCTTCCTCTTTTAGTGAAGGGTTGCAATGGGGTGTGGAAATTTTCCACGCCTTAAAAGCAGTGCTGAAGAAAAAAGGTTATAGCACAAATGTAGGTGACGAGGGTGGATTCGCACCTAATATACAAAGCAATGAAGAAGCAATTGAAACTGTTCTTGCCGCAATTGAATCAGCCGGCTTTAAGTCTGGCTCTCAAATTTCAATAGCGATGGATCCTGCAGTTAGTGAAATGTATGATAATGAAAAAAAAGTGTATGATTTTCATAAAAGCGATGGCAAAAAACTGAGTAGTGAAAAAATGGTAGATTTCTGGGCCAGTTGGGTAAAACAATTTCCAATTATCTCCCTGGAAGATGGAATGGCAGAAGATGATTGGGATGGCTGGAAGTTACTTACAGAAACCATAGGAGATAAAGTACAATTGGTAGGAGATGATCTTTTCGTAACTAATGTAAAAAGATTGCAAAAAGGAATTGATGAAAAAATCGCCAATGCATTATTGGTAAAAGTAAACCAGATAGGAACACTGACTGAAACCATCAATGCGGTATCACTTGCCCAACATAACGGATATAATACAATTATGAGTCATCGCAGCGGTGAGACAGAGGATACTACTATTGCAGACCTCGCCGTTGCACTAAATTGCGGCCAAATTAAAACAGGTTCCGCCAGCAGAACTGATAGAATCGCTAAATACAACCAGTTGATAAGAATTGAAGAAATATTGGCTGAAAGCGCTATTTATCCAAAAGGAAAAATTAAATTTGGAAAATAAGTTAATCCATTAATCAATAGAATTAGTCTATTTTATCTAAAATTCAAATATAATCTCGCGGAGATATGCATAAGCTTCCAAAGATATTTAGAAATAAATACCTGATCTCAGGCATAATTTTTGCCATTTGGATGCTGTTCTTTGACAGAAATGATGTTTCACTTCAATTGAAGAGAATCAATGAGCTACATAAGCTCCAGGAAAGTGAAAAAAGAATGGGTAAGCAAATCGCAGATACCCGGCAGGAATTAGAACTTTTAAAAACAAATCCCGAAACTCTTGAAAAATATGCACGTGAAAAGTATATGATGAAAAAAGAAAATGAAGATCTTTATATTATTACTTTTGATTCGTCATTAATTAGATGATTGAAAAACAATATTTCTGACTTTAGGGCGTTTTTAGAATAGGATTGGATATTTTTCATTAAAGCAATTTTTTTTATGACACAAATTACCCAGGAAGATCTGGTGAGATATCTCTATGACGAGACTTCGGACAAAAAATCTGAGCTTATTAGAGAAGCTTTAGAAACTGATATGAACCTGAGGGATACTTTTGACGCGCTTCTTTTATCTAAAAAGAATCTTGAAGAAATCGATCTTTCCCCGAGGCAGGAATCAGTTGACAGGATTCTTCAGTATGCCGGCAAACATGAAAGGCATTTACACTCACATTAGGAACTTCAAAAAAACTAATTTCGTCCTGCCCAATAAGGGCAGGATTTTTTTATGAGAAAAAAAGAGCTTTATCAATTTGTAACAGCGTATTTTTTATCGCACGCTCCTGATGCCGAAACAGAATTAATTTATAATGATCCTTACGAGCTGTTGGTGTCAGTAATATTATCAGCCCAGTGCACTGATAAACGGGTAAATGAAACCACTCCTTCGATTTTTGAAAAATTTCCCGATGTTCAAGCCCTAAGTAGCGCGACTACAGAAGAGTTATACCCGTTGATTAAAAGCATTTCTTATCCCAACAATAAGACAAAACTCCTTATTGCAATGGCAAAAATGGTTGTTGAAAAATTCGGAGGACAGATTCCAATGACTGTTGACGAGTTGACTCGATTACCAGGGGTAGGTCGTAAAACTGCCAATGTTATTACTTCAGTAATCGATAGTCAACCAAACATGGCAGTGGATACTCATGTATTCAGGGTAGCAGCCCGAATCGGATTAACCACAAATGCCAAAACCCCATTGGCGGCCGAAAAACAATTAACCCATAATATTCCTTCTCAACTGATTCATAAAGCGCACCATTGGCTTATACTACATGGAAGGTACATTTGTGTTGCACGTAATCCTAAATGCAATGTTTGTGGTATAAAACCCGTTTGTAAATATTACAATAAAGTCCTAAAATCAGATTATTGAAAAATTGTGTTTATTTTGTATAGACAACTGCTACTCCCGGCATTTAATTATTCGTCGTTATGAAACTCAAAATTATTTTTATATTTCTTTTGTTCGC
>JBKJRY010000434.1:0-32512 GCA_046593045.1 Chitinophagaceae bacterium | reverse complement strand
AGTTATTAACAAAAATTGAATTATTCACAAAGAAAAAAAGAAGCAAAAAAAGAAAGTAGTAATAGTAATAATATTTTAATAAAATATTAGAAAGCAAATCTAAAGGTCTGGTGTTCGACCAACGGCGAAGTCAGTTTAGCGAATTGATCTTTCCTTTACAGGGCATCTTCCGATTAATTTTATAGATTAGTAAAATGAAGGAAGAATATTTAGACTACCCTGCAAATTATTTTACAGCTACAATTAATGAATGGAAACCGGTACTTGCAAATGATAATTACAAGAATATAATAATTGGGAGTTTGCAAAATCTGGTGAGTAAAAACAGAATAGAATTAAATGCCTTCGTCATTATGAACAATCACATTCATTTTATTTGGCAGGCTTTACAGAGTTTTACACCAATGCAAAACCAGGCTTCGTTTATGAAATTCACTGCACGACAATTATTACTTTCCCTTGTTGAAGATGATAAAGATTTGCATGCATCGTTTAAAGTAAATAAGTACGATCGGGATTACCAGGTGTGGAAAGAGAACCGTTAAACATTGAGCTACTTAACAAGAAGATGTTTATACAAAAGTTAGATTATATACATTACAATCCTGTACGGGCAGGGCTATGTGAAGTGCCTGAAGATTATCATTATTCATCAGCAAAATTCTATTGTGATGGCACAAACGATTTTGGAATGTTGAAACACTTTTCAGGATTGTAAGTGTGGGTTCATACTCCCGCTGGTCGGGAGACCAGGCGGGGGCGTTACAGGTTTCGTGATTTAAAAGATGCAAAAGTGGAACACCTACACTGGCGGGAGTCAAGACCGTGGTTCGTTTCCCATGATCCATTTAAATAGTTTCATGTATATGTTTTTAAATTCAAATTCGTCCAACCCTGTTTCATAAAACATTGCTGACGAATAGTAATACTCTATTCATTTTTGGATAATTGCCATTTGCCACTTACGGTGTTGACGTGAATATAATCTAGCATATAACAAATACATAGATGTTTAATAAATCGTCGTCAGACAATTTATTAACGTATTCACCAAATTAATGTAGCAAATTATTAAAAAGTGTTTCGAAGATACAAACCGCAGTATAGGAGGTAATATTCTCTTTCGGGTCATTGAATAAGCGCTGCGATTTCTTTCATTGGAATTTTAGAAGCCATGGACGTGATCTCAGATTCCGTGCTGTTGTCGACACTAAAAGTGAGGAGAGCGCTACTGAATGGAATATCCAACTTGTAATTAAATTTTCCATTACCGGCATCGCTCCTTTCCATTCTTGCTTTATAACCCTGTACTTTAATTGTTTTGGAATTTTCATCACGCATCAACCCCCCAAGCAAGGGCATATTGAGCAAGCCATTAAGCGAAGCGATCAGGGGAGAATTGCTAATGATCGAAAGGTCGGCCTTCCTATCCGGGGTACCATAAGTGCGGTGAATAGTGGCGCCAACGAAATCTATATTTGAAGTGACATTGTCATCCTTTGCATTTACTTTAAGGGCGTCCATACTTCCAGGCAAGAGTTTCAGCACTTCCTTACCGATGATCATATCAAGTTCCTGCAAAGCCTGTTGCAGCGCAAAGTGGGTTGGCTCCAGTTTACCGGAGGCATAAGCTGTGCGTGCAGCAGCTACCTGGTTTTTGAACTCCTGCGCCGTAACAATATGTCCCAAAAAAATAATTATAGAAAATAAAAAAATCTTTATCATACTATAAGATTTTATACGTTAACGTTATTGTTCGCCAAGTGTCTTTTTAATTCCATCGATATCAAATTTATTAGCGGCATTCATCACTTCATTTTCGTCCGCAAAGTTGATGCATCCCCATGCAATCATAGAAGACTGTCCCAAGGGCACAATTAATGTATATCCCTCGCTTTCGTCAAACTGAATGATGGCTTTATTACCCTTCACTTTTACCTGCTTCACATTTTGCTGGTTCGCATCAGCCTGGATGTAGCCGCTGTTGAAATACATATTTACCAGGCCCGAGTACCACCCGTTGTTACCAATGGTGACGGTCATTTGCTTATCCTTTCCATCAGCATAAACCCTCTGAATATTCATGTTGCTCCATCCCCATTGCGCACTCATTACTTTATCCTGTGTGGTATCTTTAGGCAGACCGTTTACTTTGGTGGGTAACGAGCGCAATAGCTCACGGCCCAGTTGCAGTTCAACCCCTATCAATGCTTGTTGAACCGAATACCGGGCTTCACTAAATTTATTTTGCTGATAAGCTGCTTCAGCATCCGTCATTTGTTGCTTTACATCCGGCGGTGGAGTATTGGTAAGGCCGGCCCCACCTTTGTTCCTGGGTTTTCCAGACGCTGCATTACCCGACGCCGAAGACGACGAAGAATTATCTCCAATTCCAACGGCTTCGTCTACTTTTTTGTCAACCACCTTATTGGTTACCTGGGCAGCTTTGTCTTTTAATTTTTTTAAAAATTGCCCATGTGCAGTCGCGAACAAGAACAAGGAGCAAATGACCAGATATAATGGAAAGAGCTTTTTCATTTTGCCTGTTTTAGTCTGGTTATGTAAATAAGAAAGAGACTACTAAAATACATATTTGTCAACTTAAAGGGAAATTTTATTATGTAAAGAATCAAGGGCGATTTGGCAAAGCCAATATTATTTTGCGCATAAGAGTGTTTTACCGGTTTTTATCCAAATTGATCATTATATGTTTAACGATATAAACAAACAAATTTTTAATTCATACAGCATAAACATGTTGTTTTTTAAAATACAGATGCAGAAGAAATATTTCAAATGCACTGAAGACTAAATGCTCTAAAAATCAGCAGATTAAAATAAGTTTTCTTATGACCATGAGATGTCAATCTTTAAATGCGTACTTAAAACCGTTTTCAATAAATGATAAGAACAAAACGGGTTCAATCAATATTCCATCCGTTTCTCCTGCCACGTTTAACGATACCTCTGTTTTGTATTAATATTATTGGACCCCGGCATTGGTAAAATGCTAATATTTTAAAGGAATGATGGATTCGTGGAAATCTTCCTCAAAAAAGGAAAGATTATTGTACAGAATAAACCGCAGCTTACCAATAATTCTGGCAGCGAGTATATCAATTAGCATTGATAGCATACTGGGCAACTGGAAAAATAAACAATTGATTATGGATAAACTTTTTTTTGACAGTTGGGATGGATTACTTCGGGCATTTACTGCCACAGTTTTGGCATATATCGCACTGTTGTTCATGATTCGTATTTCCGGTAAAAGAACGCTGTCAAAAATGAATGCGTATGATTTTATTGTCACTATTGCCCTGGGTTCTTGCCTTGCAGCTACCGCATTAAATAAATCTATTCCGCTGGCAGAAGGAGCATTGGTTTACTTTACGCTCATCGGGTTGCAGTTAACCATCACCTGGAGTGCTGTTCGAAGTAGCAAGATCAAGAGGTTTGTAAGCGGTTCACCAACGCTCTTACTATATAAAGGAAAATTTTTTGAATCATGCTATGAGGACGCAAAGAATCACCATTGAAGAAGTGTACGTGGTGGCAAGAAAGCAAGGCATCGAGGAGCTGAAGAATGTTGACGTTATTATTCTGGAAACCACCGGTGATATCACCATTATTCAGCATATTCAAAATCAGCAGCCCCGAACCCTGGAAAATATTAAGCTACTTAAGTGGTGAACATGGTAAACGGTTTGGTGAATAAACCATATACTAATCTTGAAAAAAATCCTATGTCTAATTCAGAATCTAAAGAAGTATTTTCTAAACGTGTTTGGATCGCCGCTTCAATTGTATCATTATTTGTAGTATCCCTGCTACTCTTTAAAACATTATTCAGCACTTTATTATTGGTGTTGGCGGCAGTAATGGTTGCGCTATTCTTTCATGGTGTCGCGTCGCTCATCCATCGAAAATTGAATATCTCTTACCGTTTTAGCGTTATCATTTCCGTTATAATTAATCTCTTACTGATCTCCGCATTTTTCTGGTTCACAGGCTCGCGGCTGCAAAGACAGATTGCCCAATTGTCGGATACGTTGCCAGCAACTATTGAGCATACCAAACAACAACTGATGAATACCACCATCGGGAAAAAAGCAATTGAGTTTTTATCCTCCTCAGGCAATTCTCAGAAAACACTTTCTGTAGTAAAAAAGTTTTTTTCTTCAAGCTTCGGAATTCTAAGCGACTTCTATATTATTTTACTGATGGCGGCTTTTTTCATTGCTTCACCCGGCATATACAAGAAAGGCATTGTGCATTTATTGCCTCCCGCCGGCAAGGAGACAGGCGATCATTTATTAAATGAACTGGGCAGGATTTTAAAGAACTGTTTAAAGGGGCAAATCTTTGGATTTTTCTTTATAGCAGTACTTACCGATCTTGGGTTATGGGCACTCGACATACCGCTGGTCTTGACATTGGCGCTCATAGCAGGGTTACTTAATTTTATTCCCAACTTCGGACCTATCATTGCGTTGGTGCCGGCCATTCTTATTGCGCTTACGACGGGGCAGACTACAGCGATATTAGTTGCCTGCCTGTATACGTTCATCCAGGTCATCCAAAGTGCGGTTACGCAACCGCTCATTCAAAAAAAGATGATGAACATCCCGCCTGCCCTGATCATATTTGGGCAGGTAGCAATGGGTTTGCTGGGAGGTTTTTGGGGCGTTCTGCTTGCGACGCCGCTGATCGCTATCATTATGAAAATCGTGAACAGCCTGTATGTAGAAAAGCAGGATTTTCATCTGTATAGAGTAAAGAAAAATGACCAGGATTCATGATGCACAAATCTTTTGCAACTATAATCAAAAGTAATTTCCCCGCCCAGCCGTAGCCACGTCATCCCCGCTATCCGTATTAGTATCATAAATTAAAGTACAGCTGTCCGTACGTCTGCGACTACGGACATTCACTATAAAAAGAAAATGTATTTATCGCAACATCCACTTTAAGTAGAAAAAATTTGTCAAATCAATCAATACATCAAAACTTGTTTCTACGCGGAAATTATCTTAACCCGAGCCTGGTCATCAGCATCTCTTTCCTCGTTTTACTTACGGCAAGTCTTTCACCACTTTTCAATACAATATACCCGCCATCACTTCTCAGAAATTGAGAAATGTAGGTGACATTTACAAGGGTGGAATGGTGTATGCGTTGAAATATTTCCGGTGGTAATAATTCTGCTACATCTCCAAGTGTTCTTGAAATAAGCATAGGTCGTTTTTCCTGTATGAAAATTTTGGTATATGCTCCTTCGGCGTGACAATATATAATGGATGATACTTCAACGAACTCATACCCTTCTCTTAATGGCAGAGCAATTTTTTGTTCAATTGATGGTTGACGGATATTTTGCAAAAGGTTATTGATATGAGGAAGGCTGCTGCCTTGTTCAAATTTCTTTTCCACTTTCTGGACAGCCGCTTTAAGGTCTTCCGCATCAATAGGCTTTAATAAATAATCTACAGCGCTAATGCGAAATGCCCTGGCAGCAAATTCATCGTGAGCAGTAGTAAAAATGATGGAGAAATTAATATCTCCTAATATTTCCAGCAATTCAAATCCATTCATCCAGGGCATTTCGACATCCAGGAAAAGAAGGTCTGGTTGTAGTTTTTTGATCGCCATAATTCCTTCCTTGGCAGAATTAGATGTTTCTATTATTTCTATAGAAGGGCAATGTTGTTGA
The DNA here is from genome assembly GCA_046593045.1 of Chitinophagaceae bacterium. Lineage (GTDB taxonomy): Bacteria > Bacteroidota > Bacteroidia > Chitinophagales > Chitinophagaceae > Ginsengibacter. Next base: position 26,799 of record JBKJRY010000434.1, on the reverse strand, counting down.
AGGTCTTTCACCAAAGACTTTACACAATGTTGCTCGTCATCAATAATTATGGAACGTATCATTCTGTCTCCTCCTCAATTTTAATGATAACTTTTGTGCCTAAAGAATTACCCATTGCATCTCTCTTGTCGATAGTTTCCATTTTTGCATTTTTTTGCCGGAGGAGATTATCTAATTCAAGTCTTGATTGAGTAAGGCTTACTCCCTTGGAATCATGCGTAAGTTTCGTAGCTGCTTTATTTTTTTGTGATACTTCTCTTCCAATTCCATCATCTTCCACAATGATCTCAACATAACCATTATTTCTTTCAACATCCAGCCGAATATTTCCCCCGCCACCTCCTGGAACAATCCCATGCCAGATGGCATTTTCAATAAATGGCTGAATAATAAGTGCTGGGATATTAACTGATTTTAAGTCTATTTCGGGATCGGTATTTATGGTATAATTAAATGCAGCATCAAACCGCATTGCTTCTAATTGCAGATAGAATTTACAGGTTTCAATTTCATCAAATAAGCTTATTTCCTTCTTATCTGAATTTTGAAAAATGGTCCTGATAAGTTTTGAAAAAGTAGTAAGATAATTTATAGCCCTCACTTCTTCATGCTCCTGGATTAGGCTCTTAATAGAGTTCATGCAGTTGAAAATAAAATGAGGATTCATTTGAGCGCGAAGTGCTTTGGCTTCCAGTTCAAGTAGTTCCTTTTCGTGGCTGCTCTTTTCATGCTCTTCATGGCGAACCATTTTTATTCGCCATAGTATTATCAGCCAGGCAAGTACGATTGCGACAACTACAGTAAGAATTTTAAATAAACCTGTTTGCCACCACGCCGGTGTAATTATTATGTGAAGTGAATTTTTTAATTCAGTCCATTTGCCGCCACGCATCCTTGCCTTTAGATTAAATGTATAAGTACCCGGCTCCAGGTCAACATAAGTAACCCTCCTGTTTTGGTAATTAGCATAGTTCCATTGGGTTTCCACCGCATCAAGGTGATAAGCATATTGCACTTTTTCAGGGAACTCAAATTCGTTGCAGGAAAAGCTTAGTTCGATATCATTTTTATTGTGCGGCAGCTTTAATGTATTTAAAAACTCAGGTAGTGTATCGGTAATATAATTTTTACCCAACACTTTTATATTATCAAGATAGGGCGTTATATTTTTTTGAAGAGATAATAAAGATGTAAGGTTGGTGTATTGCGTGTGGCCTACCCTGGTGGCAGTGAGAAAGAATTGCTGATTGGCATACGACATATAGATAGGGTAGTCTGACAGGAGCCCGTTATCAATATCAAAATTTACAAAACTGCTGTCAGCACAGGAATAAAGATTTCCGCCCCTTGGCGTAAAGAATAGCATATAGCCCGGCGGTCCACTTAACATTTCTTCTCCCAAATTATCGGTAAGCCCTTCGTTAGCTGTAAGAGTTGCAATAGGTCTAAGTTTCACGGGGTCATACATTTTGATTCCGCTAAAATAAGTTTGCACCCAAATGTTCCCTGCCGCATCTAATGCATAACTTTTCACCCCCGGATCAGGCAAGTCACGGCAAAGGATATAATTGAATTTGCGTGTAACAGCGTTGTACTGATAAATTGCATTCTCATCGCCAACATAAAGAAGATGTCTTTTATTGTCAATCAAAATATCTTCTTTTGCAAATTCCGATTCATTGCTTGCTGGGGTTGGAGGAAGATTTATTTCTTTCATATCGCCTGTATCAACATGCCAAAACAGCAATTGATGATTCCAGGTATGGAACCAAAAATTTCCGTCTTCATCCATTTCAAAATCGGCAAATTCCTTCTTTATCTGCGGGATAGAAGGGAATAAATTTTCGGCTGGTATCATTTTATTCCCTGATGCATCGGATACAAAAAGATTTTCGCCCAATGCCCACAACCGGCCTTTCTTATCTTTCCTTACCCGCCATACTAATGCAGAACCCGTTACCCCATCTTTGCCATAACTGAAAGGCATCGGTATTATGTTAATAGTATTGAAATTACTGTCTAATACATATATACCCCGCGAGAATTGAATAGCGGCATAATAAATATGGCTTATACTGTCCCAAATTATATCCCGCAATTCAATGCCATCCCTACTTACCGGGTACTTGTCGGCAAAAGGAACATCTTTAAACAACCGATACTGCGGTGATGAAATAAATAACCTTCCTCCCTTCAGGCACCAGGTATTTCCTTTGCTATCGGTTTTCATATCACCCGTGCTGGATAGGGTTTTATCAAGCATTACATCATTGATGTAAGTATATTTTTTTGTAACAGTATTAAAAACTGCCGGTAGCGTATCCCTCCTGGCAACATAATATTCCGTATCAGATTTTTTACAAAAAAATGGTATGATACCTCCAAAAAATAATTGACGAATACCATTTTCAATGCCGAAAAAAGCACCTTCGGCAGCATATACTTTATAGGATCCGGTTTTGGTATTATATTCTCCCATGCCATTGCCCCAAGTGCTGTACCAAATGGTGCCGTCTTTTCCTGAGTCAAGCATCGTTACTGTTGTATTTTTCCAGCAGGAATCTTTCCTGTTGGCAGCATGAAAGTTTTTAAAAACTTTTCTTTTCTTTTCATCAAACCAGTAAATGCCGGAACCGTAGCATGCAATCCATACAATATTTTTATTGAATGGATCCTGCATAAAACAATATGCCGTATTCTTATAGCGGTCTTCCCACTCCTCCGGTCTGGTTATATCAAAATTATAATGTTCAAAATTTTGCTTGGCTGTATCATATATAGCAAAGCCATTTCTGCCCAACCCAAGCCAAAGCTTTCCTGCTCCGTCGAGGTAGGGATTGTGGCCGCCATATTTTTTTGAATTATTACCTGAACCAAAATAAGGGAGTGCTTTTGTAAATGTTTTGCCAGTAATTACGTTTAATTTTACGAGGCTATCATCGGCAGCAAACCATATATCACCGATTCCATCATCAGCCAAGCTTTCAATGCGCTGATAACCTTTTGCAATGTTTGAAGCGTTATTAAATTGAGATAAATACACAATATCATTCCCGTCAAAAGATGCAAGGCCTTGCGCAGTACCAAGCCAAAGCTTTCCTGATTTTGCGAGCGTAATTGTTCTGATATTGGCCCACTTAAGTAAACCCGGTTCAAACATTTTAAAACGTAAAGAAGACAGTTGAGAAAAAACACCCAGGCATGACATTGTTGCAAGAAGTAAAAGAAAGAAATATTTTACCATCCTTTTAATCATCTTCTAAATTTAAATATTCTTTCCACGGTTTCATAACATGCATTCATAACCTGCATTTCTAATTTGGTAGTTTATATTGAAATACTAACAACCCGAATCGATGTTATTTTAAAAATTGAACAACCACTTAACGGAATAATTTAAATTGAATAAATATTTAGAAAAGTCCCGGCTTTGTGTGAAATGGAAATAGGCAGTTACTTGCTAAAAATTGCATATTGCCAATTACCGCTTTTTTAATTGTGGCCGCAATTATATTTTTAGATAATAAAATAAGAGTGAAAGAGGTTTACCGGAGAACTACATACAATAGAAGAAATAACATGAGGATTCGGCCATTATTTAATTCTTGCAGATTTAAAGACTTCAAATATTGTTATGAGTTGTAGCAATTAAGATTTTACAGCAAATATGTTCTTATGCGGTTCCCTTTCATTATACTTTCCTTTTTATTTTTAGCAAAAACTAACGCACAGCTAAATAACGCTGCTATTAGTTTTCAATTAGACCTGCCCCAGGGTGATTATAAAAAAACTTATAATAAATTAGGAACTGGTTTTTTATTTGGTATTGTACATCGATTACACGACAAATTACTTATAGTTCTTGGTGGAGAAATTGGTTTCCTGTAGGTAAGCCAGGCCGGCGATGACTATAAAGGGTATTTTCAAAATAAATATAACAAGTATTCTATAGGGGTAATCAACTACATCCTAACTATTGCGCCAAAGCTTAGCGTTAGCCTCGTAACATTAAAAAATTCAATGAAAGTTTTTATTGAATTTACAATCGGTACAAATATATTTTTAACTTATTCAGCTATTTCACACGAAAAAAGATATAATATTCTTACAGACGCATACGATATTCTTACAGATACCCATACCAACCGTGTAAAAATTGACAGTTCATCTTTTCAAAGCTATTGGGCGCTCCGTGCAGGCGCAGGTATAGGTACAGCAATACCAATCGGGAAAAATAAAAAAATGTCGGTTATCGTTAAATGTTCTTATTTATATGGTAGTCATGCTGAATATTTTTCACGCCCCGCTGTACAAAATCTCCAAATAACTCTAGTCCCAAAGGAATCAAATACATCTATGCTTCTTGCCGAAGCAGGTTTTCACTTTAAAATATTTAATAAAAAAAAGCGTAGATCACAGGATTAAGTAAAATGGTTTTTACAAGCCTTATTGTTTTATTGCTCTTATTATTTTGTTGGATGGCACACCTGTAATTTTGATTTACGCCGGGTTTTAAGAAAACAATCAATCCATTGCTCGCCTACACGATCTTTTCACCAAATGAAACTCAATAGTTACCAAATGCATGTTGATAACGGTTCCTGTTTTTGATAGTTTCAATCCAATACTAATATACTTTTCCAATTTTTCTATTATGAAAAATATTCTTAACTGGTTGTTGTATTGATTCATTTTATGCCCATCATATTGCAGGAAACGCAAATTTTAGCCATAACAGGAAGTGTATTTGCTGATTTTGCAAATCATAATAAACACTTTAGACAACATCAATTATGAATCGCTAATCCACCTTCGGAACTTTACTCTTTAAAAAAAGGCTTCTTGAAATGGAATTTTTTTAAGTCTGAAACCTGCCCTTTCAAATTTTTGAAAAAGTAAATTTTGGTAGCAAGATTATTTTTAGACCTTACCGATTACCGGTTTGTAGTGAGAAAAAAAACAAATTGATTGCCCACTTAAAACTTACAATATGAATAAGCATTTTTTCCTGCTGCTATTAGCCATTGCAATAACAACCGCCTCATGTAAAGTAGTGAATAATTTATACCCCATTTCAGAAAATGAAAATGATTTTCTGCTCAAAAAAGAATTGATCGGTAAATGGAAAGATCTCAAAGACAGTTCGGGATATTGCCAGGTAGATACCGTGGTGGGATCAGGCGAGAAACGTTACCTGGCAACAATAGTAAGCCCTAACGAAAAAAATAAAAGCGTCATGGATACAACAAACTTTCGGGTAAGGCTGATCCAAATTGAAAGATCGTATTTCATAGAATGCCAACTGGACATTGAGAGTAGTTTCCCTCAAAAAAAGGATGATTATGATCAGTGGTTGATTGCCCGGCATTTTGTTTATAAAATTTCTTTTGACGGAGCTGATCAAATAGAACTAAGCTACCCCGATCCGGATAAACTGTTGCAGCTAATTGATGAAAATAAGATACACCTTAGTTATTACAAGATCATGAAGGATAATTACCTCATGCTGAATAAACCAACAGAGCTGCAAGCGGCGTTAAAAGAATCTCAACATTACTCTTCTGTTTTATATAAGGACAAGGATATACTGATCAGGCTAAAATAAACAGAATCTATAAATGCAAGGTCATTCCATCTAACCAGGTAACTGATAAAACCAAAGCCATGAAACGTATAATAATTATAAGCTTCATTTTCGTTCTTTGCTGCAGGATAAATGTTTTTTCGCAAAAGCATAGACCTGATCATTTCAGTATTGCACTTACAACTTTGCATACCGATTTGCCATTTAGTAGTTTTAGTAATCTCTTTATCAAAGACTTCCATCCTGGGTTTGAAATAGGGACAGGTTTTAACTGGAAAATAAAACCAAAACACGACTGGTTCCAGGAGTTCAAGTTTTCTTATTTCTATCACAGGTTTGTACAACATGGTATCCAATTATATACTGATATTGGGTACCGGTACAGATTTTCACGTGCACTAAGTGCCCAGGTCTCTTGCGGTGCAGGATACATGCAATCAATACCTGCAACAGCCAAACTAAAACTAGGTGCTAATGGGGAATATAAAAAAGACAAGGGTATTGGCCGGCCCCAGACTATAGCTGTAGTAAGTTTTACCATTGAATATACAATCCATTCATCAGAAAAAAATACGCCACAGCTTTTTGTAACCTATCAGCAGTTTTTACAAACTCCTTTTGTAAAAATATATGTTCCTATACTTCCATACAATAGTTTACTCATTGGCTGCGGGATTCCTTTTCGATCACATAGAAAGTTAGTGTCATGAAAAATTCTTTACTTATTATAAGCTTACTGAGTATTGGGTTTTCATGCAATAAGGCGCAAATACAACCGACGCAAATTTCTTCTGTTCCTATACCATGGAACGATAGCAGCAATATGCATCCAAAAAACGCAGCTTTTACAGCATTGCTTAAAAAATACCATGACAAAGGATTACCGGGTATATCACTCCTTGTAAATGATGCTAACGGTACATGGGTAGGTGCAATTGGTAAAGCTGATATTGAGAAAAATGTTCCGTTTGATCTTGGGCAGGTTTCCAAGATAGCCAGCATTACCAAGTTGTTTATTGGAACTTTAGTTTTTAAACTGATTGAAGATTCTGTAAACACAGGGCTTGGCTATAATGCGCTGAATACAAAAATTAATAACTGGCTTCCCTCTTCCATTACCAACAAGCTTCCTAACGGGAACAAAATAACTTTGGGCCAATGCATGAATCACGAGACGGGAGTGCCTGATGTGATAGAGCAGGATGCATTTTACCTCGCTGTTTTAAACAACCCTAATAAGATATGGAAACCCGAAGAGTTACTCGAATTTATTTATAACAAGCGGCCCGTTTTTAATCCGTCAGATACCGCTATTTATTCTAATACCAATACCGTCCTGGTGATCATGGTAATTGAAGCGGCAACACATAAAGATCATAGCGATCTTTTAAAACAATATGTTTTAAGTCCGCTTGATCTTACCAATACTTACTATCAGCCGCATGATGTATTGCCCAATACAGTTGCCCAGGGTTACTTTGATCTATACAATAACAATACAATTGTTAATGTATCTAATCTTGTAACAGGCAGTGGAAATGGTTATGGTGGTATCTATTCTAATGTTTTCGATCTCTACACTTTTATTAATGCATTGTTGCTAAAGAAAACATTATTAAGTGCTAAGTCTCTAAGTGTTATGGAAACATTTGGCAAGCCAGATAATCCTAACGAGTACGGCTATGGGCTAATGAAAAAATTTATAAGTCGTGGTATTGATGCTGGTCTTGGCCATTCAGGGAGGGACCTGGGCTACACTGCCAACGTATTTTATTTTCCGAACAAAGGAGTAACACATGCATTTTTAGTTAACTATGGAACGGATGCGAAAAGCAACCTGAGGCAGGTATTTTATGATTTCCAGGAAGAGTTGTTGAATTTGACATTGCAATAAACATCCATCCATTTAATTCATTTTATAAATAAAATCAATTTTTCAAAATCAAAAAAAGTCAACATGAAGTCTACCATTCTTTTGATGATGTTAATAATTCTATTAACAGCGCATTCATTATCTGCACAAACAAAAGATGATTATTTATTAAAAAGTAAGCATCAAAAAACCGCAGCCTGGATTTTATTGGGTGGAGGAACAACTCTTTTGGCAGTTGGTGGAATAATAGGAATTCGTGGTTTTTCCAATCTTCTCAGTGGTGAGGTTGATAAAGCTGGTAATAATATAGGGCTGGCCGGACTATTAGATATTACCGGTGCAGCTGCAATGTTGGGAAGCATTCCTTTGTTTATAGCGTCATCAAAAAATAAACGCAAGGCGATGAGCATTACACTAAGCAATCAGCCACTACCTGCCCTTGTAAAAAATACTTTAGGTCGAAGATCTTTTCCGTCAATTGGGCTACAATTCAAATTATAAAATATAGGCTGCCAGGTAATGTTCCTCCCGGCGTTCACCGATGCTTTTAAAAATCATTCTCTACATCTTTAAAAAAATACATCATGAAATCAAAAGTCAACCTTCCAGGCATCTGCACGATGCTGCTATGCTTGTGCTTTTCAAAAAATATTATTGCCCAGCAAATACAGGCTCCATCTCCGGATCATTCCCGGGCGGTAATGCATAATGGACAACCCGCAAACACCTATACATACAAAGTTTTTGAAGCACCGAATAAAATGTATGGGTATGATATTTTACAAAACGGGAAAGGAATATTTCACCAACCCGCGGCTATAATACCGGTAAATAATTCCGGCGCCAATCAAAATGCGGCCCGGCAGATTTCCCCTGCTATGGATGATCGCCATGTTGCGGTGAACGGATTTTCCAAAGAAGAATTTGCACAAAATGCCGCAATGCTATCCATCGAAAAAATTAAGAAGAGGTCAGCGCCCGCATTAACCAATGATGAAATGAAACAGGTGATAAACTCCAACTCAAACACAATCATAAAACATTAATTTATGAAACCATTATACAATTTGCTGTACACACTTTTATTAGTTTGTGCCAGCCTAATAACTACTGCACAAAATTTTCATGTCCTTGATATTAATAAGTCTAAGGATGCTAATCCAACCAACAATACAATATTCGAAGGCTATGACTGGGGACGGATAGACACCTATTATGCGGTACTGGATGGAGTAGCTTATTTTTCGGCTAATGATGGAATACATGGCGCGGAGCTGTGGAGAAGCGATGGTACTACGGCTGGGACTTATATGATTAAAGATATTAACCCCGGTTTCGCCTCATCAACTGTTCGTGACATCACTATCTCCGGCAGTAAAATTTATTTTAGCGCAAATGATGGAATAAGCAATTCATCGATTTGGATAACTGATGGAACAGACCAGGGGACAATGAAAGTGGCAGATTTAAGTGGCTATGGAAGTTTATCGCCAACATATTTAACCGATATAAATAACATCTTATATTTCTTTACTGACGGATTGTATTATGGGTACTACACGGTAACAGCATCTCAACTATGGAAGACGGATGGCACTGCAAATGGCACTCAGATGGTGGCAGATTTATACTCACCGGAATTTAATTTCAGCAGTGGGGGAAGACAGATCACAAATGTCAACGGACGTGTATTTTTTTCTTTAGCGAATTACGGCTATGATAACGAGTTGTACACTTCGGATGGCAGTACCGCAGGCACGCAAATGATACACACCATTAATCCTTATGGCAACAGTAATCCAAGCTACCTGACTGCGTTTAACGGCTTGCTTTATTTTTCCGGCGATGGGGGCAACGGTACCATGTTATGGCAATCCGATGGTACAGACGCAGGCACCCATGCGGTAAATAATAGCAATAATATTTACCTGGATAATAATACCGTCATGCGTTTTATCATAAAGGATAACAGCATTTATTTTACCGGCTACAGTTCAGATGGAGATGGTACTGAATTCTGTAAATATGATGCCTCGAATGCTGCCAATAGTGTGGAAATTGTAAAAGATATAAATCCCGGCACATACAGTTATAACCTTTATAACATCACTAATGTAAACGGCACTTTATTTTTCATAGTTTTTAACGGAACCGACCAGGTACTTTGGAAGTCTGATGGAACTACCGCAGGAACTATGGAGGTGAAGGACATCAATCCCGGAGGTCATAATATTTATTTATACAAACATTTTGAAAACGGAAATGGTGTATTGTATTTTTCTTTTTATGATGATATTCATGGCTATGAATTATGGGAAAGCGATGGAACCAACGCTGGACCTAAGATTGCAAAGGAAATTAATCCGGAGGTATATGGCGCTACTGTTACCAACATATCCTGGCTGAAAGACAATATCACTTTGTTCGAGGCTAATGATGGAAAGACAGGTTTTGAATTATGGAAAACAGATGGAACAGCAGCAGGAACAATGCTCGTAAAAAATATTAACCAATCAACCACTGCTTCATCTGATCCTTATTGGCTTACTCCAGGTCCCGGTAATAAGAACTTATGTTTTATTGCGTATGATCCACAGTATGGTCATGAACTAAGAATAACCGATGGCAACGAATCAGGAACGGGCATCATAAAAGATATTTACAAAGGGTCTTTTGATTCCTGGCCATATTCGCCGGCGACTGCAAAAAACACGACCTATTTCTTTGCCAATATTGATGACCCCGTTCCTCATTATAGTGACGATGTTTTTTTAGTGAGTCGTTTATGGCAAACAGATGGAACCGATAAAGGAACATCTATGATACCTGCTCCCGCATTGGAAACTTTGATAAACCAATCCGGGCATGTAGTATCTACAATTGCCACGGATAGATTATTTTATATCCTTGTCTTCAATAATTCAACCTATTCGTATGAACTCTGGCGCAGCGATGGCAGAAGTGTAGGTACGTATGCAGTTAACACCGACATCAGCCCTTATTATAACCCGGTGCTCACCGCGGATGGCAAGACTTTGTTTTTTACAAATTATGATTATACGAATGGCTATGGGCTTTGGCAAACAGATGGCACATTAGCGGGAACGAAATTTGTGCCCTTACCAGCATACTCCAATCCCCAAAATTTTTATGCATTTAACGGTAAACTTTATTTCACAGCTTACGATGCTTCGTATAATACTGTTTTATGGGTAGCTGACCCTAATGCAAATGCTGCGAAGGTACTAAGCACGGTAAGTGTAGCATCATGGGTTCCCTTTGCTGAGGCAAATAAAAAATTGTTTTTTGAAGGCATAACACCCGAGGCCGGAGGAGAATTATGGGCCACTGATGGTACGCAAAAGGGTACAAAACTGGTAAAGGATATTTACCCGGGATATGGCTGGGGAAATCCGTATAATCTCACAGGTACAGGTTCATTATTATTTTTTGAGGCGACTGATATTGAGCATGGCAATGAATTGTGGAAATCTGACGGTACTCCCGGCGGCACTCAATTAGTGAAGGACATCACCCCCGGCTTTTCCGGTACTTATCCCTATTTTCTTACGAATGCAAATGGCAAATTATTTTTTGTAAACAATGATGTGTTGTGGACTTCGGATGGTTCTTCTAATGGCACAAACGCAGTTGATGACAAAAACCTCCAGGGCGTTTTTAGCATAGGAAACTTAACAGCTTTTGGAAATAAATTATGCTTTACTGCTTCTTCGAATGTCAATGGTAACGAAATGTGGGCGGGCGATAGTTTTGGCAAGAAAGGCGAAGACTTATCAGTCAGCAATCCAACAATAATTAGCGAGGTAAATGCTTTAACAAGTATATATCCCAATCCCGCCGGCAACACATTATATGTAAATCTGGGAGCATCACTTACCGGAAAAATAGTTCTGGTTATAACAGATGCTACCGGCAGGCCATTAATTACCAATAAAGCTTTGCAAGGAGGAACATTGTCACAGATAAATATTTCAAGTCTCCCCGCAGGAACTTATTTCTTAAAAATAATTTCTACGAAAAGTGGAGAAAATGCGGTGAAGAAATTTGTGAAGCTATAGCTGTACGAAATATAAAAATGTTTAACTGAATTGCTGTTAATCTAAAAACCAACAAGGAATATTTCATTTCTTTTTAAACAAAAATTTATCATCATGAAAAAGATTAATTATTCTGCAAGCCTGTTATGTATTCTCTTCTTATCGCTTGTGCTGTTTAGTAGTGGACAAGGCTTTTCTCCCAAACTCCAAAGCCGGTTTCAAACAATCATCGATAGTTTTCAAAACAATCCTGCAAATCCTTATGTCGGTGGTATGTCGGTCGCAATAAAAGTAGATGGCCTTGCGGAATGGAGGGGCGCCACAGGGTATGCATCCCGCAATATTGATGCACAAAATAACCTCCTTCCAGGCGGTACTCCATTTAAGGTTGATAATCTTTCAAGGATGTACAGTGTAACAAAGACCTTCACTGCGGCACTGGTTGTGGAACTTACGAAATCAGGTGCATTTAGCCTTGATGATCCTATCACTAAATACCTGCCTTTACTAAGTGCTGTAAACCCGGGATTAAGTACTGCCGTCACCATCCGCCAGTTGTTGGCCCATGAGAGTGGCTATTCCGATTATACTGGTGAGATGCAATTGCAGATAGCGGTCGCTTTTGATCCAACCCATATATGGACACCTTATGAGATGGTTTCTTTTGTTCACCAGGTTGCTGCGCCAGGTGGGGAACGTAAATATTCAAGTACCAATTATGTTTTGCTTGGCGCCATCATTGAAGCAGCGACAGGCAAACCCGTGGAGCAATACTACCGTGACCGGTTCTTCGGACCGTTACATCTTAATTCGATGTATCTCGGCGGAAGAGAATCAATTGGCAATCGTTTTGCGCTTGCTGATCCTCACGATAATATCAGCCCCTTCAATCCCATATTTCAATTAACAGGCCAGCCAACTTTCCCAGACGCCTACACGAATATTTCACGTTTCCCTCTTACAGGTGTGGTGTCGCTTGCTTTCACCGGCGGCGGCCTCGTTTCAAATATCACTGATCTTGCAGAATGGGGTAATGCATTATACAGTGGAAAAGCAACAAGTGCCTCCACGCTCGATGCCATGTTGCAATCTATTTCTCCAACTCCCGATGATGATGGCGACCGCCTTGGCTATGGAATTATTCTTTCCAATAAGATCAGTGGAACGTATGATTTTATCGGGCATGATGGCAATGCTCCTGGCTATCGCTCAATCATGTTTTATCACCAGACGAAGAAATTAACGATGGCATTTCTAACCAACTATCATAGAGCTAATTTGTATGATGTTGCAAAAGTTCTTTACGCAGCCCTGCCGGATTATTTATGTGGTAATGATAAAAAAGAAGAAGAGAAGATCAAGCTTTGCTTCAATGGTAATAGCCTCTGCGTTTCAAAATCTGCTGCGGAAGGTTTTATGAAAAAAGGCGCTTACCTGGGAGACTGTGATCAGTCATCAAATCCAAAGAAGCAAGACGCGGACATAAATGAAAATATAATTACGGGCTTCCCGAATCCATTTAGTTCTGCGATAACGTTTTCGTTTACCGTTGCAGAGGGTGGTCCTGTATCACTTAAAATTTATGACTTGAATGGTAAGATGGTTGCAAGCGTGTATAGAGGCGGAACTGAACAGAAAGTGATGCACCAGGTAAATTTCGATGGAAGCAAACTTCCCCAGGGTATTTACATAAGCCGGCTGCAAACTGCCTCAGGAATAACAGAGCAAAAAATAGTGAAGACCAGATAGGAAGAATTGTAACAATGAGCGAATTAAATCATTAGGGGAAGATTGGTTATGCGTCTTGCGGAAGATAAAGGGTTGATTCCCTTTTAGAATGTTGGCAAACCTAAATCTGCGATCTGGAAGCGCTGATGAAGCTTAGCTGAATAATTTTAATAGTTGTGTTGCGGGATGCAAATAATTAATGGAAACTTTGATTTCCGGTTGACACGATAATCTTAAATAGCAGGTAATGCAAAGAACATTTTTTCCACCGCTTATAGTCCTGGCAATGGTTCTTTATTTTAGTGAGATTAGTTTCAGCCAGGTAAATAAAGATTCTGTGATGCGGGCAAATAGTGAAGAATGGAAGGTGCAGCCGAAAAAAGGATTGTTTGGTTTATCCAAACCTGTTTTTGGGAACTACATTACTAAAGAAGTATCCAGGTTAGATTCGCCAATCATAAGGAGGAGATCAAAGGACAGCGCATCTTTTGATATGGAGTTTTCAAGTTCCGGAAATGATATGGATATCAGTAAATATGTAACCATTAAAAAAACAACATGGTATAAACTTCTGCTTGCCGCAGATTCCTCTACAACAAACGCGGTGTTTTCTATTGCATCAATTTCTAAAGAAAAGAAACAAACGTTTTTAGGAAAGATGCTCAGCAAAAATGATGAAGGTAAAAATGAAACACTCAGCTATATGAGAGATGTACCGGGATTTATTTTTACCGGGGATAGCTCGGTGGCATGGGAATTTTTTATCAGCAATTTCACAAGCGGTTCGGGGCAAAATGCAGGACCTTTTGAGGTGGCAGCGTCCATCTCCTCAGGCTACCTTAAGAATGACAAAGATTCTTTATCTATGCAGATGAATTCTTATTTTTCAACAGACCTGGTGCTGGTCAATAAAAAAGGCGAACATCTCGCGGCGTTGAAGTTTACACGGAAACCCCTGATGGTAAGGATTCGAAATGATATTGATCCCTCATATCGTAATGCGATTGCAGCACTGTTTGCTGTGATCATTGCTATTAAAGATTTTTAATGTCACCATAAAACTTTTCCCCGGAAGTGTTGTATCCCAAAATTTAATTTAATAATTTGTTATCTAAATTGCCTCGTTATTTATGAATAGCACGTTTAGTAAAATACTTCTTTTCCTCGGCCTCACGGGTTCCACAAATTGTTTTTGCCAAAACAAAGAAAGCGCCGATATAACCGATGTTACCAAAGCGACTTTTATTAACCCCGGGATTAGTTATGAAAAAAGAATTGGAAAACTTCAATCGTTGTATGCACAGATATTTATGAACACTTCTTTTGCCATAGGCTTTTCAGAAGCGGTGGGCAACACTTCAAATATTTATTTTGATCCTGCGGTTTCTTTCCAATACAGGTATTATTACAATTTTGATGGGAGGGAGGATAAAGGCAAGCGAACCGAAATGAACAGCCTGAATTATATAGCAGGTATACTGGAAACCACTTTTTCAAAAAGGCGTATTTCATCATCCTATTATGAAGAAAAAAACCGTCGTGCAATAAACACATTTGGCATTGCATGGGGCTTTCAAAGAAACTATCCGAAACGATTTAGTTTAGATATAAATATTGGAGGAGGCTATCTTTATACAAGAGTGACAACGATCAATAATACAGGGCAATTGATAACAAAAAAAGCCGGGCAATTTACAACGGTCGGCCAACTAAACTTAGGATTTTGGTTAAACAAAAGGAATTGAAACTGGTTAAGAAGCCTTAAATTATGTCCCCTAAATTGCTATCCGTGGTAACCGCATAAATTAAAAAGCACGGCTGTCCGTATGGCTGCGACTACGGACACTCTTTGTTTATCCCAGAGTTTCGCGTAACGATAATTCGTTCCAGGATAATGAAAATTCTTAAGGCGAGTGGTTTAATTTGATAGGTTTGGTAAAAAAAAGCATTGGCATTCGTAAAGCCGGTGCTTTTTTTATGAGTAACTGCGTTTGAGGAATTATGATTTCCCAACTTCAAGGTGTCCTCACCCGACTTTTCTTAAATTAATATTATTTTCATAAGCCCGGCTTTATAAGAAGGATAGCAGGAACCGTTAGCTATAAGATTTAAAATACCTACCCTTTTGTGAATGTCGGGTGAGGCCACCCGTCAGGAGAGAGGTTCGTGAGACTAACCACGGCTTTAAAGTTTTTGGTAAGTTTGCTATTCAGTGCAATGCCGTGGTGGCGTTGGCCGGACATACACGCCGAGCGATTGGGTTGTCCTTGAATTTTTGTTTCTTTTTGTTCAAGTAAAAAGAATAAGCCAAAAAACCTTGCCTTAGCTAAGTCGCTCGCACAGGACTCAGGCAACCGACGATTGAACGCAACGTCTACTGCGTGAGTCGTCGCTGATAAGAAGACACCTATTTAAATAGTTCGTGAAATTAACCACGGCTTTAAAGTTTTTGGTAGGTTTGCAATTCAGTGCAATGCCGTGGTGGCGTTGGCCGGACAAACACGCGGAGCGATTGGGTTGTCCTTGAATTTTTGTTTCTTTTTGTTCAAGCAAAAAGAATAAGCCAAAAACCGCGCCTTAGCTAAGTCGTTCGCAAGGACTCAGGTCGGCAGGGATTGAACGCAACGTCCCCTCCGTGAGACGTCGCTGAGAAGAAATGATATAGTTGATTTTATTCATCAGCAAAGTTTTATGAAACAGGAATGGATGAATTTGGATTTCTAAAAAATATATTTGAAACTTTAAATGGTTCTTGAGACACGAGCCACGGTTTGGGAATAACATCGCTCACATTAAATTGCTTCTTAAAATTTTAAAAAAAATCAAAATGGAAAACAGAAGGGATTTTATTAAAAAAGGTATGATAGGAGGTGTTGGACTGGCCATTGGTGGCATGGGTTTTAGCGCTAAGTCCTATGCATCGATCCTTGGTGCCAATGAACGTTTGAACTTAGCCGTTATTGGTATTCGTGGCCGCGGTACTGCCCATATCGATGCCTGGTGCGCATTGAATAAGAGTCACAATGTCCGTTTAAAGACCCTCTGCGATACTGATGAACAATTTTTCGCTGAGCGTTCGAAAACGGTAACCGATAAAGGATTAGAAAAACCGGTAACGGAATGGGACATGCGGAAAGTTTTTGATGACAAGGAAATCGATGCAGTATCTTTTGCTACTCCCAATCACTGGCACGCACTCGGAACAATTTGGGCCTGCCAGGCTGGAAAACATGTGTATGTCGAGAAGCCAGCAATGCATGATATTTGGGAGGGACGTAAAATGATTGAAGCCGCCCGTAAATACAATAAGCGTGTGCAGGTTGGATTTCAAAACCGTTCGATTGCCAATGTGATGGAAGCGATGCAATTTCTTCATAATGGTGGTATCGGCGATGTTTATATGGCCCGCGGACTTTGTGTAAAACCGCGCGATTCTTTTGGCATAGCCAAAGACAGTGCGCCGCCTGCAACACTGCATTACGATCGTTGGCTGGGACCAGCTACCTGGCGCCAATACAATGAAAAAAGAAGTCATTATAACTGGCACTGGTTCTGGGATACCGGGAATGGAGATACAGGAAACCAGGGACCGCATCAATTTGATATTGCCCGCTGGGGGCTTAATAAAAATGAACATCCTGTTTCTATTTTTTCAACAGGTGGCATCTATGGAATTGATCCACACGAATGCGCACAGGAAACGCCGAATACGCAGACTTCATTATTCAAATACAAGGATGGTGCTATGCTTCAATTTGAAACACGTGGCCGCTATTCTAATGGTGAGTCAAGCCTGGATACAAGGATCGGGAACATTTTTTTAGGTACTGAAGGATACCTCGAACTGGATGGCGGCACATGGAAGGCTTTCAGGAAAAGAGAAACAGAGCCTTTTAAAACTTCAGAAAAAGGAACAAGTAATGAAGCTATCTCTACCCTTGGGGGAAGCGACATTGAGCACTTTACAAACTTCATCGATGCGCTGAGATCCGGCAAGGACGAGACATTGCACTGCGATATAAATGAAGGCTTCTTTTCAACAACACTTCCTTTACTTGCCAACATTTCATATCGCGTTGGCCGTGAAATTAAATTTATGGGTGCTGATATGGACCATGAAACTGTGATCAATGACCCTGAAGCAAATGCGTTGCTGACAAGAGTGTACCGTCCACCCTATGTGGTTCCAAATGAAGTTTAGCAGCGGGTTTGAACAAGAGTAATATTTGTATCAACAGGAAATAAATTCATTCATAATGCCGGTGCCATTTTTATCACCGGTTCATTCTACCAAACATTGAAAAAGGATTTATCGAGACGCCTCTTTATAAAACAAAGTGCTACGGCAGCTTTCGGCGTAAGCATGTTGAATCAGCTACCTGCTATCCCCATGACTGATCTTCCGGCAATGAAACTGGGACTTGTAACCTACCAATGGGGCAAGGACTGGGATCTACCGACGATCATTGCCAACTGTGAGAAAACAGGTATGCATGGTGTTGAGTTGCGCACGCAACACGCTCACAAAGTTGAAATCAACCTCAATGCTGCTCAACGGTCTGAAGTGAAAAAACGTTTTGCTGACAGCAGCGTCACCTGCGTTGGTTATGGATCGAACTTTGAATATCATAGCCCCGATCCTGCAGAAGTTCGTAAAAATATCGAAGGCACGAAAGAGTATATTAAACTGTGCAGGGATATTGGTGCGACAGGGGTTAAAGTAAAACCCAATGATTTGCCGGCAGGTGTTCCGGTAGAAAAAACATTTGCACAGATTGCCAATTCGCTGAATGAGGTTGGCCGGTTTGCGCAGGATTTCGGTCAGTTGATAAGAGTCGAAGTCCACGGCCACCATACACAAGAGTTACCCAATATGACAGCGATCTTTGAACAGGTAACGCAACCGAATGTAAAAATGTGCTGGAACAGCAATCCGCAGGATTTGTTACCACCGGGGCTGGAGGGAAATTTTAATATGGTTAAACAATGGCTGGGGGATACATTGCACACCCACGGTTTCGGTAGCAATGAATATCCCCATCAACAACTTTTTAATTTGCTTGCAGGAATAAATTATTCGGGGTGGATTCTTCTTGAAGAAAGTACAGATCCTGCGGACAAATTAGCTGCATTGAATGAAAAGCGAATACAGTTTAATGAACTTCTTGCTAACACAATCAAAAGCTGATTTTATTTTATCAATAACTGGAACGCCCTATTCCTATTCCGTGGTTCGTGTCTGCTGACCAAACAACTAACTCGCAGGGTCCCCCAAGGGTATAAATAAAGAATGTCCGTAGTCGCAGATGGACGGACAGCAGTACTTTTTTATTTATGGTGTTACTAAGGATAGCCGGGGTTGAAAATACCTAACCCTCACTTTCCAACTTCCCTTTTAATATTTCCAGTTCATGCTTCCTGGCTTTATAAATACCATGCTCCCATCTTGCGGCATAATTGGTCAACACAAAAAAGATCAATATGGCAACAATTATCCAAAATGATTTCCCGCTTTCCCAAAGGCCAAGAAGCGTAAGTAAGCCAATCGGGACAATGCTCCACCGGCCAAGCAGGGAAAGGCGTACCTGGTAAGTTACCACCGAAATTGCATAGTTAAGATCGCCATGCATGGACCGGCCAAACTGTTTGTCTTTCTTTAATCTGCGAATCCTGCTGAACAGCAAATACCAGGAAATACCAAGCATCCACGCAGCTAAGCCGTACATAAATATATTTCCGCTGTGGCCGGATAAATTCATTTGAAAAACAAAATACCCGGCTCCCATATTTACGATGATCAGCAACAACTCACTAATATTAGTAATATGGTGCGCCTGCTTCTTTTTCAACAAGATGCAGTTGTGCAAAGCCTTTTCATTAATAGCCCAGAGGAGTTCATTGTTCTGTGAATCCCATACCTGTTTTAATTCATCAAATTCCATGGTGATCCTTTTTTTTTGATTTTGAAATAAGGTGTTTTTTTATACGATTGATCTTCACGCCCACATTAGATTCGGAAATACCCAGTATATCAGACATCTCTTTGTAGCTGAAATTATCCAGCATCAGTAAGGTAACAGAGCGATCAATTTCATCCAGTTTATATATTTCTTCATAGAGCCACGCCAGCCGTCCATCCATGGGCATCCGGCTTTCCTGCAACACGTGCTCAACCTTATCAAGTGTTTCGGGCTGCGGATGTTTCCGTTCCTTTCTTACCCATTTAATAGCAGTATTCAGCGATATACGATATAGCCAGGTTGTTGCCGAAGCCTCCTGCCTGAAGTTGGGAATGGAATGCCATACCTGTATGGTGATCTCCTGGAAAAGATCGTCCTGGTCGGCCGTTGTAAATGCATAAGCTCTTACCACTTTAAAGATGAGTGCTTTGTACCGGGCAAGCCATGTTTCAAAAATATGCTGTTGTTCCGTTTCCTTCACGAGTGTGATTGTTTACCCTATTAGTACCATTAAAGTATTGGATTCTTACAAAGAGACGGGAAATAATTAAAAAAATCCAGGCTGATGCCGAAAGCAATAACCATTGCCAATTCCGGTCATGTGTGCAGGAAGAAATATTTTTAGCTGTACAACTATGCGGATGCCTTGAAGGGATAAAATAAGAATATGCGTAGTCGCAGACGTACGGACAGCAGTACATCTTAATTTGTGAGATTACTACGGATAGCTGGGGACAGGAACCCGTCCAATATAGAGTCATGATGATGCTGACTAATAGTGGCTTGAGAAAAAAGCAATTGTTAACCAATTAAAAATTCCATACAGATAATTTCCTACTTGTTTATATTTACATTGATGCCTGATAATAATCATATCACCAAACTTCCCAAGGCTCCATTACAAGAAGTAATTTTTGAAATCAGATGGAAATTAGATTTTGATCCGGCTTCTCAAAGTCAAATTGATAAAGAATTGCAATTCGCATTTTCAAACTTTTCTGCTTTATCAGCAGAAAAACTGAAACACAGGAAGATACTAAAGCCACCATCTATTGCTGATAGTTTATTTAAGAACCGGCCTGTTTACCAGTTTTGGTTTGGTGAAAATCAATACCCTGTTTTTCAATTAGGACCCGGGGTTTTTACAGTAAATGAAACTGAAAAAAATTATGAATGGAAAACTTTCAGAAGCCAGATATTGGAGGGAGTAGAATGGCTTAAGAGATCGTATTCCAACAAACTGGATTTTTCATTTACAGAGCTAAGATATATAGATGCCATAGAGGTTAGTGATACTAATCAAAAAGATTTACCTAAATTTATTTCGGATAATTTAAAAATTGATATTAGTAATACTATCATTGACGCAAAGCTTAGTGATTTTCAACTTCATCAGAGATTCAGAATTGACAGCGAAAACTTTTTAAGTCTTCTGCTAACAAACGGCAGAAAAAATAATAACCAGTCGGAGGCAGTAATTTTGCAAACTTCTTATAATAAAACTTCGAATATCTTAATGGAGAATTTGTCAGGCTGGATAGACACAGCTCATGAAACCTGCTCGTCTTTATTTAAAAAAATGATTTCAAAAGATTTATATGAACAATTCAGTAAAGCCGATTAGTCCTTCTGATATTATTTTTTCTTCAAAATCATCTATCACAACAGAGGGATACTCATCCGAAAATCAATTCTTTTTGGTTGATAAATATGTTGTGTATGGCACAAGCACTTCTATCAGTAAACCCAATGATATATATTCTGACAAAACATTGTTTGAAATAAATAAACTTCTCTCTTTTCTTCAGCTTCCGGAAAACTGGGATTCCTATGGAGCTGCGAAACCTGCAAAAACTGCAGTTGAAAATGCAATTGATTTTCTTATAAGATTAGATAACCGTCAGCAGCAACCTTTTTATATTGCACCATCTCCCAATGGAGATATTTTAGTGGAATTGAAAGCAGGTGCCGTTTCTCTCGAATTTATTTTTGGAGCCGATGACGTAAATACAATTACAGGTTTATCAAATAATGAAGAGGTGTTTCAAAAAGATTTGAACGAAACCAGCGAATCCTGTTCACTAAAATGGTTATATTGCCCTGATGGAGATTGTTTCAATTGGGAATGAAGATTTTTTACTGCGCCGAATACCTATTTCTCCAGGTTATATTAAACCCGATGGTTCGCTTACAAGTTTTGCATTCACTTTAAAGAAGGGAGAGGACGGCATTTCAACTGACCTCGAAAGACTAGCTGATAAGGATACATCAGTTTTAGACAGAACAAAATTTCGCCTGGCAAAAATAAATGCGGGATTTATAAGAAATGATATCAATGATGGACTTGATTGCGTCCATAATCCACTTTCAGAAAATTATGCCCACTCCTTAATTATTTCCACGTCGGGTAAAATCACCGATTCAAAATCACGCAGGATGGCAAGAGGTGCGATGGTGATTTATTGAAACTGGTAAATATTAATCTAAGAAGATTGCAAATTTCATAAGCACCCGGGTTTTAGCTAAGAGTTTCCCACAGAAGATCCAGTGTAGATAAGAAGTATTTTTTTAAACATTACAATTCTTCGGTCCCTTAAGGGATAAATAAAGAATGTCCGTAGTCGCAGACTTACGGACAGCAGTACTTTTTAATTTATGAGGTTACTATGGGTAGCGGGGGAATATCTGGTGAATTATTCAGAAGAAATTTAATTGCCCTGTATTGTCATTTAAATATTTGAAATCTGGCGGATTGGTAATATCCTGCACGCCACCATAGTTGTTGGCTGTTTCCATTACCAGATTAATAGTATCATCCAGTTTTGAGTCAATATCATCATTAGTAAATCTCAATACTGACCATCCTTCTTTTTCAAGCAGATTATTTCTCTGCTTATCATTTTTTACTGATGCTTCGCTTAAATGATAAGCATCCCCATCAATTTCAATATCAATGTTTCTCGTTTTACAGAAAACAGCAAAATCGAGAAAGAAGTTTCTTTTGTTTATAGAAATGAAATATTCTCTTTCAGCATATATAGTTTGAGAAAGCAATGCAGTCCAAAACTTATTTTCTAACGGACTGCGATTAAACAGGTAATTAATCTCTTTCGAAGTAAAAAACTTTTCCTGTGTTGTAGGAATAAATAATATCCTTCGTGGGCGAAGACTAACAATTGGTATAGCCAATTGTTTTAATTGCGAAAATTCAATCTTATAATATTCCTTTCCGGTTTTTATATTTTTAATTTCATTAGGAAATAATTGCTCTCTTTTTAAAATTGAAAATTTTGTGATTTTTCCAAACCATTGAATGGTAAAACGTTCCTTTGTAAACGTCTTGGTATGATAAAAGGCTATGTACGATGCATGGCCTTCCTTTATAATTGGTGGAGCATTTTTCACGGGTATGCGATACCATCCTTGCTCCTTTGCGATTCTGAAATCTTCAGCTCTATTCATCAAAGCAACTAATACATCATTTTGTGATTTAATCCTGAAACTCATTTGCGATGGATATATAAGCAACAAAGCTAAAAATTACTATCAATATTGTTCTTACTTGTCTTAGCTGAATCTCTCGCAGAGGACTCTTTGTGTGACAAGAACGTTTTTATTTAGGCAACTAACTCGCCGTGTACCCTAAGGGGAGACTCGGCTGGGACAAATCTGCTTTTTCTTGGATGCAAGAGAATGGTATTGTTATGTAATTAATATTTTTCAAATTTTATCATAACCAATGCTTAACAAATAGTCAAATGTCTCATCATAAAAACTTGCTTTCCTTGTCCCATCTTCCTCCTCTCCATTCGGTACTACAATCACCATCCCTTGTCTTGCTCTTGTCAATAAAACCCTGTAAGCATTTTTCAAATACAATTTCCTTTCTTCTTTATTAATATTATTCCATTTAGTGCCAACGAATGAAAAGCATTTCCATCCATCTGAAGTATATCTAAAATCTGCATCCCAAGTAACGCAAGCCCAATCAAGTTCTAAACCTTGCACTTGAAATTCGGTTGCTACATCCTCTAAATAAAAAGAGGAACGAATATCTTCTTTACCATCCAAAAACCAATGTATGGGATCCATGGAGGATTTTACATCAATAGCATACGGCTTTAATCTTATTGCTTGTGAGGAAACAACAATTCCATACCGCTCAGTCCCTCTTGCCTTTTCTTTCAACCACTTCTTTGCGGTGGCTACGCTTCTTGTAACCACGATTGGATATTTGTCTTTTATTTCTTCATAATTTTTTCTTGCTTCCTCTATGTTTAAGTCTAGTAAATTTTTTATTAATAAAGAAAGATGCTCAGCTCTAAAAGAACGCAATGAAACAGAAAGATGCAATGCAGGATTTGTTGCAACGTATTTATGTGTTTGTAAAATTTCCAATGCCCTGCCTGCTGCATACTCACTATCAGATAGATTATTAGAAATATAAATACGCCATTCAGGAAACGACCGATTAAGTGATTCGATCCATTCACTTATTCCTGCTTCACCTGTATTTATTTCTTGTCCACCACCTACCAAGCAAATAATAACAGCCCAATTTTTATGTCTATCCAAACAAGAAATTAAAAACTCCGGCTCAGAAATATTAAAGTTGGGTGTATTCCTTTTGCGCAACATAAAGTTAGCAGTCTGTATATGATTCCATGCTCTTTGAGCTTCATCAAAAATAGTTACATGCTCAAAGGGTGGTGCCAAATCTCGTAAGCTTTCATCTCTAAAATTATGTACGTTTTGAATAAATAATTTTACTTCACTCATGATCTCGCCTTTCCTCACTTTTTTTCCCCGCTCCTTTTCTCTTTTATATTTATCCCTCGTTAACGCTTCTCTTAATATTGCAACGAGTGGTCCATTACCCGAAAGGAAAACACTGGTAAGATCATTGTCTTTATCAAGATGCTTTGTTGCTATATTAAGTCCTACTAAAGTTTTACCAGCACCTGGTACACCCGTTACAAAACAAATGGCTTTTTCTTTATTCTCTTTTGATTTAAAAATGATTTCTCTCAAAGCGTCGCTTGTAGCACTTAAGTTGGTAGCTGCTGCATCACTTCTAGAAATCTCTTCAACATTATGGCCATTGTATAAAGCCATCGCGGCTTCAATGATTGTTGGTGTTGGTGAATATCGCCCTGATTCCCAAGTTTCATTATTTATTTCTTCACCATCTGCAAATTGTAAAACATCATTTATTACCTCTTGTAGTAAAACTGTATTTGTTTTAATGGTAAATAAAATATTGTCTTTATGGGGCGTTGTAGAAATAACAGGAATAACATTTTTAGATTCTGTTGCAATTAATATCGGAGCAATTAAATGTTCATGACTTGTTTCATGAAAGTTTTTTAAATCGAGGCAATAATCCAATGCTTGATCTATTGAGTTTAAATGAAATTCGGATTCACCAACTTTAAATTCTAAAACAAAAATTACATTCTTAATAATTAGAACAACATCAATTCTTCTTCCCATTCTTGGTATAGAATATTCAAAGAAAATTTTGCCTTCATAGTTTATTAAGACTTCTTTTAAAATTCTTATTTCCTGAATCCAAGATTCTTTCTGAGTTATTTCTAAAGAGAATTCATTACTTATTGCTAAAACGCCTAATATATGTTCTGAAGCAGATTGAAGAAAATTTGAGATTGAATCAGAATAGAAGCTTCGTTGCATATGTATTAAAAGTAAGGAAAAATTTTACCAGCAATTTAGGTATGAAAAAAGTCGTACTAACATTTCTCCACCAAAGGAGTCCATTCGGACAAAGAAGTACTTCAAGCAGGTTTTGTATCCTTGCTTTATATGCAGCTTAAATAGTAGCTGCGGGTTTCTTTGGAGTGCGTATCTGCCATTGTGTAAAAATACCCACATGAAAATCTGCCTCAGCGGGGTTTCGGAAAGTGTCTCTTTGAATTTTTGTAGTTTGTTGACCGAAAACCCCGCTGGGACATATGCTAATTTCATCGAGAGATTTATTATTTGGATTTAGAAAAACTACCTCATTAAACATTTTATAGTTTGAAAAATCTCTATACAAATATGAAAATTTAATGTTCATAAATCATTTCCTAAAAACCTCGTCCATGTGATACTGCAAAAACTCTTTCTTTGGATGATACTTCCTCGGCATAATAATTTTTGTTCCAACCAGTGAAGCAAAATATTTTGAATGATATTCTTCTTTATGTTTCTTTTTTAGATAAGAAGATAAAACAATTTCAAAGCTTTCTGTAATACCAATATATCCTTTATCATAAGCCCGGTCATACAAAGCAGAAAGGCAAATACCATTTTCAGGATTTAACCTTTCTTGTTCATTTTTACTCCAAGGAATAATATGGCTTGCTAATAAAAGATCAGGAATATCAATTCCGGTAATGGCACATTTACCGGAATAATTTGCAATAACAATTTGCCGGAAAACATTCTGATTAACTCTTGTTTTTACCTCCCTTAATTTGTATTCTCCTTTTAAATGTTCCGTACCCTTTAGCTCTTCAGAAAATTTATTCTCAATTGAAGTATGTTCTTTTTCCGCTAATATTCTTTCACTTTCAAAAAGCAACGAGTCTTTGTTATTTACAAATTCGGCCCATATAGGTTCCACCTGTTTTCTTCCACCCGGCAATCCACCAATACCTCTTTGCTGATGATAAGGATCAACACTTGCAAAATTGTTCAGGCGCATGGCAATGGAACCGGCAGTTCTCCCAAGAATATTCGCAAGATGAATTATTTCAGGTGTGCCGGAATGTAGTTTCCCGAATGGAAGTTTTAAATAAAGATTCAATGCAAGAATTAATTCATCTCTTGTCCAGAGTTTTCTTTCTGCCATTTAATTCTAAATTATTTTCCACAATCTAAGAAAATACTCTTCTTCATCTTCAAAGAAGATAAGCAAGCAATTTATATTCAAACATTTCATGACTAATCTTTTGGCATTAGTATGATAAAAGGTAGCTAAATCTTCACACCTCGTTCCACAATAAGGGCATGTGGTTGGTTGATCATTCATTAAAAAAATTTGCAAAGGTTCAAACACGAACCAATTTAATATTTATAGTTTTAAAACCTTGTGCCTTTTAAGACACATCTACACATGGCAATGTTGCCGTTTATTTTATTAAGCCACCATTCGGTTCTTGTTTTTGGAACTACATAATATTTGCAACCTTCATGTCCATGCCAAAAACAGCCATGCACAAATATTACTGTTTTGTATTTCGGTAAAACCATATCGGGTTTGCCGGGGAGGCTTTTATCGTGGAGTTTGTATCGAAATCCATTGGCATGTAAAAAACGGCGCACCAGCATTTCAGGCTTTGTATCCTTGCCTTTAATGCGGGACATATTGTAGCTGCGTATTTCTTTGGAGTGCACATCTGCCATTGGGTAAAGTTAGCTGTTAAAAAGACCCTCCTGGTTTTCACTTTTGGGATTTTAGAGGATTTTTTTTCTTTTATTTTATTTACCTTGGTAAAAATTTGTATATGCAAACATTTCTTGTTCCTGTAGACTTTTCCTTAACAACAGAAAGTGCTGCTGAATATGCAATTGAAATGACCAAAGATATTT
>JBKJRY010000361.1:0-21672 GCA_046593045.1 Chitinophagaceae bacterium | reverse complement strand
CATCTCTTGTGTGTAGTTGCGTACGCTACCCTTGCCATAATCTTTTATGAGCATAGTCTGGTGCAGTTTTGCCAGCCACTCTGTTGCATCTGCATTAAGTTGCTTTACTGAAATTTCATTGCCTTTCATTTTTATTATTTTTGATGAAGGGCAAAGGTGAAGAAGTATTAGAGATGCCTACTCACCGAAGGTGTTGCTTGAACAGGCGGTTTTGTGCAAGGGGGTATGACGTTGTATCAATCGGCTGTAAATCGCTGCTGTACTTCATCTGGGCTTGACGGAATCCTGTTTGGGTTTTAATTCCTAACTTGAACTTTTAAATAACATTTAGCTTTGGTTCCGGGGCAGGACACTCAATGAATTACACGCTTACACAATGCCTCGCTCTTTAACGGGCTATTCAACCCCCGGTTCAATAAACAAACGTATCGCATGGGAAAATTAGCAGTAAGCAAAACCAAACCAATATCTTCAAGTGTCGAACATTTCATTAATGGTATTGCCGATGAGCAAAAAAGAAAAGACAGTTTTATTATCCTTGAATTGATGGAGAAAGCTATGAAAGAAAAGCCGAAAATGTGGGGTAAGTCAATGATAGGGTTTGGAGATGTAAGGTATAAAAGCCCGACTTCGGGCCCGGAAGTAGATTGGTTCAAAATTGGCTTTTCCCCACGCAAAGCTAATTTATCGTTACACCTTATTAATCTGCAGCGGCATGCTGATGCGCTACCCAAATTAGGTAAACACAAGACCGGATCTGGTTGTCTTTATATCAATAAACTTGATGATATTGATATAAAAATCCTGGTAAAAATGATTACTGAGGCGGCGAAATAGAATAAATTTTTTTAGGATTTCGCAAAGGATGTACCAACAAAAGTTAGTAGCAGCCGACATTCAACATCTCAAATAGGAAAGGCTTTGCCTGGCTATTTATAACTATAAGACCTCTAATGCGAAGCAGTGGAAAACAACTTTTCGTTCTTTGAAAAAATGCGACTTAACTAACGGGTGACCCCATTCGAACAATAATCAGAATCTTAAAACCAAACCGGTGTAGGGAGTAATAACGGTATGATCATAATCCTGCCCGTAAGCAAAGTTGCAATTAATCGTCCAGCTTATGGAACCAATGTTAAATTGAAACCCTGCGGTACTGGAATTGTATTTTAAGAATTTTGCATCAGTGTTAATTCCGTTGGAAGAAATCAGGACCTGGCTGTCGAAATTTTGTTGGCCAACACCAGTGCTTATTCTAAAAACTTCGGCAAAGAGCAAGCCGCCTTCTACCTGGTAATAATTATTCGAAGAACTCTGAGAAGCGGCACCTGTGGTATAACCCTGATCATTAAATATTTGATTGATGGTTTTCTCATTATTAAAGCCATAATTTCCAAAAGCCGCAATCAAAGTACGCTTACCGGATTTATCACGGGCAATTGTTAAACCGAGCATTCCATTGAGCTGCCAGTTAACCCTGTTGTTTTCAAATTTTCCAAAATTGCGATCGCCGGGGCCGTAATAATAAGTGACTGCCGCCCCTAGCGACACGACTATTCCACTATTGTTATTCCCATCTTTTGTTGAGTTGTTATCCCGGGAATTATTTTGGGCGAATAAATGTTGGGTGGAAAAGAGAATTAAAACGGTGTAAAATAGGTTTTTGATTTTCATGATGCTAATTCTTTTTAGGATTATCAATAGGTAATACAAGTCCCGCTTGTATCAGGGTGGCACCGATACCTGCGTCAGCAAATAACCGAATATTATCATTAAGGAAATATTCGGTGCCTGCCCGTAATAATACTCCCAAACCCACTGATCGTGCACCTGATTTTATTATTACAGCCTGGTTGTTATTATTTACAAATTGTAGTTTGTTTTCTGCCCTTATATAGGAGCTTTGAAGCCCCAGCCCGCCCAGTACATACGGCCGCAATGCGACGTTCGACCCGGAGGAAATACTGTATTTGCCATATATGTTTAAAGTAAAAATATTTTCTTTCAGGATTACGCTGCTCTGTGCACTGTCGTAAGTGCTGTATTCCTGCCGGGTATATTTATGTGAGCCCACCGCCATTTGTAAGCCTATGTTCAGGTTGTTGTATTTATACATTTCATAGGCAATTGTCAAAACAGGAAAAATTGTGGATGAAGAATAGTCATTGGGATGGTCAATTTTTGTAAACTGGCGTATCAAGCCAATTCCCACATACACATTTCTTTCCTGGCTGGTACGAAACTTCGTGAGTTCTTTTGCATCGTCAATCGTCGGGTCAGGCAAATATGGGTCTGTAACGATAGGGCCCACTGGTTCTAAAAAATCCTTCACCTGGTTGCGATAGCTGATTGCATAAACTTCATTCCTTGGAATAACATATATCGGGCCATCTGGAATATCAGTTCTTTGATATTTTATTTCATACATGTCTACTTCCTTTACCAATCCATATATGAAGTCGCCATTTTTCAGAATGATCACATCAAAACCTGCATTAAATTGCCTGGCGCTATCTGGGTATCCTTGTTTTTCCTTCACCTGTCCAAAGGAAAAATTGGGACACAACGCAGCCAGCAGGATGTGGAAAAATATTATGTAATTAATTTTCTTCATTTTTTTCTCAATTTTTTTTAATAATGGATATCAGTGATGATTCCATTTTTTATGTGAATTTTTTGAGTAGTATCCCTGGCATTGCATAATGTCATTTGAAAAGTTCCGGTAATCAGTCTTTCCGCAACGCTCTGCTTTTGAATTTGGAGCATGGGAGATATACTACCAGGTGGACACAATTGAAAGGCTTCCAATGAAGCACCTGTATTAAATAATTGCACTTGCTGCAGGCCTTTATCTATAGTGTATGAGGTGTTATACATGCCTGCAAGCTGCGTAGTTTCTGCCACGTCGAAAGTGAGGTTCAATTGCAGCGGATTATTCTTACTGTCTTTGCCGGTAGCCTGTAAAATAAAGCGGTTGTATAAAGTACCCGCCAAAGTGGTATCAGAAGGATACACGACTACCTTTGCAGGGCCGGTAAAAAAATAGCTGTCGGCTGTCCATGAAGAGGAATCCGTATCGAACTTAATAAGTGGATTGCGCTGAAACTGCACAGTCAGACTTTCTTTAGAACATCCTGCCAATATATAAAAGATAATCCAAAAAAAAGGCAATATGTTTTTCATTCTGAATTTATTTAAATTTTTATTCCCGCACATTTACCGTTGCATCAAAAAAAGTGCCGCCTCCGCTGCCTGGTAGAAAAATAGAGAGTTCGCCTTCCTGCCAAAATTCTTTTTCCGTACACGCCGGGCTTTATGCAGACAATCGCATTTTACAGCAAAAATACGGTATCTCTCCTCACCGTGTTGGGGGAGGCTGCCCAGGCCTTAACGGGGTGACGCTACCAGTCTCGAAAGAAGTACTAAAAAAAATAAATTCGTTATCTGCGCTGCCTGGTATATTTAAAATTCTTCTTAAAAAAAAGTGCGGATATAGTACGTGAAATAACTAAAAAAATAACAGCACCTACGGCCTTTGCATAGTAACAATTGCATACTATCGGGTTTATACGCAATAGTGAAGTGGCTGAATGGAAAACTTTTATCAGAAGCAATCTTACACATAGTAAGACAATGGTAGAAGAATAGAAGATAGAATAGATGCGGCTTGGCAATGTGGCGGCATTTTAACATGCCAGCCTGTAGCAGTAGCCGGAAAATCAGCACCACATCAAAGTTTTTATGAAATTCTTCGTGAAATTATTTTGGCAAAAATCTCTCTCTAAGTTTTGGCGGTGCTGTTCTGCAATAGGCCATCGTTAGCGCATCTTTAAACATAGCTTTTTTTATTTTCTTAAGATTGACAAATGTAAATCCAATCCTGCCCCAGCCGCCGGCAACAGGCCGGATAACAGCATTATCAAAAGAACAAAACACCGATTGATCCTCCAATGATAATTTCAGGTTTATTGAATTGTCGTTTTCAGAAAGTGTCGCAAATATTTTTTTCTTTACCCTGAATGCGCAACGCTCAAAATGCGGATGTTCGTCCGATTCGGGAAATGATAATGCCATCTGCCTTACTGTTTCAATGCTTACCATATTAAAATAATTCATTGTAAATTTAATCATCCAATCTTCATATATCTATAAACACCTGGGCAATCAAACTGCAGGCAAAACATTTCAAAAATCCTTTTACTCTTTCTTCAATTACTTATCTTTAAAAAACTAACGCTAACCAAAATAAAATTGGCCAATATGAGAAAGCGATTCATTCTTTTTTTTACCGCAATTATTTTGCTGTCGCACACAACATTTTCCCAATCAGGAAAAGTAATGGACAACTTATCCATGACAAGCAAGATCTTAAAAATGGAACGCAAGTATGCAGTGTATCTTCCCCCGGATTATGAAAGTTCTGATAGAAGCTATCCTGTGCTGTACCTGTTGCATGGCGGCGGCGACGACCAGACAGGTTGGGTACAGTTTGGAGAAGTACTGCATATTGCGGATAAAGCAATCAATGAAGGCAGTGCCACACCAATGATAATAATAATGCCCGATGCCAATACAGGTACCCGGGGCTATTCGAACAATGCAACCGGTACATGGCGTTACGAGGATTTTTTCTTTGAAGAGCTGATGCCCTTTGTAGAAAAAAAATACCGCATTAAAGCGGAAAAGAAATACTGCGCGGTTGCAGGTTTATCTATGGGAGGCGATGGCTCATTTACATATGCTCTGCATCACCCTGAATTATTTTCAGCAGCCTGCCCGCTCAGCGCCGGCACAGGTCCGCTTACATTGGAGGATGCCGCAACCAGGTTGAAAAGAGATAATCCCAACATCGCGGATTCACTGATCCAAAAATTTTATAACCGGCAGAGTGTGCTTGCATTGATAAATGCTGTGCCCGATAGCTTGAAAAAAGACGTTCGCTGGTATATTGATTGCGGCGATGATGATTTTTTGTATGAAGGAAATTCTCTCGTTCATATCGCTATGCGGAAACGAGAGATACCACATGAGTTCCGTACCCGCGATGGAGGCCATAGCTGGGTTTACTGGCGTGCTGCATTACCGCAAGTGCTGGAATTTGTTTCGATGGGTTTTCACCAATTTTGAGGTTGCTTTACATAGTTTATCTTTTAAACAACTGGCTATCTCTAAATCAGCTTTTGTGCATACCTTTCCGCAACGGACACAACAACACATCAATACATTTTAATTTAGCGATTGCCACGCATCTAGTTCTCCGAATAATTTGCCGTGTGATATAAGCAATGGCATCAATGCTACCGGCATTAATCGCTATCAATATTTTGATATAGCATGGCAAAAAATTACCCAGGTGAACAATGGAAGACCGTTAAGTTCCACTTTGAATTTACCAACGATTTTCGGATTGAAGTTTCCAATTTTGGAAGATTGAGAACATTCAACATAGTTTCTGATGGCAATATTATTAAGGGTTCTATGATCAACGGATACCGCATTGTACGACTTAAACTGTACACGCCAAGGGAAGAAAAAATTCAAAGACGGTTTGACTATTTACAAAAGCAGGGCCTGAAGCTCGCTCGAAAATTAAAATCATTAAAAGATAACAATGAGAGAAAAAAATCGATCGCGGAAGTATCTCAATTACTTGACAGTTTTAAAAAAAATCTCAGCAAAAAATTCCGGGATGATTTGAAAGAACGAACCAATAATTATCATGCTCTTGTTCACCGGCTTGTTGCAAAATACTTCCTAAAAAAGCCTTCAGGGAAACAAACTATAGTGGCTCATCTTGATTATGAAAAGCTGAATAACAGGGCGACTAACTTAAAATGGATGACACGGGAGGAAAACTACGAACATCAAAAAAATAGCCCTTACGTTATAAAAGAAAAACAGGAAAGACGACACAGGCGAAAAGAGCATTCAAAAACGACCAAACTGACTGTAACAAAAGTAATGCTGCTTAAAAAAATGCTTAACGCGGGCAGGCCAATGAAGCAACTTGTGAAGCAGTTTAAAGTAACAGACACTCAAATTTATAGAATAAAACGTGGTGAAAATTGGTCGGATATTGAGGCAGCCAAATAAGACAGTCATACTCGCCTGATTCGTAAAACCAGGTAGTTTTTTATTATTCCTGCAGGCCTATGACACTGGTACTTTCTGGATTAAAATGAATAAAAGCTTCGGCTGCCTTTACACTTTTTTCCAGTCCCCTGAAATTCTGCATGGCTTTAAAATAATCGTTGTACACTTCGGCGGGGCTTTGTGTTTTGTGTGCAAACATGGCAGCTTCTTTAGTTTCCTGCACATCCGAGATATCTACATAATCAGTAGGAGTAAAACCCATTGTTTCGCTCCCGGTATTTACTTCGTAAAAATATAACTGGAATTGTTTCTTTGATTTTACCCAGGCAGTTAAAGTAAGTAATCCTGCAATTTGGTGATCCATGTGGGCATCCAACGGCCAATGTGTAAAGACAATATCGGGTTTTTGTGATAAAATCAATTTCGTTATTTCTTCATTCTGTTTTTTATTCAATTCAGTATTTCCATCAATCTGCCCGGCAAATAAGGGTCTCGCCTTTAATATCCTGCAGGAGTTTTCTGCTTCCTTGCTGCGTAGTGCAGCCGATACAGCGTGTGATTGCTTATCATCATAGGCCTCCCCTCTGGTCAGGTACAGGAAGATCACATTATTTCCGGATTCACTATATTTTGCCATGGTGCCGCCACATCCAAATTCCGGATCACCAGGGTGCGCACCCACACAAAGAATCGTTAGCTTCTTTTCTGTAGATCCCCGTTCAAGACTAATGCCTGAAGTTTTTTTTGCAGATGAAATAATGGGCGAAAGAGCGAGTGAACCTAAACCCATCGCTGATAGTTTTACAAATTGTCTCCTTGCCGTTTCATTCTTTTTTTGCATACTGAAAGTTACCTTTTTCTATGAAATCTTTCCCGTCAATTCCGGAGTTGGAGTAAGCCACACCATTGAGAAGTTTTTTTTCTATCCTTACTTTAATTTCAATGTTAATTCACAATTTTCTATAACTTACACTTCGTCTTTAATTCTTTCTCTCCCGGCAAACTAATTGCTTTCTTTCCACCTGACATTTTATTCATTAAACTAAATAAACTATTATGAAAAAGTTTTTTATCATAGCCTCAGTTGCTATGCTTTCCGCTTGTAATTCCCAGGAACCTGTAAAGACCGATACTATGACATCAACAGCAGATCCAACAATGAAGGAAATTACATCCCCATACGTATTAGGTTATTCGTCCAAATTTGTGATCGACGAACCTAACAATGCAGAGACTGTTATGACTCTTTGGAAGGATTGGGACAATGGTGATTTATCTGCTCACAAGGATTTGTTCGCGGACAGCGTGGAAATGCATTTTGCGGATGGTTCAATGATGCATGCGAGCCGGGACAGCGTGGTCGCAGCAGCACAGGGTTTCAGAAACACATTTACAAGTGCAACCAGTAGTGTAAATGCCGTGATGGCAGCAAAAAGCACCGATAAGGATGAAAACTGGGCCATTATCTGGGGCAAGGAAGTAAACACTGATAAGAATGGAAAAGTAGATTCATTTTATTTACAGGAAACCTGGAGATTTAATAAAGATGGCAAAGCCAATCTTTTTTACCAGTTTAAAGCGGCCGGTTCTCCTCCAAAAAAATAATGTCAGAAAAAAGAAGCTCCGTTAACCAGGGCTTTTTTATTTCCGGACATTTATTAAGATGAGTCAACACTTAACATTCAGTTATGAATTAAAGTGAATCTGCAAGACTCTTTCGTCCCGGGTATACATCCTCCGGCAGATGCACAATGTTCTTTAATATAACCGCTACATTTGTCCTTATTGCCATTTATGACTTGCAGGGATGTTGGTATACATACATTTTTGTTTCCGGGCCATCTATCTTTTTTTACCTTTAAAATCAATAATAATACTATGCAAAAAAAGACCGGCATTTTAATTTCGCTACTATTTGTGTTAATGATAATCTTCACTTCGGCAAGCGCTCCAGTATTGAGTAAAGATGCCAGTGGGAGCAATTCTCCACACGCTGTAAAACGTTATTTATATGTAGGATTACCCGGCATTCGCGATTACCTCGGCTATGGCGGTCATGGAATCCTGGTTTTTGATATTAATAACAATCATCGCTTTGTTAGGCGAATTAACACTCAGGGTTTTCACCCGGATAAAACACCTTCGAATGTCAAAGGAATTGCTGTGAGCATTCCGCTTAATAGTGTTTACATAAGCACTATTGAGTCTTTGCAACGTATTGACCTTACCACAGAAAAACTTATTTGGGAAAAATCTTTTGAAGGTGGATGTGATCGTATGGCAATATCACCCGATGGCAAAACGATGTACCTGCCATCATTTGAAAAAGATTTCTGGAATGTGGTTGACTGTGCTTCGGGTGATATCATCACAAAAATTGACGTTCATAAAAGAGCGCACAACACTATCTACGGGCCTTCGGGGAAGCATGCTTATTTAGCAGACATTGCCTCTCCATGGGTATACGTTGCCGATACAAAAACTAATACACTTGTAAATAAAACCGGTCCCTTTGCAAATTTCGTTCGCCCCTTTACCATTAATAGCAAGGAGACTCTGGTGTATGCCACCGTAGACAGCCTGCTGGGCTTTGAAGTTGGTGACCTTACAACCGGCAGAAAACTGGCGCATGTAGAAGTACAGGGATGGAATATGGGGCCTGTAAAAAGGCATGGCAACCCAAGCCATGGCATTGGCATTACGCCAGATGAAAAGGAATTATGGCTGGCCGATGGACATAATATGCGGGTGCATGTATTCAATGCCGCTAGTCCCTACCAGCAGCTAACCACTATACCGCTCCAGGATATGCCCGGGTGGATAAATTTCAGCATTGATGGTCATTATGTATACCCTTCAAGCGGTGAAGTGATTGACAGGAAAATTCGTAAAATAATTACCACGCTGCAGGACGAGTTTCATAACAATGTCGCCAGTGAAAAAATGTTGGAAATAGATTTCGCAGGCAATAAAGCAGTGAAAGCAGGCGATCAATTTGGTATCGGAGGTTTGCCATAACTATAACAGCCGGCTTGCAAAATGAAGCACATACTTATCCAAAAAAGGCTTTTTATTCCCGGCAACATTTTATGTAACTAATGTTACCGGGAGTCTTTTTTATTTATCGCAATTTTGTTGTTATGGAATGAAATAGAAAATAAATTTATAAAAAGTATGATCATGAATACAGAAATAAACAATGTACCGGAACCGATTTATCAACAAATAAAAGAAGAGATCACAAATAAAGACAGCGTGGTAGGTATCGATGCTTTGCATACGCACATCCTTATTATTAACCGGCTTATGCAAATAGAAGCTAAGCTGGATGCCCTGAATGAAAAAATCGGGAGCTAATAAACAAATAATCGGGTAATAAAAGTGAATGCAGTAACAGCATCAAAGAAATAGTATGTAATCGTCTCAAGGCAATGAAATTATGAGCTTTAAAAAATATTATACACCTATTAAGAAAAACGCATTATCAATTATAATTATTGGCTTTTTCATCATGTTGGCAGTAAGCCCAAACGCAAAGTCGTGGATGTTACAACAACTCTCAACGGCTGGACTGTTCAAAGCTAAAATAAAAAATGAGGATGCAAAAGATTTGCCTGAAAATATTTCTTTTCCCTTTACTGATTCAGAAGGAGTCGAAGCAAATACAGCCGGGTTAAAGGGCAAGGTGGTACTTATTAATTTTTGGGCATCATGGTGCCCGCCATGTAGGGTCGAAATGCCGTCATTGGATGCGTTATACAAGAAATTAAAAAATGACAACAGGATTGTGTTCCTGGTTATTAACGAAGATGAAGACAGGTCAAAAGCTATACAGTATTTTGAAAAAAATAATTTCGCCCTGCCAATATTTTACACACCGGGAACTGTGCCCAACGAAATTTTCAGTGGCACTTTACCCACTACCATTATAATTAATAAAGAAGGTAAAATAGTGTTTAAGCATGAGGGCATGGCAGATTATAATTCAGCGGCATTTACCACTGAATTAAAAGATCTCCTGTGACTCAATAGCCATTGCTTGGCCTGCTTCCGCATTCATAAAATTCACAGCTCTTCTTATTCCGTATAATATCTATTGATGTTATAACCAGGCTTAAAAAGATATTAAGGCAATTTATTTTATTCCCACATTATCTTTTAACCCACTTGCTTTTTTTACCAGGTTTATAAATTCTTTCCTGTGTCCTTCAGTATCATTTCTGACAGATCCGTTCGCCAGGTTGATTACCTGCTCAAAACTGCCCTTGCCTTTGAATTCACTGTTTCGCAACAGCATGGCAAAATCTGCGACTGCTGATGCGAACCTGAAATTATCAGATGTATTATTTATATCTACAGATTTATCTGGTACGCTATGAACAATTAGCTCACTATTATTTTTACCGGGTTCTTTGTAACGGAATTTTACTGTAAGAATTTCATCATTGAATGAAGATAAAATTTTCTTGCCGGGCATTTGGTATTTCAGGGGATCAGTACTTTTCAAAAATTCAGATGGCACTCCTGCCGGAATGATTTCATACAAAGCTGTTACTGTATGGCCGCTACCTAATTCACCGGCATCTTTTTTATCATCGTTGAAATCTTCTTTATTTAAAAGGCGATTCTCATAACCTATCAAAAGATAGCCTGCGACTTTTTCGGGGTTGAATTCAACCTGCAGCTTTACATCTTTTGCTATTACAAAAAGAGTTCCCCCAAATTCACTTACCAACACTTTCCTGGCCTCATTTATTCCATCGATATAAGCATGATTACCATTGCCTTTATCTGCAAGCTGCTGCATTTTACTGTCCTTATAATTACCCATCCCATAACCCAGTACAGTAAGAAATATTCCCTGGTTACGTTCTTTTTCTACCAGCCTTACCATATCATCATCACTGCTGGCACCCACATTAAAATCGCCATCAGTGCAAAGTATGATCCTGTTGTTTCCATCTTCCATGAAATTTTCGGTTGCTGTTTTATACGCCAACCGGATGCCGGCACCACCTGCTGTTGAGCCACCGGCTTCCAAAGCATCAATAGCAGTTTTAATTTTCATCTTATCACTTCCGCTGGTAGATGGCAGTACAAGGCCTGCATTGCCCGCATACACCACAATTGAAATACGGTCCGTTTCACGCAACTGATCAGTAAGTAATTTCATAGAAGCTTTCACAAGCGGTAATTTATTTTCCGTCATCATGGAGCCGGATACATCAATTAAAAAAACCAGGTTAGACGCAGGCAAATTTTCAACAGGAATATTTTTTCCCTGCAGGCCTATCAACACCAGCTTATTCTCTTTGTTCCACGGGCAATCACTTATTTCTGTATTAATGGAGAAAGGATCTTTACCTGTTGGTTGCGGGTATTGGTATTTAAAATAATTAATCATTTCCTCAGTGCGCACGGCACCTGCGGGTGGCAATTGATTACTGTTGATATAGCGGCGCACATTACTGTAGGAAGCAGCATCTACGTCAATAGAAAAAGTTGAAAGGGGATCATCGGTTACTTTATGAAAACCATTTTCAACAATATTGTCATACCCTTCTGTATTATACTCTTTATCCAAAGAAAAATTGTTTTGCACAGAACCATTAGGTGCCTTTTTGGTAAGGTATAAACCACTTACCTTTCCGGCCAGTTGCTTTACGCCAGGTTGCGCATAGCCAGTGACAATAACTTCATCCATGGACACAGAGCTTGCTTTCATAATTACATTGATAACTTTTTGTTTATTGATTTTTACTTTTTCTGTAATGAAGCCCACCGCAGAAAAGAAAAGATATTTTTCTTTTTCATCCACAACTATTGTATAGTTTCCATTAACATCAGAAGTGATGGTAACATTTCCGGCCTTTACGGTTGTAAATGCAACAGGAGCACCCGCTTCATCTTTTACATTTCCGGAAATAGTAACAGATTCTTTTTTGTCGAATGCTGCGAATAAGATAAAAATCGTCAGCAGCAGTAAAATAATTTTTTTCATAAACTTTAATTTTTAAGTGATGACCATGCCATAATTTCCTTTATGGAAATCGCTTTGTGAATGATCTTTATAGGTAGATGCACCATTTTTAAGAATTACATAAATCGTTGAGAAAAATATTTGAATAACTTTATTCCTTGGCATTTATAAAAAAAATATTGTCTGCTGAAACTGACCAGGAACTTGTAGTACAATACAGGAAGAGTGGTAATATGGATACACTTGGCGAGCTATATAACCGCTATATGGAGATTGTATATGGTGTTTGCCTTAAATACATGAAAGAGCCCGAGGAAGCCAAAGATTGCGTGATCAATATATTTGAAGAGCTTGTGATCAAGTTAAAAAAATATGAGGTGGATAATTTTAAAGGCTGGCTTTACCAGCTTTCGAAAAATCATTGCCTGATGAAAATCCGCGGCAATAAAAAATATCCTGCACATATTGACGCGGATGTTATGCATTTAGCGGAAAATATACATCCTGATGGTGTAATAGGAAAAGAGCTGCATTTAAACAATATGGAATATTGCATTGAGCAATTGCCCGAATATCAAAAAAAGGCCATTCAATTGTTTTACCTTAAAGAAAGATGCTATATGGAAATAGCCGAAACTACCGGCAAGGATATAAATAAAGTGAGAAGCTTTATCCAGAATGGAAGGAGAAATTTAAAAATATGTATGGAAAAACAGGCTTTGCAAAAAGCATGATCAATGGAAGAAAAAAATAAAACATATAACGTCTCAGACTTTGCACGCTACCATGCAGGCTCAATGCCTGCCAATGAAATGCATGCACTGGAAAAAGCCGCGCTTGAAGATCCGTTTCTCGCGGATGCGCTGGAAGGATATGCGTATGTTGAATCCCCTGAAAATGATATTGCTGAGTTGAAACAGCGGCTTGCGGACAGGCCGGGAAAGAAAAAAATATTTCTTATTTCAGCGGTTGTACAAAATAAATGGTGGAGCATTGCAGCATTGTTCATCATTATCCTGGGGGTTGGTTATTTCTTTTATCGCACGAATGACAATAATGCAACAGAGTATTCTCTTGCAAAAAATGATACTCAAAAATCACCTGCAAAAGTTGAAGCACCGTCAACCCTTTTAAAAGACAGCAGTACAATAAATAATGATGTTGCTTTTGAAAGCCGGCAGGAATCTAAAGTTTCCAGGAATGATAAAGCTACTTTACCAAAAACAAATGCAATCATAGAACACGAAAAGATTGATAAAGAACCGGTTTCAGAAACCGCTGAAGCAGCAACTTCATTGCGCATGGCAGAGAACAATTATGCCCAGGATAGTTTTAACCAAAGCAAATCAATAAATAAAAAAGACACATCAAAACAATATGTGCTTAAGGGAAGAGTAACCGATGAAAGTGGTGCTCCAATTCCTTATGTAAGCATTGAAGATAAAAATCAACATAAGATAATTACCACTGATGCAAGCGGACATTTCTCTTTAACATCTCCTGACAGCACTACAAACGTTGTTGCCTCAGGAGTTGGCCTTGAATCAGCCGCTGCTACACTCCAAAAAGATAAGCAGCCTGTTATAACAATGAATAAAAACGAAGCAAGCCTTAGTGAAGTCGTTGGCACTGCCTATTCAAAAAAAAATAAAAAAACATCGCTATCTCCTGCAAAAAATTTACAGGAAAAAGCTGCCGGTGTTCAAATAACAAAGTCAGCATTGCAACCTTTCCCGGTTAATGAAAAATTCAAACAATATCTGCAGGAAAATCTGCTGCCCGTTTATGATGCAGACAAAGAACTCCTTGCGGGTGAAGTGGTGCTTTCATTCAGTATAAATAAAAAAGGAAGGCCTCAGCATATTAAGGTGTTGAACTCAAGTTGCAAAGGATGTGAAGAACAAGCGATACGACTGCTGGAAAACGGGCCGGAATGGAATGAAAATAAAAATGTAACGGGTACAGTAGAGATAAAATTTTGATTGCGGGGAATTTTATTGAAATTATTGTTAATCAAAAACAGGTGCAATAAATAAACAACATGCATTCAGTTTTCCAAGTACTGATCTCCGAAGAAAAAGTTCCTTAAGTGATCGGTGATTTTAAACACACCGGATATTTAAAAACAGCAAGCATCTTATTTTAAGATAATATAAATTCAGAAATTTTGTAAGATACTGGCTTGACAAGCCGGAAGATTGTTCTTCTGTATCTCTTTTTTACAACCATAGGTGATAAGTTAATTGTAGTGACGCATATCCCACAAAGACACAAAGATCACAAAGCGATATTCCTATTGTTAGTTGTGCTTTTGCCTGAAAATTTTTAAGACATAATAAACCTGGTACGACACATGTGCTGCAATCTGATAATGTTGTAGCTTCCACTTTAGAATATGGAAGCATTAAAATTTGATGTGGTGATTCTCGGAGCAGGGCCAGCCGGTTGTATCGCTGCCTTTATGCTTTCGGGAAAAGGCTTGAAAATAGCTCTCGTTGAAAAAGATATTTTTCCCAGGGAAAAAATTTGCGGAGATGCATTTGGTGCTGATGTATCCAGACAATTTCATTTAATTGACGAAAAGCTTACAGAAAAATTATATCAATTTACAAACAAGATTACTTCTAACGGTGTGCGGTTTTATTCCCCAAACCATAAAGCAATGGACATTGAATTTGCCGCACCGGAAGATAAATTTGGAGGTGGTTTCGTAGCCAAGCGCCTTGATTTTGATAATTTCTATTTTACTGAAATCGCTAAATTACCGGATGTAAAAATATTTCAAAACCAGCTGGTAACGGAGGTCGCTAGTTCCCCCGAAAAAATTTTATTAAAGACTTCCACTTCATCGTTTGAGGCTAAGATGGCCCTTGGCGCAGACGGGGCACACTCCATTCTCAACAAAAGGCTTACAGAAAACAGGATTGAAAAAAAACATTATTGTGCAGGGCTAAGGTCAAGAACAACAATTTCCAGGTGAGACAATTTCATGAAAATTATGGCTTCGATCTCCGGGAAGCTGTCGGAAAATTCCCTATCGCTGAACTGGATGACCCTGAAAAAGAAAACATGTTGATGCAATCATTAAAAAAAGGAAACGTGCAATCTGTAACGATTGAAAAAGATGGAGACAACCAGAAAATGTTTATTGATGCAAATCCCCAATATAAAACGGTAAACCTCTATGATGCACAAATGAAACAGTTTCCAAAGGAGCGACTCGGTCAATACTAGGCAAACAATCAACCTCAAAATAAAGAGGAAAAACAAGAGCAAAAACAGGATGTGAAAGAAGAGGTAAAGAAATCCATTAAGCAAAAGCCTGATGACCTTACTGGTGTAAAAAAAAGAATACACGTAAAAAGGGAATATCCGTTTAACAATCAAATCAGAATGCCGGTGCTGTACTAAATAACTGTCCCGACCACCTGAATTATCAGCTCGAATATTTTAATTTCAAACAAATTATGGCAATCAATTTAGTAACAAAAGAAGACTTGGAGGAGTTGAGGATGCAGCTTATTAACGACCTCCGTCAATTGTTGGCTCCCCAGGAAGCCAAACTGGACAGACCTTGGCTAAGAAATTCGGAAGTGCGGAAACCGCTGAAAATCTCCGCCAATACCATCCAAACACTCAGAATCACCGGAAAACTGCCTTCGAGTAAGGTCGGTGGCATTCACTACTACCGGTGCGAGGATATTAAAAAGCTGTTGAATAGTAATGCCGCATAAGTGAATCGAATATGGGAAAGGTACAGGAGTTGACGAATTTTTATTCTGCAATCCGGGAGGATCATCGAATTGGAACAACGCATATAAGTTTGTATATGGCGTTGTTTCAATTTTATAATTTGAATGAATTCCGGAGTCCAATAAAAATTACTAGAGTTTCCGTAATGGAAGTGGCAAAGATTAGTGGGTTGGCGACGTATCACAAGTGTATGAGGGATTTGAATGATTTTGGGTATATACAATATAATCCCTCCG
This sequence comes from Chitinophagaceae bacterium, assembly GCA_046593045.1. Classification (GTDB taxonomy): domain Bacteria; phylum Bacteroidota; class Bacteroidia; order Chitinophagales; family Chitinophagaceae; genus Ginsengibacter. The sequence continues at coordinate 5,610 of JBKJRY010000361.1, read as the reverse complement.
ATAATCCGGCTAGTAGTAGTCTTGTGCATTTACTAAAAGTTTAATGCTATGTAATGTGCTATAGCTTTTTCTCTAACAATTCTCCGCCGATTGCGTTTAGTAATAAATATAATCCCCAAAGAAGATCTTTTATTAATGGATAAAATGATCCCTAATGTGATTGGAAAATTTGCTGCTGTATAGGAAAATTTTGAGATGGATATTTACAATACGCTATCTGAAGCAATAGATCAGCTCTCCAAATATCACACAATAAAAATTATTTTCCGGCTAACAGTTATTACCCTCCGGAAATATTAAAAGGATTCAAAAAATTTTGCCAGGACAATACCTTTTCGCACAAGATCCTAAGTGATATACGGGATGAAACAATAAGTGAAGGTGAGGTATTTATTAATGTTATGGAACACGATCTGTTTCATTAATTGAAAAAATATTACTCCTAAATTTTAAAGTTGGAGAGAAGGTCGGTATTATTTCATATAATGAAATTCCGATAAAAAAAATGATTCTGAACGGCATCACTACAATATCCACAGATTTCGAACAAATGGGAAAAATTGGTGCCGAATTAATTTTATCCAACTCTAACGAGCATGTTGAGGTGCCGTTTAAGTTAACATTAAGAAACTCTTTTTAGAAAATTTTTTCCATTAAACTGACTTCCTGATATTTCGATAACTGCTATTGTTCAAAAAATTAAAAAAATAATTTGCTTTGAAATGCATTGTCCATGTGGGTTTTATAAAACTCTAATATTTTTTTTGTTTTTCAGGTCAAGGCAGGACAGTTACCGAAAATATCCTTTCTAAATTGCTTCTAAATTCAACTTTCATTTTATAAAGTTGTGTTTTATTGAAATAGATTTTTTTACTAAAACAAAAATTGCTTGATATGTATAAAAAAGAATCGTTTTTTATAAAACAAACTATTAAGGTCTCGCTCACATTACTTTTTTTGTTTTCCACATTCCTTTCAACAGCACAACAAAATAAAATTACCATCAGCGGCAAAGTAACTTCCCAAAACAATGCCCCATTGGCAGGTGTATCAGTGAAGGTAAAGAACGCTACAGGTGGAACCACCACTGATGAGCAGGGAAAATTTTCACTACAGGTAAACAAGGAGGATGTTATAACATTTAGTTCCGTAGGTTATGATGAAAATGAATTTACAGCTAAAAGCGAAAGCAGTAATGTCTCTGTCCAATTAACATCAAAGTCATCTTCATTGAGTGACGTTGTTGTTATTGGTTATGGTACAGTTAAGAAAAAAGATCTGACTGGAGCCGTTACCTCGGTTAACCTGAATAAAGTGGGCGAAGTACCGTTAACCTCAGTCGACCAGGCTTTAACTGGCCGCGCAGGAGGTGTACAAATTAATCAGTCTAATGGACAGGCTGGCGCAGGTACAAGCATACGCATAAGAGGTGGTAACTCACTCAACGGTACGAATGAACCCTTATTTGTAATAGATGGTTTTCCTATCATCAATGATAATGGAGCATTCGCTGCTGGTGGCCCAATTGGACTAACGAATGGCGGATCTGGAAATGCTGGACAGGGTAATCCCAACGGCGCATTAAACTGGTTAAACCCGGCAGACATCCAGTCCATTGAAGTTTTAAAAGATGCCTCTGCCACGGCTATCTATGGCTCAAGGGGTGCTAATGGGGTAATTATAGTAACAACAAAAAAAGGAAAATCTGGACAGGCAAAACTGAACTTTAATACCAGCTACGGTGTAAGCCAGTTAAATGATTCTAAAATTGAATTGATGAGCGGCGCTGAATTTGCTGCGTATCAAAACCTAGCTAATAAAGAATTGGGTAATCCTGTTTTTTATAAGGATACTACAATTAATAATATCCTCTATCCCTCACCAAATAGTGTGACTACCAATACAAACTGGATTGATGTTATAAAAAGGAATGGTGTTACTCAAAATCATTCTCTTGATTTCAGTGGAGGTAAAGAAGTCCTTTATTCGGGAAGCATTGGATGGCTCAGCCAGGAAACGCCGCTAATTGGTTCACAATTTAAGAGGGCAAACTTCAGGTTGAACCTCCAGACTAATCTTACAACTTGGCTGAGTTTAGATAACACCGCTTCTTATAGTGAATCAAAAGCAGATAACTCCCCTTCAGATATTCGTGATGTTCAAAAGTATGGCTTATTTGAAGCAGCCCTTGCTGCGAACCCTGCAGAAGCACCCTACAATGCAGACGGCACTTTAAATTATTCGACGGCAGATATTACAGGCCTTGCATCACCCAGGCTTGCATTTAATCCTATTGCCCTGGCTACAGATGTATTGAACCGCAACACTGTATCAACATTTTTGAACAACCTTTCCTTAAAAGCAAAAATTCTGGAAGGCCTTAGCCTGGAAGTAAGGGGAAGCCTGTTTAAAAACGATTTATTGAGGGATATCTATTACAATTCCAAAACTACTTTCAACGGTTTCCAAACAGGTGGTCTTGCCGGGAAAAATACTAATGCCTCAAGCAGTTATTTATTGGAAGCCTTTGGAAACTATAATAAAAATTTTGGAAAGAACCTCCTTACCGCCGTGGCTGGTTATTCTTACCAGACCTCTAACTACCGTATTATTAATGCAGGGGCTTCAGGCTTTTCCAATGATATTTTATTAAATGAAAACCTGGCAGCCGGTTCCACAACATATCCAATTCAGACGAGTAGAACTGAAGATTTGCTTTCTTCTTATTTTATCAGGTTAAATAATGTTTACAATGATAAATACATTGTAACATTTACAGGCCGCTATGATGGTTCTTCAAAATTTACAAAAGGTAACCAATGGTCTTTTTTTCCATCTGGCGCAGTAAGCTGGAGAATAAGCCAAGAAGACTTTTTAAAAAATGCTAAAAACCTGAGTGATTTGAAATTAAGAGTTAGTTATGGCTTAAGTGGCAACCAGGCTGTTGCATCCCTTCAAACAAAATCTTTACTTGGCTTTAATCAATATCCTTATGGTGGTATTTTGCAAACAGGGGTTTTTCCTGCTGTTCTGGGTAATCCAGAATTGAAATGGGAAACAACGAGACAGTTAAACCTTGGTCTGGATTTTGGGTTTTGGAACCAGCGCCTTTCAGGAAGTATCAATTATTATGTAAAAAATACAGATGACCTGCTACAGTTTTTGCCCCTTCCTGGTAATTCTGGTTATACTAACCAGTTAAATAATGTGGGTAGTATATCTAACAAAGGAATCGAGTTAGAACTTCGTGCAGTGGTAGTTAACACAACAGATTTTAAATGGGACATTAATGCAAATATTGCCAGCAACAAACAAAAAATAACTAACCTTGGCCGTGGAAATGTTGATACTTTATTGGTTCGGTTTGACGTTGTAGGAGGTTCCGGTGCCTACACAGCCTTAATTAAAAACCAGCCCGTTGGCTTATTTTATGGGTATGTGTCAGATGGTTTATTCCGTGATGATGCAGAATTGGCAAAAGGCCCTGCAATATCAGGTTCAAAAGTAGGTACAAGAAGGTTTAAAGACCTTAATGGAGATGGACAAATAAATGATAAGGACAGAAGAGTAATAGGTGACCCAAATCCTGATTTCACTTTTGGAATCGCTAATAACTTTTCTTATAAACGCTTTGATTTAAACTTCCTCTTGCAAGGTTCTATTGGCAGTGATATGTGGAACTTAGGTGATTATGTACAAGGGCGGCTTGGCAACAGGTCGAAAGTTGCCAATGATTATTTTACACCAACTAATACTAATGCGAAATATGCTGCGCCTGGCCAGCAGGTTGGTTCTGATAATCATTCAGATTTTTCTGTGGAGAGTGCTAATTTTATACGGCTTAAGTCAATTAATTTAGGATACAATCTGTCGGCAGGAACAACTAAATTTATAAGAAGTATAAGAATATATGCCAGTGCCACTAATTTATTTACCATTACCAAATATTCTGGTTACGACCCTGAAGTAAACTCCTTTGCACAAAGTAATTTGTTCAGGAATATAGACATACTTTCTATACCACTTTATAAGACGTACACTATTGGATTAAACATTGGTTTCTAAAAGAATTAAAATCAAATTTATGAATATAATAAAACTTATAAGATTTTGCTTCCTTCTGTTTGTTGCAGCATCATTTACACAATGTAATAAACTGGATGAAAAAATTTATTCTGCCAATACCGAAAGCGTTTTTTTTACAAGCCAGAAAGATGTAACATCTGCTTTAGCAGGAATGTACAGGTCAATGCAGACTTGCTGCGGTGGGTATGGCCAGGCAGGTACTATGATTTTAAATGCTACCAGCGATGAAGGTAATGGTGCTGCATTTTGGGGCGACTTTCACAGGCTGACATTCACAGCAAGTTCCACCGGCGAAATTCCAGATTGGTGGAATTCATCTTACAGAGCAATTGCTGGAGCAAACCTTATAACAGATAATCAAACCAAAATTGAAGCTACAGATAATAGTACTGGTAAAACTTTTGCAAAGGCAGCTATTGGCGAAGCAAAATTCTGGCGTGCTGTAAATTACTTTCAGTTGGTGCAAATGTTTGGAGGTGTGCCTCTAAGAATAACGCAAACGAAAAGAGCTGATGAGGTTAATATTCCGAAAAGTACAGAGGCGGAAGTTTATACACAGATAATAGCAGATTTTAAAGATGCAGAACTGAACTTGCCTACAACTGCACCAAAGGGTATCGTTACTAAGTGGGCGGCTTCAGCTTATTTGGCCAAAGTATTTTTAACCCAAAAAGATTACCCCAACGCATTGGCAAAAGCAACAGAAGTAATAACTAGTGGCCCGTACAGCCTCGCCACTATATTTAAAGATGTGTTTGACATAACAAAGAAAAATGGACCAGAAGATATTTTTGCCATCCAATTTATAAGGGTTGATGGGCAAGGCTCCAGGCTGGATGCACTAAGTGGTTGGGGTATTACCCAGGCCGACCCTGGTTTGTATCCAAAATTTAGCCCTGCTGATGACCGGAGAAATACAACATTTCTTACTCCTGCCGATCCTGCTTCTAACCAAGGTAAGTGGCAAGATCCGGCTAAGGTGAGTGGAGATGGTGCTGGTTATAATTTTATTGTATATCGTTACGCTGACCTAATATTGGTAAAAGCGGAAGCTGAAAATGAAGTAAATGGGGCTACTACTGTTGCATATACTGAACTTAATAAAGTAAGAAACAGGGCTGGGTTACCAAATCTTACTGCAGGATTGACTAAAGACCAGTTCAGGGATTCTGTATTAAAAGAACGTAATCTTGAATTGGCATTGGAACAAATCAGGTGGTTCGACCTAAAGCGTACTGACAGGCTAAAATCTACATTGACAGCCAATGGCGCTACATGGAATGATAAATATTTCTTATTCCCCATACCACAGGCTGAAATTGATGCAAGTAATCGATTGATTACGCAAAATCCGGGTTATTAGAATGTTGATTTGACAGTTGATGTAGCAAATTTTTCAATGTCCCTTTCAGATTATTTTCGGTAAAACCTCAGAAAATGCTGAAAGGGATTTCTAATTCAATAGAGAGTGAAGTATATATACACGATTGCCTCCATTTCTTTGTTAGTAATCCTTATTAGTTT
>JBKJRY010000181.1:0-52416 GCA_046593045.1 Chitinophagaceae bacterium | reverse complement strand
GTAAAAGGAATGGTCTTCTCCATCTCTTTCAGCTAAATCTGCGTCGAGGTATTTTACGAGATTGATAAAGTCAGGATTGTCGGAATTGGTTCGTTTTGCGGTAACCATAATGGCAATGCATATTGATAAAAAAATGTTGCAAATATAATTCAATTTGCAAGCGATTTTTAAGACTAAGTATCCCTCGTTCTTAGTTAATATCACATTATTGCAAACCAGATGTCTTTAAAAAATCAAAAACACAGACACCGGTAACTTTTTGATGCATGTGGATATGTTTGTAGTATTGATATATCCTACCTCATAAAATCGTTTCTTGGCGCGGATGCCAGAAATATAGATATTGGGAAACACTTTATTTCCTTATTTGCAAAAGCCGATATTAATAGTTGGATGACAGGTTGGGCAGATAATAGAGTTTTTTGTTTGGAACAGTGGTGACAGTATGGTTGGTGAAAATGCATAGCCGGCTACTGGAAAGATCTTGGAACTGCATCGATTCTATTACTTTCAGCAATGATATCTGGCTTCCTATAAATGTCCACAAGTCTCAAAGTGTTGAAGCTTCGGGAACCTCTGGGTGTTGGGTTGGTACATGTTAATTGAGAAATTTAAAAATGGCAAGCGCGTGGTAGAATGGCTCATGATGATTTGCATTTCGATAGTGAAGGGAAAGTTGATCGTATGATTCACTATGTCGATATGGCTACGGGCAAGGCGGCGTTAGGAAAATAAATTCTTTTTAGCAAAAAAGGCATGGCAGATCAATTGATCTGCAATGCCTTTTTTACATTCATCTTATTTTATACAAAGTTTTTTCGAGTGCAGTTTGAATTTTGGTGGTCATCATTGTCGGATGATTGAAGGCACTTTCAATAATCTCTGGCATGCTGGGAAGTAAAAATTCTTCTTATTTTATAACAGTGTCCGGACGTTCTTTAGGCCCTCTAAAATTCGAAATTTCGATTCTGAAATGTCGGGTATAAATATTCGTGTTTTGAAACTGTTTCTTTAAACGTAGTGCAGTTTCCTGGAAAGATTTACCAATGCCTGTTTGAAAATCATTTAAAATAAGCCCGTTCGCTTCATTCATCATCATTTCCGGATCATCTAAGTAATAATATAAAACAGCCAAATTAAAATAACTGGCATACCTTATTTTACGATCATGCCTGTCAGCACTATCATACCTTTTTTTAATATTTTCAAAATAATCAATTGCTGGTTTTAATTGTTCACGCACGCCAGCGATGGAATTATTTGCATCCATGCTGAACAAAACATCATTCATCAGCAGAAATGCCTTTCTGCAATCAGAGTATTCAGGGTCCTTCTTGCCCCCAATTACCCACATATAATCCTGAACGGAGACTTCGCTAAATCCAAAATTACTAGTGATACGCTCGCTAAGATAGTGTATGGCCCTATTGACACAACTACGGTAAAGATCTTTAGTAACTTTCAGAGAATTAATGACAAAATAGCTCTCGGCAAGAGCCCGGTTTCCAAATTCAGGACTCGTATAAACCTGTTTATAAGCCCTGTCAGCAAGTACTTCATCAAGAATATGAACTCCTAAATAATCGGTTATTTCCGCGGTTGCCGCAAATGTATATATTACTTCCTGGTAGAATAATGTGCTGGTTTTTGTAATCACCCCTTTGCTGTCTTTTACATTTATCACACGGTCTTTAAGAGTTACTGTTTCAGGAAGCAGGTCTTCAAGTTTTACCTCAATATTTAAATGCCCATCCTGGGGTAGCTTACGCCATCCATCCAATATTACAGAATTAGATGGATCGATTTCCTTAAGAAAAGGCCGCATCATTTTAGTTCCGTCAACTGCTACATTGTAGGTTCTATAACTGCTGTCTATACGAATAAGAGGCAGGGAACGAAATTGTACTCTAAAATTAAAACGATCAAGATCTACCCTTTTTTGAGAAAATAATGTGAAAGGCAGGCTAATCAATAAAAACAGATGATATTTCATTTCAGGATTGTTTGATTACAGTTAGTTAACGCCCGCTGACAGTAATTATTTTCCTTCAATTGTATAAACCCAAAAAAGTCATTAGGTTTTTATTAATACTGGAAATTCAAAAGTTTTATTGGAATTCCATAGTCCTGAGAACCACTCTCGTCGTTTCATGGCAAGGGATAGCTTGAGAATTTTTTGATTTCCATTTTTTATCATATAACCACCAATGGCAAATACTTTATATCGTAAGGTCTTCATTCGTTGTTCCACTTTTGTATTCAATACAACCTGCCTGAAGAGACTTATAAAGTTATAGGCCATCATCACCCAATTCAGTGCCGCCTCAGTAGCGTCAAAGTTTTTCAGATTAAATTTATCTGCACCAAAATCGTATTTCAATTCTTTAATTCTGTTTTCACAGTTAGCTCTTTGTTTGTATAAGTTCCAAACCTGCAGGGGCGGCAATGCAAGATTGGTAATAAAACAACTATATCTGTAATTGTTATAGATACCCTCCTGTCCAAATAATTTTAATGATTTACCTGTGGCATTGGGACGCTCTGCGATTAACTGACGAACCATTACCAGGCGTCATGGCTTATCCCACAACGGGCTCTGATAGGTAGTTTCACCAACCTTAATCCCCTTACTTACTTTTATCCAAAGGGTGTGGCCGGCTATCTTTTGTTGAATAGGCCTGTACTGCCTGGCAGCAATAATATAGCTGCTTACCAGTTCATTTTCTTCCAGGTAATCAAAAACTTCTTTACCGTAAAAACCACTATCGGCCCTTAAGAGCCCAATGTTTTTCCCATTTAGTTTTTCAATGGTATCTGATAAAAACCCCTGGAAGTTATTGCTCGTATAGGCATCGCCGCTGCGCAACCAAAAATTGGCTACCATCCGGGTTTCTTCAATAAATGCCAACAGCGGATGATGTCTGTTTCTTCCTGGCTTTTGTGGATTATAGCCTCGCTTACTGCCTTGCTGATTGCCATAGCGGGTAAAGATGGATGAGTTTATATCCACGATGTAATTATCATATTGCAGCTTGCCAAAAAACCATTGGTATAAGGGAGTGAAAATATCATGATTGATGGCAGTAGTGTGCTTATTAAAAAATCGTTGAAATGATTTGCAACCAGCCATTTGCTTAAACCCCCAGCATTGTCTCAGCACTTCATCGTGGCGGGTAACTTCACAATGCTCAAATTTATTGGCGCCACACCAAACACTGGTAATAAACTGCTTGATCAGTTGATTAGGAGAATAACCCCGGTTAGAACCCTGCATGGGAAAAGGTAATTTATCAAGCTGATCATCTATGTTCATCCTGTCAAGCATTTTTTTTAGTAGGAGAGTTCCAGACCAGGGAGTAATTTCTTTATCAGTAAAAGCAATTTTAATGTCCATTTTTTTATAAGATTTTCTTACTTCAATTTTAATGCTTTTTATAAAATCCATACTCAACACCAGTAAGCTTTTTATTCACATCTTTTCTAATGGCCGCCATTAGAAATCTTATCTAATAACTTCTTTGCTATAATAAAACTTCCTCAATTAACATACTTTCATAATTGTACCATCGGCCAAAAAAATATGGATGTACCCAAAACGATTGTTCTTTTGCAAAAGAAAATAACCGAAAGATTAAATAAACAAATTAATAGAAAGCATGCTTTGATAAGGAGAAGATGCATCAACTTAAATTTTATTTTCGGTAAAATATACCAGTATTTCGCTTTAAGACATTTATTTCCATGCTAGTCCGTGCCATCGTTGTATTTCTCTCCTTGCAGAATTATTGTCTTTTGTCCCGATTTTTTGTTCAATAATCAGTTTTGGCGATTCCACTTATTTCCTTGCATAAGCACTTATATCCGGAACCAATACAAAATAGGGTAATGATTGGTTGGTATCGGGTAAATTTCACTGGGAGTTCAAGGGTAATTTTGTTATGAACAAAGACATTTACTAATATGAAATTCAAGCTCAAACAAATAATGCCTGTAATATTAGTGATATGTTTGTTTATTGCCAGGACTAATTATGCAGCGGCTAATTCAACATATCCAATTCTTATATTGGCCGACAATAAAAGTTTTGGTCCATACACTGGCGAAATCCTGAAGACCGAAGGCTTTAATGAATTTCAAATACAATCTTTTGCCGATGCCAAACTAACGTTGAAATGGCTGGAAAAATTTGATGTCATTATTTTAACCGACATGAATCTGACAATCCATCAAGCTGGCTTGTTGACAAACTATGTTAGTGGTGGCGGAAACTTAATCGCCTTTAAGCCCGATAAAAAGTTAAACGGCATATTCGGAATAGAAGACGCTGGGGGCACAACTGATGCGGCCTATATTTTACTAAAAACAAATACTGCCATTGGTAATGGAATTACTACCCAGACCTTACAGTTACATGTAAACGCAGATAAGTACCTGGTAAAGGGCGGTGAGATAATAGCTTCTTTATACAAAGATGCTGTTACCCCGACAACATATCCTGCAGTCGTCACGTACAATTATGGCAAAGGCCATACGATGTCGTTCTTATATAATTTACCCCAAAATATTTCATACACACGCCAGGGGAATTACCGGGATGCAGGTAAAGAAATGGATGGAATAACCGGTATCCGGGCTATGGATTTATTTACAAATGGCTGGGTAGATACTTCTAAAAACACCATCAACCAGGCAGATGAGCAAATGAGATTATTGTCGCATGGTATTGAAAAAATGAGTGAGTACAAAAAGCCGTTACCCCGGTTTTGGTATTTTCCTGATACATTAAAATGCGTTATTACACTTAATAATGATGGCGAAGATACCAAAGAGGCTGAATTCCAAAAGCAATTTGAAGATGTTGATGCAAAAGGAGCCAAGATGACCTTATACATTAAAGAGGTTGATTTTATTTCTAAAAAATGGATTCATACATGGGCGAATAAAGGCTTCGAAATGTCTGGCCACCCGGATGATACACGCCAGGCAGTAGATCCTGATTGGAAGACGATGGATAGCGTATTCAAAAATCTGAATTACAAACTCAAAGCATCATACGACATTGGTCCTATGCGTACTGTTACCAATCATTGGTTTGTATGGTGCGGGAAAACAATGGATGGTTTACCGGATTTTTCGGCACAAGCGCAGATAGAAGAACAAAATGGTTTACTACTCGATTGTAATTATGCCCATTATGATAATGGTTCAAACCAGGGACATTTTTTAGGAGCATTTGGTACCAACCAGGGCAACTATACCGGCAGCGGCCTCACTATGAAGTTTGCAAATATGCAGGGCAATCTAATTAACGTGTACCAGCACTTCAATAATGTATATGACCAACAGTACATGGAGCACGACGATAAGGACGGCTTTTACAACTGCTTCAAAGGCCTCGTGGACAGGAGCCTTGATGATGAAGTCTATTCATTTGTAAGTGTGAAGGCCCATAACGCGGAATATTTTTTCTCTGAAATCCCACTAATGAAAATGCTGGACTATGCAAACAACAAAAATATTCCGGTTTGGACAGAAGAGAAATTACTTGACTTTCTCCGTGCAAAAGACGAAGCCATATTCAGTGATACCAAATGGAAAAATAATACACTTTCATTTAAAATAAAATCTTCACTAACGCATACTAACGGTATAACCTACATGCTTCCATTTATTTACAATGGCAAAAAAATAAGTAGTATAAAAAGTAACGGAGTTACACAAGTTTTTGCACCTGTGTCAATAAAAGGCACTACGTATGCGTGGGTTACTATCAAACCGGGGACTGACTATAATATAGTAGCGGGGTATTCTGAAAATTAAATACGGAATAGGGTATTGATTAAACAATATCGGCAACAAAAGCAGTGTTTTCTCACTATAATTTCGTTGATAAGGATATTGATGCACTCCATTGGAGTGATAGATGTCATATCAATTTTTTTCTTGTCGAAATAAAACAAATCTAACATTTTAACCCACAAAAACTTTTCAGATTATGCGAAAAACGTTTTCATTACTAAGCATGTTCTTACTGGTATTTTCGCTGTCCTATGGCCAACAACATGCGATTACAGGTACCGTATCAGGCCCGGAAGGTACACCAATAGTATCAGCAACAATTCTCGTTAAGGGAACTAATAAAATTACGCTGACTGATAAAAACGGGAAGTTTGAAATTATGGCGCAGCGGGGACAGACACTTTCTGTTACTTATGTAGGCCTTGAGGAAAAAGATATATTGGTTACCCGGGAATCAGTATTAAATGTAGAGCTAAATTCGTCCGCCGAATCATCTGTATTAGACCAGGTAGTTGTGGTTGGTTATGGTACCAAAAAGAAAATCAATCTTACAGGAGCCGTTTCAACAGTGTCATCGAAAGAACTGGAAGGCAGACCAATTACTAACCTGTCTTCTGCTTTACAAGGCACAATGTCGGGTGTAACAGTTACGGTAAACAATGGACAACCAGGTAACGACCAGGGAACCATTCGCGTTCGTGGTATTGGTACGTTGGGAAACAGCGATGCTATGGTATTAGTGGATGGAATTGTCTCCAGCATGGATGATATCAATCCTGGCGATATTGAATCTGTCACCGTATTGAAAGATGCAGCTTCGGCTTCCATCTACGGTTCAAGGGCCGCAAATGGCGTAATATTGATCACTACAAAAATCGGTAAGAAAGGGGGAGTCAGGGCTCATTACAACATGGATATTGGTAAGCAGGCAATGACCGCTACTCCTGATTTTATTAATTCATGGGAGGCAGCAACGCTTTACAATGAGGCCCTGGTAAATGAAGGTAAACCCCCAAAATATAGTGAGGCAGAGATTCAAAAATTTAAGGATGGTTCCGACCCGGAGCATTATCCCAATACAGATTGGTACGATTTATTTTGGAAGGGTAATGGCCTGCAGCAAAACCATTCTTTGGATGTAAGCGGGGGAAGTGAAAAAATGCAAAGTTACCTGTCCGTAGGTTACCTTTCTCAGAATGGGCTTGTGAAAGGCTCCGAATTGGAACGTTATACAACACGCTTCAAGACTGATTTGCAATTAAACTCCCGCATTAAACTAAGCGGCAATATTGCCTATTCACAGCAGCAATTCAGGGAGCCTGTAAGTAATATTCACGGGCTGGATTTCGGGCAGTTAATAGCGACACTTCACCAAACCGGTAGGGTCGTTCCAAACATTATAAATGGTTACTATGGTTATAGTGATGAAGGGAATCCTGTTGCAGTCCTGAAAGGCGGCTCAAATAATTTCAATAAAACCCATCGTCTGTCAGCTATTTTTCAAGCCGACATCGAAATTTTAAATGGGTTGCATTTTAAACCATTGCTTGGCTATACCGCAAATATTATTGCGGCAAGGTCGAGAATTAACGATCTGCAATACTATGATCCTAATAGCGGTGAACCAACCATCTGGGAAGGGCCAAACATCGTAGCTGCCAATTCCAGTTTTTCAGACAATTTAACGATGCAGGCATTGTTGCAGTACGATAAGACTATTGGCGACCATGATTTCAGTATACTTGGTGGATATTCGCAGGAACACAATAAATACGATTACTTATTTGGTAGCAGGCGTGGGTATCTGAATAATGCCTTGGACCAGTTGGATGCAGGTCCGATTACAGGTTTACAGAACGGTGGCAATTCAGCTGAATATGCGTTACAATCAGTATTCGGAAGGATCAATTATACCTTCAAGAAAAAATATTTATTAGAAGGAAATATAAGGGATGATGGGTCCTCACGTTTTGCCCCGGCAAATCGTTGGGCAATATTCCCTTCAGCATCTGCAGGATGGCGTATTTCGGAAGAAGCGTTTTTTCAACCTCTGAAAAAACTCTTTTCGGATTTAAAGATCAGGGGATCATGGGGTATGCTTGGTAACCAAAATATTGGTACTTATCCTTACCAGGCTACTATTGCTACTGGCCAGAACTATACGTTTGGAGGGCAAACGGTAGATGGTATTGCTCCCGTGAATGGTGTAAATCCGGATATTAAATGGGAAAGCACTACAACAACGGATGTTGGTTTGGATGCTGTGTTAATGGGTGGGAAGGTGACGTTTACAGGAGATTATTTTATACGTAATACCTCAGATATTTTATTATCACTTCCTGTAGCGAACTCCTTTGGTTTGAATGCCCCGGTAATAAACGGAGGTAGTGTGCAAAATAAAGGGATTGAACTGACAGCAGGGTATCATTTGAGACAACGCGATTTTACTTTCGATGTGGATGCAAATATTTCTTTTATCAAGAATGAAGTAACAGATTTAGCCGGTACCGGTCCGTTTCCGAATGGTTCCACCATACAAGGAGTGGGTTTACCGATTAATTCGTTATACGGCTGGGTGTCCCAAGGACTTTTTCAGTCGCAGGAAGACATTGATAAACATGTCAGTCAGAATGGAATGGGAGGACCGGTTGCCCCAGGTGATATCAAATACAAAGATGTCAATGGTGATAACGTTATTGACGGTAATGACAGACAATTTCTGGGTACTTATTTCCCAAAAGTAGCCTATGGTGTCAGCATGTCTGCAAGATTTAAACAATTCGATGCCGTGTTGTTTCTGCAAGGTGCAGGACAGGTTAATTCGTATGTATCGGGGCGTATATTGGGTTCGCTTTATGACAAGAATGGAGATCCAAGCAGTATATGGCTTGACCGCTGGTCTCCTTCCAATACTGACGCAACTTTTCCGCGTGTGTGGAATTCAAACTCTCAAAATGATCCATCTGAGACACCTTCGTCTTTCTGGGTACGTAGCGCCAGTTACATGAGACTTAAAAATGTCCAGATTGGTTACACGCTGTCTAATGGATTCTTTGCCAGGAACGATATCAAATTGAGAATTTTTTGGACAGGCAAGGATCTTCTCACATTTACGAAGTTTTATAAGTGGGTAGATCCTGAATCCCCACTGGGTGGCAACAGTTATAGCTACCCCATGGTGATGGTAAATTCCATAGGTGTCAATTTAACTTTTTAATTAAATAATTTAATAAAATATAATTATGAAAAATAGAATCATCATAATATTGATACTGTTGACCGTCACAGTCTGCTCATGCAAAAAAGACTTTTTAGACCGGCAGCCACTTACCGAGTACAGTGAGACAACCTTATGGACAGGGGTAAACGACGCCACCGCTGCGTGTAATGCTTGTTATTCGCGTTTTGTATCCGGACAGTGGGTAGTTTACATGGATGTGGCAAGTGATAACGGTCATGATGCTTATCCCTGGGAGGGATGGCAGGAGTTCGGTAATATGCAACTTCTTTCTCCTAATAGCTGGAGGTCTAAATTTAATTTTACTACCATTACAAAGTGCAATTGGTTTTTGGCCAATGTTGATAAAACACCCATGGATCAAACCCTTTTAACCAGGATGAAAGGTGAGGTAAGGTTCATCAGGGCGTTCGAATATTTTGAAAGGTCACAATTATATGGTGATTTTCCATTAGTAACTACATTGCTTACTACAACAGAAGCAAATGCTGTTGAACGGTCTCCGAAGGCCGAGGTCGTGGATTTTATATTAAATGAATTAGATACGATTATCCCTACCCTGCCAAAATCGTATGAGGGAAGCGATCTAGGTCGCATTACCCGGGGAGCTGCTATGGCCTTAAAAGCAAGGGTTGAGCTTTTCAATGAAAAATATACGGAAGCCGCGGCCTCAAGTAAAGAAGTAATGGATCTGGCGGTTTATTCGTTATTTCCAAATTACCAGGACCTTTTTCGCATTACGAATGAGTATAATTCCGAGATAGTCCTTGATTATGGATATTTGGAATCAAATCCGGACTTGACCGTAGGATTGATGGTACTGGCGCCTGAATCGACGCCGGGAGGAGGGTGGAGTTCTGTAAATATAACCCAGTCCCTTGTCGATGCTTATGAAATGGCTAATGGTAAAACGATCGATGATCCGGCATCCGGGTTTGACGTTGATCATCCCTTTGTGAACCGTGATCCACGATTGCTTCAGACCATAATAGTTCCGGGTGCTGCATATGCAGGAATAATTTTTAATCCAATGGATCCGAATTCCCTGGATTATTGGCCAACCTACAATTATACAGGGTATGTCGGTCAAAAATATATCCATTATAAATCTGATTTTTCAGATCTTTATAGGGCTGGCCTCAATATACCTCTTATCCGTTACGCTGAAATTTTGCTGACTTATGCGGAAGCAAAAATAGAATTGAACCAGATAGATAATACAGTATATGATGCCCTCGACCAGGTACGTTTACGTGCCGGATTACCTGCAGTTGACCAGTCTAAATATTCTACCCGGACGCAAATGCGCGAGCTGCTCAGGAGGGAAAGAAGAGTGGAACTAGCCATGGAAGGGCTACGGTGGTATGATATCCAACGATGGAAAATCGGGAATGAAGTAATGAATGGTCCGGTATATGGGGCTCGTATCAGTCAAATCGATGCTAGTGGTAACGTGACCTATACCTCAACTGAACATATTAAGGTTGAAGACAGGGTATTTGATCCGTCGAAAAATTATCTTTGGCCTGTGCCTCAATCTCAAATTGATCTTGGCAAAAGCCTTAAACAGAACACTGGGTATTAAGCTTGCTTGTTACAGGGGAATGTAAACTTTAAACAATGAATGTGTGGTAATGAAGAAAATTTTATTTCCCATGGTATCGCACTATTTGTTGTCGCGAATAGTGTGCCCGGTCAAACTAGTACTGTCGATGGGGCTATGAAATATCAAATTATTCATGGACTCGGAGCCAGTATCAATGCTCAATTGTAATGCACAAATTATCAAGTTCTTGTTTAGTTATTGCAACCCGGGAAGCGTTTAATATTTCAAAATAGGGAGACTCTGTAATCTCAACGTAAAAAATATAATTAAGTAATATAATGTAATATGATACATGGAACAGCGACCGAAGTAAAATTACCTGATGGTATTAAGCATGAAGTTTATGCAGCGGCTATTTGTGATATACTTGATGAACTTGGTTATCGCAACCAGGCCATGCATCAGCGACTAAGGCCTCTTTTACCTGATATGAGGCATTGCGGATTTATGGGGCGTGCAAGGACATTGCAATGGGAGGAAGGAGACTACGTTGATGAGGAGGATCCTTATAAGCTGGAAATTGAAGTGATGGATTCGCTCAGGAAGAATGACGTCGTTGTTCATTCAACCGATGTGAACGGTACTAACGCGCCGTGGGGAGAACTTATGTCAACCATTGCCAAAAAGAAAGGTGTCACCGGATGTGTTTGCGATAGCCAGGTGAGAGATTGTATCAAGATTATTGAAATGGATTTTCCTGTATTTTATGCAGGTATAAGGCCTTTGGATTCAAAGGGCCGGGGCCTTGTGGTGGCTTACGATGTGCCTGTTATGTGTGGTGGAGTATTGGTAAATCCCGGTGACCTCATATTTGCTGATTTTGATGGCATTGTTGTGATACCCCAGGCAATCGAGGAAAAGGTAATTGAAATGGCCATGGAAAAAGTGAACGCCGAAAACCTGTCAAGAAAAGAATTGCTTGATGGAAAATCGCTGAGGGAAGTGTATGATAAATATAAAGTGCTATAAAAACTGATTATGAAATTACAAAATCGTTCTGTGGTGATCACAGGTTCAGGTTCAGGAATAGGAAGAGCCTGTGCCTTGAAATTTGCCGAAGAAGGCGCCAACATCGTTGTAGCCGATATAAACCAGGATGGTGGTGAAGAAACAGTACAGCAAATAAAGGCAGCAGGAGGAACTGCTTTTGCTTTTAAAGCAGATGTTGCAGATCCCACCAGTGTTGCTTTGCTGGTGCAAGCCACCATACAGCAATATGGGCAGATCAATGCCCTCGTGAATAATGCAGCTATCCAGGTAAATAAAACAATTGCAGATACCACTTTTGAGGAATGGAATGCACAAATGGCAATAAATGTTGGAGGCGTTTTTCTGTGCTCCAAGCTTTTTTTGCCATACCTGAAAGCAACTAAAGGTTGTATAATAAGCATGTCTTCAGTAAATGGATATTTTGTGGAGCCTTCCTGCGCAGGGTATTGCGCTACCAAGGCCGCCATCATTGGTTTGACAAAAGCAATGGCCATTGATCACGGACACGAAGGAATTCGTGTTAATTGTATTTGTCCAGGCTATATCGACGCAGGACTTGCCGAGGGTTATTTTCAAAGCCAGCCTGACCCTGCCCAGGCACGTGTTGATGCAGGTAAGTTACATGCTTTATGGCGGATTGGGAGGCCGGAGGAAGTAGCACAGGTTGCCGTTTTTCTTGCAAGCGACGATGCATCATTTGTCACGGGTTCGACCTATGTTGTGGATGGAGGTTTTGGTTCAGGCATGCCGCCTAAATAATTTTTTTTAATGTTGAAGTAATAATGGAATGATATGTTCAAAATGCAAAAAGCACGCGACTGGTTCCTGGTGATCGTAGTGAATTTTATGTGGGCAACACAAGTGCCTGTAATAAGACTAATGGGCGACACTATTGGACCTATGAATGTTGCTTTTGTTCCAATGCTTTTAAGTACGCTAATGTTCCTTCCTTTTTTATGGGTGCAGAATAGAAAAAGAAAACAATCGGAACGTCGTACCTGGAAAGATCTGAGGTACTTCATAATACCCGGAATGATCGGCATATTCCTGATGCAATACCTGTATACCGTGGGTTCTACTATGACGCTGGCTTCTAATGCCGGCATTATTACTTTGACCATTCCTGTGCTTGTAGCAGTATTTGCTTCAGTATTGCTGAAAGAAAAATTGAACATTGTAAGAATAATAGGATTCTTGATAGCGCTTGTCGGAGTATTGCTCACTTCTTTACCCGACATCAAAGGGGCAAGTTTTTCTCAAGGCAGCTATTTTACAGGTAATATTGTTTTTCTGGTCGCCTGCGCCTGCGCTGCTTTCTTCAATACATACAGTAAGCTGCTCGTAGATAAAGGTTTTACTGAACTTGAAATATTGGTGTATTGCTCGCTGGTGGGAAGTATTGCTTGTATCCCTTTACTGATATGGGTAGAGCCGCTTAGCATTTCAAAAATCATGCATTCGGGTAATATAGTCATCTTTGGTTTGCTCGAGTTGAGTTTTATAGTGTATGGAGTTTCGATGCTGCTTTTCTTTTACATATTGAAAAGAATGGATGTCACCCAGGCAATACTTGGCAATTATTTATTGCCATTTTTTATCGGCTTACTTGGAATTATTTTATTGAATGAAAAGATTACAGCTACTATGATCATTGGCGGTATAATCATTTTTGCGGGTACGCTTATGGTTACCGTTTACGAAAAGAAATTACTAGCTTTTTTTAAGAAGCTAAGATTGAAAAACCCTAAAGTGGTTACTCAATAGTCAATGCTTCGTGAAGTCTGGAAATGAATTGGTTTTTGTGAAAGAGATTTGATCTTGCTCCCTATAAATAAGAATTTAAATTTTGACAAAAATGAAAATTACAAATGTAAAGGCTACTATTCTCAGGCTTCCTGAAATTTCAAACGCGGCGGATGGTACCCAGGATGACTTGATTATTACTGTTGAAACAGATGAAGGCATTACCGGTTATGGAGAAGTGGATACGGCGCCTTATGTGGGAAAGGCTGTTGTAGACGCATACATGTCTCATGGCACCTGTTATGGTTTAAGGGAAGTAGTGGTCAGCTCCGATCCTTTTGACTATGAACAAATATGGAATGACATGTGGGCAAAAACATACTACTATGGTCGCTCCGGCCCTGTAATGCATGTGATGAGTGGAATAGACATGGCGATCTGGGATATTATGGGCAAATCAGTTGGAAAACCGGTACATAAATTACTGGGGGGAAGTTATACAGATAAAGTGAGGGCTTATGCAAGTGCACTGATGCCGGAAAATACGGAAGGCGTAAAAAAGATGGTAGAATCTCATGCCGCACTGGGTTATACCGCTTTAAAATTTGGATGGGGCCCGTTGGGGTACGATGTTCATTTTGATATTAACATGATCAAAGCTGCACGGAAGGCTGCAGGAGATAAAATGGATATCATGATTGATATTGGTAAGCGATATCGTTTAAAGGAATCGATATATGTGGCAAAAGCATTAGAGCAATTGAATATTTATTGGTTGGAAGAACCGTTGCCTGCTGAAGATTACATTGGCTACAAAAAATTAACGGAATCTACCACCATGAGGATTGCTACAGGCGAAGAAGAAAGTGGCAGGCGGGCTTTTGCACGGCTTATCAACGAAACTCATATAGATGTTATTCAGCCCGACATGTCCCGTTGCGGCGGACTAACTGAAGCGAAGAAAATTGCAACATTTGCGGCAGACAATAATATTTTATGTGTTCCCCATGCTTTTAAAACAGGCATCCTTGTAGCCGCATCTATCCATCTTATTGCAGCAATACCCAATGCGCCGGTGCTGGAGTTTTCTGTTACAGAATCCCCTATCAGAAAGGGTATACTGGCAACGCCTTTTGAAATGAAAGATGGGTATGTAAGTGTGCCACAAAAACCAGGATTGGGTATTGAGTTGAACCCGGAAGTGATAAAGAAATATGGTGTGAATATTAAATAAAATGAATTATGGGCTTAAACAAAAATGCATTTAATCGGCGCGACTTCATCAACAAAAGCTCATTATCTATTGGGTCATTAGTTGCTGCAGGCCTGCCTTTTTCATCTGCATTGCTAAGTTCCTGTAAAACCGCTAAAGCTAATACGATACCTACTTTAACCGGTAATATTAAACCGGCAGAATTGGGAACAACTCTCATGCATGAACATATTCTTTGGTTTGCCGGCCCCACGGACGAAAATGTCGGTTACACACCCATCCCGGATGGTTTGCGGCAGGAATCGGTTGACTTCGCAGTTGCAGTTCTGAACGATGCAGCACGGGTGGGGATTAATACAGTAGTGGATCTTACACCATACAGGCCCATTGATCTTTATGAACAAATTGCAAAGAGGACGGCTGTTAATATTATTGCCTCCACTGGTTTTTACCGACGTTCGAAAGTTCCAAAATGGATGGCAGACATAGACGATGAAAAGCAAATGGAAGAAAGAATGCTAAAAGAAGTAACAGAGGGTATTGAGGGTACGAGATTACGTGCAGGAATAATTAAGGTGGCCGAAGAAGGAGGAATGCTAACTGATTGGGAGAAAAAAGTCTTCCGGGCAGCTGCCCGTGTCAACAAAGCAGCGGGTGTTCCTCTTGCAACGCATACAGGTAATGCTTTTGAACAATTCGATTTACTCGTTAAAACCGGAGCCGATCCACATCGGATTCTTTTATCGCATGTTGACGTAGGCCGAAAGGGAATACCCGGTGATTTGCTTACAATCGCTAAAGAGGGTGGCTACCTGGAAGTTGATACCTTTGGGCAAAATTTTTACACGCCATGGAATGAACTCGTTGCTTTTCTGCGGGCGTTTTGTGATGCGGGATTTTCTAATAAGGTCATTATCTCGATAGACAGTAATTGGCATTGGGAGGATGGGCAGAAAGTATTTGAAGGATCCGGCCCTCCTAATTTCGATTCTAATGCTGCCAACCGGACCTTTGCTTACATGATGACCGATGTTGTACCCATGCTGTTAAAGGCGGGCTTTAGCATGAAAGAGATTAATACTTTCCTGGTTGATAATCCCCGGGACTATTTTACAATAAAAACTAAATAATGAGGGAGTTATTTGGTATGAATATTATTGTGGAGGCAACGATAGTATGAACTTCTGTTTTTCCTGATGTTATCGGGAGAAGGTATTTATATGAATCCCAAGTCAGAAAGTATTGTAATTGAGAAATTTAATTCTGAATTATACAAATCAGGACAAATAAAAATAAGCATGGAAAATAACAAATTGCAGGGAG
Organism: Chitinophagaceae bacterium; assembly: GCA_046593045.1. Lineage (GTDB taxonomy): Bacteria > Bacteroidota > Bacteroidia > Chitinophagales > Chitinophagaceae > Ginsengibacter. The sequence continues at coordinate 36,504 of JBKJRY010000181.1, read as the reverse complement.
GCACAGTACATAGTAACAAAAGTCAGCTTTTGGGCATTTTTGTTTTGATAGCGCTGCACCTTACAATATTGATGAATAATTGCGTGCAGGCCCAGGACACCTTAAACTACGATGAAAGTAAAATCCCACCCTATACTTTACCGGAATTACTTATTTCAGACGATGGGAGGGTGATCCGTAATTCGAAAGAATGGGAACATATTCAACGGCCTGCAATACTTAAGAAGTTTATTGAAAATATTTACGGCAGGGTTCCTGGTAAACCAAAGAATATTCACTACAAAACAACTTATGTTGATCATAATGCTCTTAATGGTAAAGCAACACGTAAAGAAATAACGATCTATTTTTCAAAAGGAGAAGATGGGCCTTCAACAAATATATTACTTTACCTGCCCAACCAGGTTACAGGTAAAGCGCCTGTGTTTGTTGGATTAAACTTTAATGGAAATCATTCAACCCAACTTGATTCATCGATCACAATAACTGAAAACTGGAAGCGTATCAACACCAATAATGCACCAACACTAAAAAATGAATGGCCTGCCAGTTTCGGGTGGACGCATGCTTATAATAATAAAACACCAGTACGTGGCGAGGATGCATACCGCTGGCCGGTTCAGGAACTTATTGCGAATGGTTACGGATTAGCAACTGCCTATTATGAAGATATGGAACCGGATAACCCGGAGGGCTGGAAAACCGGTATACGAAGCACTATGCAGCAGGAACTAAATATCAGGCCTGGTGAATGGGGCTCCATAAGTGCGTGGGCCTGGGGGCTTAGCAGGATCATGGATTATTTGGAAACGGATGATCGTGTGAATGCAAAGAAGGTAATAGTCACAGGGCTTTCACGCTTAGGTAAAACAGCTATGTGGGCAGGTGCTAATGATGAACGTTTTGCCACGGTCATTTCTAATGATTCGGGAGAAGGGGGTGCCGCGTTGTCAAAAAGAATTTATGGCGAAACTATTGAACTTATTAACAGGGTAAATCCGCATTGGTGTGTAGATAAATATAAAACGTTCAATGGCGCCCCGGAGAGATTGCCTGTTGATCAGCACATGCTGGTGGCATTAGTGGCTCCGAGGCCAATATATATAGCCAGTGCAATACTCGATAAGCCCGCAGATCCCAAGGGGGAATTTTTAAGCGGAAAATTTGCAGGCGCAGTGTACGCCCTTTATGGTAAAAAAGGTGTTGGCGTAGAAAATCAACCCCCCGTAGACACCCCTGTTGGGGGAACAATAGGCTACCACGTTAGAAGTGGAGGCCATGATATTTTACTTTATGACTGGGAACAGTTTATTCACTTTGCTAACAAAAACTTACGAAATTAATATAACAGCCAATGCCAGGAATTGAAAAACTGAATGCAATTGCAGCAACAAAAAAGTTAGATGCATTCCTGCTGACGTCCGCGGTATCCGTAAAATATTTGAGCGGTTATTTTTTTTATTTTGAATATGGCTCATCTCCGTTTCATCTTTTACCTTCGGCGTTGTTTGTAATCCCCGGAAAAACTGCAAGCCTTGTTGTTGCCGATAATGAATTGCATCAATCTGAAAATATATATGCAGGAATTTCGATTAAACCATACACAAGCTATGTTTACGAAACGCCATTGGAATACACAAAGCAATTTCTGATTCAGTTGGATGAGATTGTTAAACAAAATGGAATTGGTAATGCCCGAATTGGTATCGAAAAAAATTCGTTCCCTATAGCGATTGCACAATCATTGAGTGCCCAATATCCAAAAATAGAATTTGTGGATATTGCTAATGAGCTTACCCATCTCAGGGCAATCAAGGACAGCGATGAAATTGAAATGATACGTAAGGCAGCCAATTTAAGTGACATTGGACAGGCTGCGGTTCTAAAATACGCCGCACAAGATATTACTGAACTCGAGCTTTTTAATTTAGTCCGCAATGATATGGAGGCATCAGTTGGTACAAGGATTCCATTAATGGCCGACTTCAGTAGTGGGATCAACACTTCTTCGGGAGGCGGAATGCCCACCAATAAAATAATCAATTCAGGTGATTTAATTCTTAGCGACTTCACACCTTGTTTAAATGGTTATTGGGGAGACTCCTGCAATACAATAGTGATTGGTAAACCCACCGCTCCACAAAAAAAGAATTTCGGATTAGTTGCGGAGGCGCTTGAAATTGGTATTGGCGCAATCCGTCCTGGTGTACCGGCTATGGAAATAGACCAGTTAATGCGAAAACATATTGGCAACTATCCCCATCACAGCGGTCATGGTGTTGGCATAATGTATCATGAAGAACCGCGTATTGTTCCTTACAATAAAACCGAACTGGTGGCCAATATGGTTATCGCACTGGAACCGGCCATTTATGAAAAGGATTTTGGGATACGCCTTGAACATTTGGTTGTAGTAACAGAAACGGGGTGTGAAATACTTACAAAATTTCAACATTGTTTTGAACAACCCTCTCAATAATGTCAACATGCAGAAAGTAAACAACAAGGTAAGGCCTAAATTCAAGAGACTTTTTGACGATACAATTGTTAAAAAATATTTTTAAAAATAATGATAAATGAAAAAATAAATTATGGTGGCTGGCCCAATTGTATCAGGCTGTATAATGACGAAATAGAATTGATTGTTACTACAGATATTGGCCCCAGGATTATCCGGTTGGGATTTATTGATAAGCAAAACTTTTTCTATCAATCCACTGAAGATGCCGGTAAGGTTAGGGGTAATGATTGGCGGATATATGGAGGGCACCGTCTATGGCTTGCACCCGAGGCAATACCGTTAAGTTATCATCCCGATAATGAACCAGTGAATTATACATACAACGGCGGAACACTTACATTGACACAGGCAAAGGAAACCACTTCGGGTATGGTAAAAGAAATGGAAATTACTTTATCACCCGACAAAAATGAAGTGACTGTTTTGCATCGTTTAATAAATCATAACCTGTCGGAAATTGAAACATCGCCATGGGCCATTTCTGCCATGGCGCCGTATGGCCGTGCCATTATACCACAGGAGCCTTATGGAGCGGGCAACGATTATTTACTACCAGCACGTCCTTTATCTCTCTGGCATTATACAAAAATGAATGATAGCCGCTGGATATGGGGTGATAAATACATCCAGGCAATACAAGACCCCGCTAAAGCATCAGAGCAAAAAATAGGAGTGTTAAATAAAGAAGGCTGGACAGCGTACTGTCTTAATGGTGAATTACTAATAAAGAAGTTTGATTATAAACCTGGCGCGGTATACCCGGATTTCGGTTGTAATAATGAAACATATATCAATGGTAATTTGTTGGAAATTGAAACGCTCGGGCCTTTGACTAAAATACATCCGGGGGGAGTAGTGGAGCATAGAGAAAACTGGCTATTGTGCAAGGCGGAAGTAGATAAAATAGAAAAGTCTATTGATGAAAATATTTTGCCTATAGTTGAGTCTTTTAAAAAATGAAAATTAAGATCATAAACTAATTGCCATGAAAAGAAATCTGATTGCGTGCATCCTTCTGATGTGCTTTAGTGCCTGTAACAATAAAACAGAAACAAATAAAACTCCCTCAACTGGATGGTTATCTCCCTCGCAGGCCCTCACCACCTTCCGGCTACCTGAAGGATTTAAAATGGAATTGGTGGCATCTGAACCACTGATTGCAGATCCTGTTGCGATGGATGTTGATGAAAACGGCAACATGTATGTTGTCGAGCTGCACGGTTATCCTTTGGATACATCAGGTTTAGGGAAAATAAAATTACTTACCGATTCTGATGGTGATGGTATCCCTGATAAGAGTACTTTGTTTGCAGATCACCTTCGCCTGCCTACAGGTATTATGCGATGGAAGAAAGGAGTGTTAGTGGTGGATGTCCCTGATATCATTTACTTCGAAGACTCCGACAACGATGGTAAGGCCGACATAAAGAGAACAATGATTACCGGTATTGCATTAACCAATCCCCAGCATATCGCCAACACACCCATCTTTGGGTTGGACAACTGGATTTACCTTGCGCATATGGGCACCGTAACGCCGAGGGTATCGATGGAATTCAGTGACAGTGGCAGTATTGTGCGTTTCGTGGATAATGCTACCGCAAAAACATTACCCCGCAATGCGGATGGAAGAAATGTCCGCTTCAAACCGGATACTTATGAAATGGAAATGCTTTCAGGATATACGCAATACGGACAAACATTTGATAACTGGGGACACCACTTGTCCACCGATAATTCAGATCATTTATACCATGAAGTAATCGCCGCAAGGTATTTACAACGTAATCCTAACCTGTTGGTGGAAGACGCATCGGACTTCATACCGGATCATGGTAATAACTGTGAAGTATATCCCATCACTATCAATCCCGAAAACCAGTTACTCACCGGCAGGGGTATTGTAACTTCTTCCTGTGGTGTTACCTGGTACCAGGGTGGTTTATTCCCCGACAGCTTTAAAAACGTAACCTTTATTGCGGAACCGGTGAGCAATATTGTACATGCAGACCGTATTAATGAGAAAGGGGCGACATTCACTGCGTCAAGAGTGTACCAGAAAAAAGAATTTCTTGCATCAACAGATGGTTGGTTCAGGCCTGTACAATTTTATATAGGCCCTGATGGTGCATTATATGTTATCGATTATTACCGGCAGATCATTGAACATCCCGAATGGATGAGTGAAGATGTAAACAATTCAGGGGCATTATATAATGGCGCTGAGAAAGGCCGTATCTATCGTATTACGCCAACTGCTACGCCAAAAATGGACTGGCTTAATAAGATCAATCTGGGTAAAGCATCAACGGTAGAACTGGTACAAACATTAACCAGCAACAATATCTGGTGGCGCCGCAGTGCGCAACGTTTATTAATGGATAGAAAAGATACCAATGCAATCAGCCTGCTGAAAAGTCTGTTGGATACTACCACTTCACCAACTGCTGCAGTGCATGCACTATGGGCGCTCGAAGGATTTCATGCAAACGATGCAGTAACACTTGGCAAAGCATTACACAATGCAGCGGCAGGTGTTCGTGAAAATGCCATTCAGGTTGCGGAGATGCACCTTACTGATTTTCCACCACTTGAAAAAGAGTTACTGTCATTGCAAAACGATCCTTCAGCTAAAGTAAGATACCAGTTGCTCTGTACTCTGGGCAATATTCACAATGCAGGAAGCTACGCTGCACAACAACGGTTACTAATGAAAGATATTGAAGATAAATGGGTGCAGATAGCAGCACTTACCTCTGCAAATGGTAATGAATTAGCATTGCTCCAAAAAAGCGTCCAGGCTTTTTCATCTGCATCTGAGGGCAAGGCGCTTTTCTTTTCGAATTGCGCCAACTTAATAGGCGTTTCGCAAAAGACAGAGAATATTAAGAAAGTTATTCAGCTTGCTGCAAACAATAATTCATCAAAATCAGACTGGTGGCAGGCTGCATGCCTGAAGGGGCTGTCATCATCGTTTTCCTTAAAAGGCATTCCGCCAGGAAACCTTGACGCAGAGAAATCATTATTGCTATCAAAATTTTCTCCAACCACCCCACCGTTAGTACGAAGTGCAAGTATTGATCTTTTATCGGAGCTTGGTGTAACAGAAAATAATGACTGGGCCATAACGATGACCCGGGCAAAAGATGCTGCTGCAAATACAAAAGGTGTTGAAGCGTATCGAAATGATGCCATCACTTTTCTGGGATTGAATAAAAAAGGGGATTACAGTTCCATGCTTGAAAAAATAATTACTTCCGATGAACCGGTAAGTCTAAAGAAAAATGCCTTACGGACTTACAACAAGCTTGCACCAAAGACCGCCAGCGAATTTATTGTCCGCAACTGGAAAAATCTTTCGCGTGATTTACGGGAAGTTGGAATGAATGTATTTGTTTCATCAACAGGCAACAGTAATATACTTCTGGATGCAGTGAAAAATAGCACGATACAATCCACTGAGATAAGTTGGCCGTTGAAAGAACATCTGGCAAACAGCGATGATTCAAACGTTCGCAATCTTGCCAGGGAATTGATTGTATCGGAAGTTGAAAGTAGGGAAGAAGTGTATAAACAATACCTGCCCGTGCTTGGCATGAAAGGCGATACTGCCAAAGGACGAATTGTCTTCACAACTGTTTGTGGTGTTTGCCATCAGTACCAGGGGCAGGACGGCACATCATTTGGCCCCGATCTTGGATCCATACAAAACCGCGAAAAACCATCTATTATGACGGATATACTGAACCCCAATCGTTCCATCGCAGTAAATTATGACCTCTGGACCATTACCAAAAAAGATGGTGAAAATTTGAGCGGTATCATGTCTTCCCAAACGTCAGCCACCATTACTTTAAACCAATTAGGAGGGCAGCATATTACCATACCAAGAACAGAAATCAAAACAATGGAAACAGCTCAATCTTCTGCAATGCCTGTGGGGCTTGAAGCTTCCGTGTCTAAAGAACAGATGGCCAACCTGCTCGCATTTCTAAAGAATAAAGAATAAACGAAAGCTAATTTCCAATAATTCTATTAAATTATTTAACTATGCTATTAATTAAAAAGCACAAAATTATCGTTACATACCTTGCATTCATTTTTACTTTCAACCTTTATGCACAGCAAGATACTGCAAGTACTTTCTTAGGTCATAAAGTGGTATTGGATGAAAGCCATAAATTACTTCCATGGAAAGGTTCGGCAGCGAATGCGTATGATCATTTTATTCGCCAGCGCTGGAATTTTGTTAGGACAAAGGCTCCCCAAAGCCCGGGGCCTGCCCCGAGGTCCACATATCCGCAGTATTATTTTTATTGCGCCTACGTGGATTCAAATAATGTTCTTTTGCCCGATATGTGGATGAATGACGTGGGCGAAAAAATTCCGAATTGGTTTGAATCGGCAAGGTTGTTTTATTCTTATACCAGTGATATAAGGCTATTAACTATTACAAAGGGAATGGTGGATTATTCACTAGAACATGGTATAACCCCTTCATCTTATAGCTGGCCTGGTTTTCCACAAACTGCATCCGATGCCGGAGAAATGGAATTTCGTGGATTTACTACAGCTAAAAGATTTTCAACTGACGATGTACAGGTGGACCATGCAGGTGATATGGGCGCGACCTTTTACAGAATGTATCTTTTTTACGACGATATAAAATACAAAACTGCTGCGATTAATATTGCCAATGTCCTGGCAAAAAAAATCAGGGGAGGGAACGCCACCCAATCGCCATGGCCCTATGTAGTAAATATGAAATCCGGTAAAATCGTTTCAGATTACGGATCGAATTGGGCTGGTTGTATCACACTTCTTGATATGCTGATCGAAGCAAAGGAGGGCGATACAGATACCTACAAAAAAACTCTCGCAAAGCTCAGGAAATGGCTTTTGCAGTATCCTGTAAAGAATGGGTTATGGGTTGATGGGCATACCGATACCTATATCACGGGTACTGGTAATCTTAGTAACATGAGTGCCAGCAATGTTGCTTTATATATTTCAGATAACCATGGTTTTGACCCAGACTGGAAGAACACCCTTCCTGGCCTGATAAAATGGACAGAAGATAATTTTGTAAATAAATCAGCTCCCGGTGAGCCATCAAACCTATGGGGCGCCAATATAGTAAGCGAACAGGTTGCCTTTATGCCTAAGATGGATTACCAGACGGCAAGATATGCTGCTCAATGCGCCAAATGGTATGCAATGTCTGGTGATGAGGCTTACAAAGAAAAGGCCTTCCGTTCTCTGAATTTTGTTACCTATTGTAATGACTCAACCGGTCGCGCCTATGAGAGCCCCTTTAGCAAAGGTGTCAATTCCTGGTGGTCTGACTCCTATGGTGAATGTCCCCGGATGTTTTATCATGTGCTTGCCTCTGTTCCAGAATGGGCACCATCCGGCGAGAACCATATTCTTTACTCTGCAGGGATATTAAAAAATATTTCTTATGACGACCGGAAAGTTCAATATACAACTGCGCAAAATAACGGGACCGAATATTTGCGCCTGGCTTTCAAACCGGCTATGGTCACTGTAAATGGAGTTAAAATCTCTTTGCGATCAGACACTGGTAAAGAGGGGTACATTTTAAAAGATTTGGGAAATGGGGATTATGCCGTAACTATAAAAAGGATGAGGACCGGCAAGGTAATTTTAACGGGATTATGATATGGCATTGTAAATTGAAGATGGCAGTTTATGTTTTGAATTAGCAACCTCAATTCCATTCGAATGTAACCTGATTGGATAATAAATCAGACTGTCGTTTTAGAATAGTCTGTAGCATGAGAGTTAATTACTGAAAAATTGAATCTAACCGAAATGATGTTTTCTTTTCAGGTAATGCTGAACAGCCAATGCATTAAGGAATGCTGTTGGTTGCAAAAATATTTACTGAAACTTTTATCAATTATGAAAAAAGGAAAATATATTTTTTTCAAAATCTGCATGGCAATAATTTTGACTTCCGCCTTTACCCGATGCACATCGCAGGAAATTGCACTTCAAACTACGCCGGATAAACTGGTCGAAGAAATGATTCATAATCCGGCCTTTGTTGGCAACGCCAATGGTGAAAATTTCTGCTGGCATGCCCGGGTTGGGCTGGATCAATTTGTAGAAAACTATGAGCTGACGAAAGACACCAAATGGCTGGATGCTGGGATAAAATATTATGACTTCCTGATCGGAAATATGAAAACTGATCCAGACGGTTATCGGGGCTGGATTGGTATTTATGGATATGACGATAACTACTGGCAGGATGCTTTAGTGGGTGATGCAATTCTACTTGAAGGGATACTCAATTTTTCAGTGCTTGTATTAGAAGACAGCGTTTTGAAGAATAGATACAAGGAGAAAGCTATTTCCTATGTTGATATTGCCAAAAAAGATTTCATTGAAAAGTGGGATCATAGAGGTTGCTGGGTTGATGATGGAAATTATGGTACTTATATCGGATTTAACAAATTCCTTAAAGCAGATAATCTTAGACAATGGCAAACGTCCCCAGGAATTGAACGCGCTGGAATCAGTCACCCCTTTAATAAACAGATGGATGTAGGCGCAGTGTGTCTGCGATTGTACAGAATTACAGGAGATAGAAAATATAAAGCACGGGCGGAAAAAATATTCTTCACTGCCAAAAGTCATTTCCAATATTTTAATAACCACTACTGTTGGAACTATTTTGAGCCGCTTTATCCGGGAGATGTTGATCTCGAAAAAAAGACCACTCGTCATGGAGTTTGGGTTCACATGTGGAGGTCTGGCTACCAGGCTGGAGAAGTTGAAAAAATTGCAGAAGCTTACCAGTATGGGATTGTGTTTGACGAGCAGGATATCAAACGTATTATAAACACTAACCTCGATGTGATGTGGAACAAGGATGAAGTTCATCCCAAATTTTTCAATTCAAATGGATTGGGAGCAGATGGAGACACTTCAGGTCTTGCGAATTTCCAACGTGCTTATGGCCATTCCAATGCTATTAAGAATGGTGGTGAACTGTGGACAGGGTTACTTGATTTTGACCAAAGAATTCGTGACCTCTATGAACTGCGATTTGAGAATGATAAAAAATCAATAGAATATCTCCGGTATAAAAACTCAGTACTTATTGATCCGCCAGGCTTCAAAAGGAAATATGCGAAAGGAGAAGTTACCGTGCCGGAAGTAAAGTTTACTGAAAGCAAAGAACTTAATCTGGCCACAGTTCTTCCGCACATCATTACAAATAAAAAGAAATCTATAATCATTTGCCAGTCGTGGATCCCGGGCGAACTCCAGGTTGATTTGTATTCAACCGAAGGTGAAAAAGTCATTAACCTTTACCAGGAAAAAATTAATGAAGGAATGTTTACGATTACCTGGGACGGGAAGGATCCGGGAAATAATAAAACCTTTAAGGGAGATTATAAAATACGCTGGACAATAGGAACTGGTTATCGTGAATTTCCTGTTGTTATCAATTGATCTCTCATCGGGAATTCTCAACATTTCTTAATTAGATAAAGTCAATATCGAATGAAAAAAATATTGTATTGTTTATTTGTCATCGGCCTTGTTTTGAACAGCATGAATTCCTGGTCACAGGCTTTGGGTACCAATATTGAAGAAGGAAGAGGAACCTATAAGAACCGCGTGTTTTTTAATCTTGAACGTTATTGGGACAGTGCTAAAGTTTGCGACAATCCACACAAAGGATGGTCAATACATTATTATGATAATGGCATAACCAGGTATGGAAACCGTATGGCACCTAATGATTCTCTTCCCGACTTTCCCTGCCTCAATGATATCTATTTAAGACTTGCCTGGAGCTATCTTGAACCGAAGGAGGGCGTCTATAACTGGATACTTATTGACTCAATTATAAATCGATGGGTTGCTTGGGGGCACACCATTTCATTCCGTATAACCTGTAAGGAAACGGAAATAGTGTACGCCACTCCTGAGTGGGTGAGAAAGGCAGGAGCTAAAGGAAAATTTATTGATCATCCGGATCTTAGTCTTAAAGCGTGGGCTCCATATTATGGGGATCCAATTTTTCTTGCAAAGCTTGAAAATTTTCACAAGGCCTTTGCTGCCCGTTACGATGGAAAGCCCTGGGTGGAATATGTTGACATCGGAAGCATAGGAGAATGGGGTGAGGGACATACTGCTTTCTCCGGATGGAATGACGTCCCGGTATCGGTGGTGAAAAAACATATTGATTTGTATAAACGTTGCTACAAAAAATCACTTTTGATCCTGAGCGATGATTATATAGGTCAACGCGATACAGATGATGGATCAGATTATGAAATATATCATTATGCACTTAAAAACGGACTCAGTTTCCGCGATGACAGTGGAAATGTGGAATGGTACAAAACATTAGGATTCGGTCCTTCCTGCATTCGTTCGCCGGAATTGTATAGTAAAGTTTATAAATCCAAACCCGTTGTTTTAGAATCTGATCATTATGGAGACGCTTTTGAAAACGGAATGTGGGGAGACGGATCGGGTTTTGAAAAAGCGGTATATGAAACACACGCCACATTGATAGGTTTCCACTATTATCCGAGAGAGTGGCTCAGGGATAATTATGAATATGCATGCCGTCTTGCTAACCTTAGCGGTTACTGGTATTTTCCAAAATTTGCTATGATGCCGGATACATTTCGTACACGATCCAACAGAAATTATATCAGGTTAACATGGGAGAATCACGGCGTCGCACCGGCCTATAAACGTTTTAAAGTTTTTATTAAATTGGTTAATAAAAATACCGGTAAGGCATTTGTTCAGCAACTGAAGGAATCGGATAACAGGACATGGCAACCCAATGAAATCATTGCAGAACAAAGTGCGATTTATTTGGATAAAAATCTTTTAGAAGGTAAATACGATTTGCTGATAAGTATGCGTGATGAGTGTAGATTTCATAACAAAAGCATTCAGCTTGCCATAAAAAAGGAGAGGGAAACAGAACCTGGTTGGTACAAACTCGGGGAGGTAATAGTACAATAAGACCTTACAATATGGTAATAATATTTACTTGATTTTTATGACTCTGTCAAGTCTCAAATTTTATTTTTCAAAAATTATTTTGAATTTAAAAATCGTGACGAAAAGTACAAGTTTCTTATCAGTGCTTTGGATAACTGTAAATGTTGTTGCAAAACCCATTTCATTATTTTCCGGGAACCTGCATTACTCTTACGGGAGGCAAACAATTAATTAATTAATTATTAATCCAAATAAACCCTTTAAAGGATAAATAAGATGTTATGATAGAATACCGCCCGATGAAACCGGATGATATTGCAGCGGGGCTGAAACTCTGTCGTGAGGCAAAATGGAATCAACTTGAACGGGATTGGCAACTTTTTTTACAACTCAGTCCAAATGGTTGTTGTATTGCCATTAGTGAAGAAAGGGTTGCCGGAACTGTTACTACGATTAGTTACCAGCATTCATTTAGCTGGATAGGCATGGTGCTGGTGGATGCTGCCTTTCAGCGGCGTGGTATTGGCATGCAACTGCTGCAGGAAGCCATGCAAATTTTAAGTGAAGAAGAAACAGTAAAATTAGATGCCACACCTGCCGGACGGGAAGTCTATTTGAAATTAAATTTTATTGATGAATATCGACTTGGCAGAATGAGCGCCATTGTTGTTGAAGATAATTTGCAAGTTTCAGGAGCGCGGCTAATTCGAGAAAAAGAGCTACCCACTTTGGTAAAATTTGATCATGAAATATTTGGCGCTGATCGTAGGCTGTTATTGAAATGGATGTGGGAAGGTGCGCCTCAATTTGCCTTTGTGGTAGAAGAACAAAATAAAATTCAGGGCTATTGTTTGGGGCGGCAGGGGCATAACTTTATACATATAGGACCGGTAGTAGCACAGAATGTTGATATAGCAAAAAGCCTTGTGTCAGCTGCATTATTTAAATGCGGAGAAAAGCCGGTTATTATAGATGCCATGCATTTTACGAAGGAATGGGTAAAATGGTTGGAAAATATTGGGTTTTCAGAACAGCGCCCGTTTATCCGTATGTATCGGGGTGCCAACCGTTTTCCGGGAATGCCTGAAAAACAATTTGCCATACTGGGTCCGGAGTTTGGGTAAGAAACGGGACCAATTACTGCTATTAAAATTTAATTGAGACTTGTATAAACATTAAAATACAACCCAAAAATGATTAAAACGACAGTAGTGGGTTCATACCCGATGTTCGACTGGCTGGCTGCTAACCCTTGCAGCCAGGCTGTAGAAGATGCAACTATGGTGGTTTTTAAAACCCAGGAACTAGCCGGGATTGACGTGATTGCCGATGGTGAATTATATCGTTTCGATGTGAACCATCCGGAAACTAATGGTATGATCGAATATTTTGTACGTCCCCTTGGGAATGTCCGCAGTGAGATCACCCGCTCGGATGTTAAAACCTTTGAAAAACAAAAAGGCATGGGCTTTCGGGTTCACCCGGCAGCAGTGGTAGAGGGCGCTATTAATGAAGGAACACTTGACTTAGTGAATGCGTATAAAAAAATTAGCCCTTTAACAAAAGTGCCTATGAAATTTACCATCACCGGCCCCACATGCTTAGCAAAACATTGCTCGATTATCATTACAAAGATTTGCCTTCTCTGGCCCATGCTATTGCCGAAATATTAGCAAACCAAATTAAAGAAATTGATGCTGATGTGGTTCAATTGGATGAAGCCAATCTTCCCGGCTCGCCGAAGGAGTGGGAGTGGGCGGCAAGCGCCATCAATATAATGCTGGATGCGGTACCAAAAACCCCCGCTGTACATCTTTGTTTTGGCAATTATGGAGGACAGACGGTGCAAAAAGGAACCTGGGACAAACTGATGGCATACATGAATGCTTTGCATGCCGATCATGTGGTGCTTGAATTTGCACATCGCGGATATGATGAACTGGAGTTTTTTAAAGAGTTGCGGCCGGAAATTGGTATTGGATTAGGTGTGGTGGATATAAAATCTACTATAATAGAAACGCCGGAACTGATTGCTGGCAGATTGGAAAATGCTACCAAAGTTTTAGGTGAAAATCGTATTCGTTACATTCATCCCGATTGCGGTTTTTGGATGCTGAAACGTTCTATTGCCAACGCTAAAATTCGTACGCTTACTTTAGGAAGAAATTTGTTTGAAGGACGCTAAAGCAATACTTGCTTTTTAGTTTTTTTTGATATACCAAGATCTCCGTTGTGGTTAAATTACAAACTCAATGCGGCTCCACTTTTCTGAAAGATGTGTATCATAAATTCCATGGCTGTTCAATGCCATTGCCGGATGAGGCGTGGTTTCAGTTCCTGAATGCAATAATTTCTGAAACCTACCCAAAAACATATTCCAAACATCTCCCTGTGAAGGGGGTATACTCCTGTTATTCGCCAATATTTTCAGGCTGGTCCAGGGAATGGCTATTTCTAAGCTCCATCCTTTATCAATATCACTATTATCATTCAATGTTCCGTCTACCATTACCGCAGTTTGTAAACTGGGCATATCAAAATGGGTAAAGGCCCAGCGAATACCACGGGGGTGGGTGCCTTTCCAGAAAGTCGTGTCATTGCGATCGTAGTTGCCGCCAAAGGTATATGCCTGCGGATGATGCACATCAAATTGCGGGGTATCAAACCTACTGCCCTTTGTAAATGCATCTTTCCAAATAAAAAAAACTTCATACACCGTGTTCAAGGCATTTACTTCCAGTTCGTAATAGCAGTCGCCGCCATCAATAAAAACTTCCAGGTCATTTTCTAAAAAAATGAGGCTATCCCTTTCGCTAAGTTTTGCTTCCACGAAAGGCTCTTCAACGGTAAAGGCAATATATAAATGTGTGTTGTTCCAGAGCAGGGCGGTTTGTGTGTTATACATTCCTGCTTCGCCGCTGACAATATCCACAAAGCGTTTGCTCCATATGGCATTTTGCCAAATTTCTTTTTTGATATTGCCGTCTATGCTGATAGGTTCGGAAATTTTTTGAGCTATATAATCAGGTTGGCTCATAATTCATATTTTAAGTTAATTTATCTTATTATTTTTTGTAGGTTAGGTATTCCGTTAAGTATTGTGTGCAACAAATGAATATTGAGTAAAAAAAGAAAACAGGCTGGACTATTTTCACCATCTGATTAACGCTTTTTTTTCGTTTTTTGACTTACTGCTGAAACACTTTTCATTTCGCCTTGCAGATATCCAATTACATTTTCAAGAACTTCGTTCCCTACTCCTTCCGTATAAGGAGAAACGACATCCACTTCATATCCGCCATGTTTCCACGCGTCCTGTGTTGGAAGATAACCGAGCCATCCATTTGTGTAGCCGAAATAAAATGTAAATTGAAATGGGGAACGTTCACGTACGTCATTCGACAACTCGCAAAATAATTCAACGGGTGCAGACCATATAGCAACATCATCGTTGATCTTCAAAAATCTTATCGGCAACTTCACCAAATTGATACCATTCTTTGTGGTACTGGTGTATTTGCCAAGGTCTGGCGGCCAACTAAGGTCTGCTTTACGTGGTGTTTCAATTGTTAAGCCTCCTGTAAATAATTTTACGGAATCTGTAATTGATAATATCCTCTTATTTGCTTCCAGTATTTTGTCTCCTAGCAATACACGAAACTGACTTAGGTGTCCCGCATTCGGGGTCGGGTAAACGCTGTAAATCGGTGCAAGATTTCCTGCTGCGCCATTTATAAATAAGAGAGGAGCACCGGTTTTCTGTTCAACATATTCTGAAACTGTTCCTGCTACATCTCCACTGATTTCGAGGTTGGCCGGGCCAAGTACTGTACCATGAATTGGATAATTTGAAATGAGGGCAAGTGGGGTCCCATCCTGCTTTTCAAGCCGGATAAGTCCAATGCGTCCGTCAACTGCCCCGTCAGGATTGAGACCTAAGGACGCTTTCCCGTCAACATCAATTGCCCGCCTGTTTATATTTGCCTGCGAAAAGCCCCAGCCTACCCCCAGTTTTGCAGGTGCAAGCTTTTGACGGGCTTCTATTATTCCATTGATCAGTGATTGTTCAATAAATGATGTGTAGGCGGTATCTACCTCATGCTTGTACCGGTCACCCAGGAATGTACCTGGCAGCCCCGCAACACCAACTTCAGGCGCTGAATGAGTATGCGTAACCGACCACCAGAAATTGACGGGATCAATTCCCAATTGCTTCTGCAGCAAGTCAGCTACATGGTCATATTCTGAAGGTGAAAACAAACAAAGATCTGAAGATACCAGGAAAAATTGGGTCACTCCGTCGTCAAGCGCAATGATGCGATGATAGATTCGGTCATGAACACCTGTCGATAAACGGGCCCCATATCCAAGAAGTTGCTTTGGTGTGGTGGGAGTGATATCTGCTTTTACAACAGATGCCCGGAATAAATTTGTTTTTGAATCGCTGGAATATTGCTGGGGAAACACTCTTCCACTCATCAGGAAAAAAATAATGAGGAAAAAATATTTTTTGGTTTCATTAAACTTTAATGATGCATTTTGAGAAAAAGTCATTTTAATTTAAATTTATTTTATATACCCTTACGTTATCATTGTTGACTGTCACAAGCAATAGTTTTTCCTTGTTACCTGTAGTAATAAGCTGCATGTTTTTTACGTCTCCATCCACGATAAAACCCGTTTGGGCGTAAGATAAATTTGTGAATCCTCCTTTGCCATCCCCTTTCAACACTAATCCGTACGATGCATCATATCTTCCCGTAGATACTTCTGTTTGATATTCATTGCCTGCCATAATAATATCCATGTTGCCATCGCCATCCGTATCTGTGCAGATGATACTATTTACGGGAGAAAATTGCGCTTCTATCGGCAACACATGCTTAACAAATTTTCCATTCCCCTTATTCTCTAACCAGCAGGTTCTTGTTTCTTCACATGATAGTACTATCTCCTCATCTTTATTTGCATCCGGGAACAATTCGTCCATGGTTTTATTGGCATAATCTGAATAATTGAGATATTGTTTTTTAATTGAAGGAATCTGAACTGCTAACTGATCTCTGCTGACATCAGGATATAGTTTTCTTAAGCCTTCATCATTGACAATATAGTATCCAATGATGGGGTCGGTTTTCCCATTACCATCTATATCTCTTGAAAAAAGTTTCACCGGATGTAATGAGTCACTCTTATATTTATTATTCAGCCCAAGGTTCCCCACAATATAATCAAGATCTCCATCCTTGTCTATATCAACCGCAGAGATACTACGCCATAAACCATCCATATTTTCCAGGCCGGTCTGCGAGGTTACTTCTTTAAGCCTTCCACTTCCAATGTTTTCAAAAAATCTTACCGGCATCCACTCACCAACAATTATCAAGTCTGGTTTTTTGTCATTATTAAAATCCGTCCATACTGCTCCGGTTATCATACCCGGATTAGTGAGAGCATCACAAACTCCAGTAGTGACATCCGTAAAACGGCCACCATTATTTTGTAAAATATAGCTGCGTGGTGAAGCGGGGAATTGATCTACAGCTATCCTGCCTCCAATGAAGATGTCTAAATCACCATCCCCATCATAATCCGATACAGTAACTGCTTGTGCGCTGGAGTTTACCGATTTTGGTATTGCTGATTCATTGAAGGTGAAGTTGCCTTTCCCATCATTCATGTATAACCGTGGCCGGTAGTTTGGAGATCCCGGATCAAACTCGCTGCTGCCGCTGGTTACGAGCAGATCAGGATATCCATCTCCATTTGCATCAAAGAAGACGGAGCCCATATCTTCTGGTTGTTTTAAAGAGTCTTCCAGGTTTTTACCTGTAAAAGTCCCGTCGGATTGTTGAATAAATATTTTCCCGCTTTGCTGGAATGCTCCACCCACGAAGAAATCTGTCAACCCATCCCCATTCACATCAGCGGTTGCGATAAAAGGTCCTAATTGTGAATATTTTTGTGGTAATAGTCGTTGAAAATTATAATCATCGAAGTAGGTTTCTTTGTGTTTGAAATCAATGTGCGAAACAGATGAAACTTCTTTAAACAGAGGCGTTGGTGGAGTCGGCGGAGGATAATTTTTCTTTGTGGCATTTTTTTTATCGATAGTCAAAAACTGGTTGGCTGCGACATTCTTAAGGACCTGTTGCATTTGGCCGGGCCATGTTACTAAAATAGAATCAATAAAAGTTGACTTGCCTAAACCCGCATGCAGCCTCTTGTCTGTAGTTGATGCATATCCACGCACCGGGTATTCTTCGAGGAATTGTAAGCCACCTCCGGAAAATATTTTTATGTTTGCCCCGAAGCCATTTTTGTTCAAGCTGTCTCCTTTCAGAATAAAACTTATGAAATGATTACTTGCTGTATCAGTTTTATTTTGCCTCGCATCATTGCGTAATATAAAAGCCTCCTGGTTAATATTATTCACGACAAGATCGAGATCGCCATCATTATCAAGATCTGCATAAGCACACCCGTTTGAAAGAGATGGAATATTGAAACCTGCTGCTGCGGATACATTCGTAAAAGTGAGATTGCCATTGTTATGAAAACAATAATTGGCGAGTGAGCGGCTGCCATTCTTATCCAGCATTTCCATCAACTTCCTTTTTCTTGTACGGAGATCTGTTTGTGGCCCCATCGCGCTTGCAACCCGAAAATTAATAAAATCACTATTTAAAAGATCTCGCCCAAAACCGTTCGTAATATGTACGTCCTTATACCCGTCATTATCAAAGTCAGCCATTAATACGCTCCAACTCCAGTCTGTTTCCTGGACTCCTGCAAGCTGGCCAATTTCACTGAAAAAAGGCTGCAAAGTATCATGTACATTTCTTACGCCGTTATTCAGTTGCAACATGTTTCTCATAAAAGCTGGTTCATAACCTACCCTTCGTTCCATTTCATAACGTTCGTTAGTAAGAAACGAAAACATCATTTTTTTGCGTTCATTAGATTCAGGTTGCATGTCAAGCGACATGATATCAGGCATTGCATCATTATTAATATCGGCAGCATCAACGCCCATACTGGAATAACTTTGATGACGCAATGAGGAAGCAATGCAATTACTGAATGTTCCGTTGCCGTTATTGAGCCAGAGATTATCATTTTCTAAATAATCATTATCAACATATATATCAGGCCAACCATCGTTGTTAAAATCACTTACTACCACGCCCAAACCATAACCATCATCCGCTATACCGGCTGATAGTGATACATCTTTGAACACAGGATGTTTGCTCCCATTCTGTGCACCAATATTGCGATAGAGCTTATCAGTCGCAGGGGATTTACCCGAAAAATCTCTCGGCACAATCTTGTTGGGATTTGGGAAATACATTTCATGATTGAGCAGGTACATGTCCAGTGCGCCATCACCGTCATAATCAAAAAATACAGCCTGGGTTGAGAAAGAGGTATCAGCTAAGCCATATGCTTCTGCTTCATCAGAAAAAGTAAGATTACCATTATTTATGAATAAAATATTCTTTCGTTTGCCAGCGCTTTTGTTGCCGCTTACGCAAACATAGATATCATCGTCACCATCGTTGTCAATGTCGACAATACTTACTCCGGTACACCAGCTATTCGTTGACAATCCTGCCTTCTCTGTTATATCTTCAAACTGCATGTTCCCTTTATTTATATACAGGCGGCAGGAGGCCGTGTTCCCTGCAAAGAAAATGTCCGGCAATCCATCATTATTAAAATCGCCGATGCCTACTCCGCTTCCCATGTAGGCGTATTCATTTTCCAGGAGATTTAAGGAATCACTTTCAACAATTTTATTATTAAAGGTGATTCCTGTTTGTTCGGATGTTAATGACGTAAAAGTGATTGGAGACGAAGGCAACTGATTTTCAGAATGGCAACAGGTGAGGAAAATTGCAAGAAGAATAAAATAGCTTTTGCTTTTGGATGGAAGCATCATTAAATTATTTATGATATACTTTATCTACTAAATATAAATTTATTTGATTTTAAAAAAGGATAAACCAGGGTTTCATACAAAATAAGGTATCGATTTGTCAATATCAGGTAAATGAGATGCTACGATGTGGCAATTTTTTTTGCTAACTTTAATAGCTTAAAATAAATAATACTTTGACTGGTTAAGGTTCACAATTTGGGTCTTCATTCTCTCTAGACCCATATCCTGATGATTTGAATGGCTTTATGGACCCTTTAAATCTCAAATTCCCAATGGCTATGGGTTTAATTTGAACAGGGATTATTTGAGCCCCCTTCCGCAAAGTGAATTAACCATAAATGACAAACTAACTCAAAATCCGGGTTGGTAGTTGTTCGATAAATACTAATCAATGTAAAAGCAGGCTGAATTAAAATTTAGTTCTTTTTATCCTATAGTTTTGATAACACTGTGTTTGGCAATATAGTTTTCATGGTTGCCAATACCGGCATGAATCTTTGATATGGGCAGAACTGGAGTAAATAAAAAAAGTGTGGACCAAAACTTATGCTATGTTTTTGAACATGCGCTAATATTAATAACACGTAAAATATATCCATTACATGAAAAGGTTTAAAAAATCTTCAGCTTTTCTTCTGGCAATGTTTTTTGGTTTGGTAAGTAGCATAGGTATGGGTCAAACATATCAAAATAATACAACCAAAAAAGAAACTGAATTTAAATGGCCGGAAGGTAAGCAGATGGGGTTGAGCTTTAGTTTTGATGATGCTCGCCTGACTCAGGTAGATAAAGGTATTCCCCTCCTTGATAAATATGGCGTAAAAGCCACCTTCTATTTAGTTCCCGGTACCATGGAGAAGAGACTCGGCGGCTGGAAAAAAGCTGCCGAAAACGGACACGATATAGGAAATCATTCACTTACACACCCTTGTACGGGTAATTTTGATTGGTCAAGAGATAATGCCTTAGAAAACTATACGCTTGAGGGAATAAGCAGGAACCTTGACTCTGCTAGCAAAAGCATAAAAAAAGAATTGGGAATTCAACCTGTATCGTTTGCATATCCATGTGGACAGAAATATATAGGACGAGGTATAGAAACTAAAAGTTATGTTCCGGTAATATCAGGTATGTTTGAAACCGGGCGGGGTTGGCTTGATGAAGCGCCCAATGACCCTTCTTTTTGCGATATGTCGCAACTAACAGGCATGGAACTGGATGGCAAATCTTTTGAACAGGTAAAAGAAATGATTGAGTCCGCAAAAAGCACAGGGAAATGGTTGATCCTGGCAGGACATGAAATGAATGATGGAGGAAATCAAACATCTCTTTTATCTACCATTGAAGCTATTTGTAAATATGCATTAGATCCTTCTAATGGTATTTGGATTGATAATGTTCACAATATTGCTTCCTATGTAAAAGAAAAAAGAGGAGAAGTGCCCTTTGCCGAAATGCCTCTGTATTGAATAGTTTATATGCTTTTAGAATGCCCGGGTTGTTAATATTACGGGAGTCGTACTTGGCTCTGCCGGGGAATTTGCAAAGTGCGAATGTGCCCGGTAAACCTTTGAAAAAGAGTTTCTTCCTATATGGCCGCATGCGATTAAGTTTGATGTTATTCAGAAAAACAAAATAGTTTTCATTTCTTTTTTGGAAGATTATAATGCCATATGGATTCAAAATCAGCATGTCCTTCGTTGCAGAGGTTTTAAATAAATCAGGTTTCTGTCGATGTCGGAATTTGTAAAATGCCTAATGGGTAGTATTGGATATTACTTCCCGGTAATCGCGGGTAAAGCCATTACGCAACTGGCAGGGAAATTCATCTTTGGCGATATTCCCTCGGTCAAACTATTTTATGTGAATATGGCGGATATGAAACAAGGAAAACAGGCGCCTATCTACGAATGGACGATCTCTATTTACGGCACACTAAAGACATTTAAAGAACTTTGTGGAAATGACATGGTTGGACTTCGCTTCGGCAGGGATGCCCGTGGCGAATTATATATCTTAACCAAAGCGGATGGGAAAATGTATAGGCTGGTGAGTGCAGCAGGGAAGCAATGAAATGTTCATTTAGATCATTTTTTTTAGCGGCAATTATTTTAAGTCAAAACAATTATGAATACATCCAATCATTATGATGTAATTGTAACAGGAGTCGGTTCCATGGGAGCAGCAGCATGCTGGTATCTTGCCAAAAGAAATTATAGAGTATTGGGTCTTGAGCAATTTGACATTCCCCATGAACAGGGTTCACATGCAGGGCAAAGCCGGATTATCCGCAAAGCCTATTTTGAACACGGCGATTATGTACCCTTGCTGGAAAGAGCCTATCATAACTGGAAAGAACTGGAATTGGAAACTTCTTCGCAGGTATATTATAAAACAGGTTTAATCTATTTTGGAAGCCCCGATAGCAGGCCAATAAAAGGTGCAAGGGAAGCTGCGCATCAATATAATATCCCTTTGGATATACTAACTCATGAAACAATGAATGTCCGCTATCCAATGATTCTTTGCCCTTCACATTTTCAGGGTTTATTTGAGCCTGATGCAGGTTTCGTTACTCCGGAAAAAGCGATTTCATTATATACATCTGATGCCTTACAACGTAATGCCGATATAAGAGCCAGGGAAAAAGTGTTGGAATGGAAAAAAGAAGGATCAGCTATTAGGGTAATCACAAACAAAAATATTTATCAGACTGGTCGTTTGATTATTTGTGCAGGAGCCTGGGCAGGTAAAATCATTCCTACACTACCTGCTAAATTAAAAGTTACCAAACAAATTATTGGATGGATGAAGCCAAAGAACTGGAATGAATTTTCTTTGGGTAATTTCCCTTGTTGGTTCCTGAGTGATGATGACGGAACTATGTTCTATGGCTTTCCCATCCTTCCTGCAAAAGATTTTGGTGTTCCTGTTGGTTTAAAACTTGCAATGCATAAAATCTGCAGTGAGGTAGATCCGGATGATCTTGATCGTAATATTCAGCAGGCGGATGAAGAAATACTGAGAAACATCCTGAAAAAATATATGCCTGATGCAGCAGGCAATACACTTACTTTGAAGAGTTGTTTATATACCAATAGTGAAGACGAAGATTTCATTATTGATCATTTGCCGGGCTATGATGGCAAGGTTACGATAGCTACGGGTTTTAGCGGGCATGGTTTTAAATTTGCCTCGGTGATCGGCGAGATACTCGCTGATTTAGCAATAGAGGGTAAAACAGTTTTGCCTATTGAATTTTTAAGATTAAGCAGGTTTGAAAAAAGCAATAATATGCTGATGGAAAACAATTAGCTAAATAGTTGGTGGGATATAAAAATGGTTTCATTTTTATGCTGATGATACCACCTGATCTTTTGTACCTTAAGAAATGATTTAAGCACAGGTTTTATTAAACTGTTAGATTAATATTTATGAATAACAAAAAAGACGCTTCAAGAAGAAATTTTATCAAACAATCTTCGCTTGGTTTAGGTGCAGGAATAATAGGTATATCCAATCCATTTACCCGGGCTGCTGATGATGAAAGTAAAAAATTAACCACAACCGGAGTAAGAGAGATATGCGTAGCCAGTATTGATTTAAAAGGACTCCTTCATGATACAACAATGGAGTCAAGAATAAAAGGGGTTCTCGAAAGAATGGAAGAAGTTACAGGGCTGCAGCCTGACATTATTTGCCTGCCGGAACTATTTAGTATGATGTGGGTTCAGGAAAAAAAGCCGCTAAGTGAAATAGCGGAGGATGAAAAGATACCGGGCCCCGTTACCAGCAGAATAGCAGCGTTTGCAAAGAAAAATAAATGCTATGTTGTGTGCCCCCTGGTTACAAAAAAAGAGGGAAATTTTTATAACAGCAGCCTGCTAATTGACCGCAAGGGAAACATTGCCGGCGTGTATAATAAAACCCATCCTGTAAAAACGGAAATGTACCCTGACCAGGATTTTGAAGGAGGTGGCGTTGTGCCCGGCGCATTTGATCAGCCCATTATTGAGACGGACTTTGGAAAAGTGGGCATGCAGATATGTTATGATGCCAACTGGGCAGACGGGTGGGACAATCTTAAGAAAAAAGGGGCAGACATTGTATTATTCCCATCAGCATTTCCCGGAGGAAGGATGCTGAATTACTATGCTGTAAAAAATAATTATTATATCGTATCAAGCACTGGTGGAGATGCGCGGGTTATTGATATATCAGGAAATAATCTGGATGTTACAAGTGAATTTGTGCGTTATGCGTGGGCTATTATCAACCTTGACAAAGTAAATGTAAGTACGTGGCCAACCAATGGACAGCTACCCGGTCTGTTTAAAAAGTATGGCCATAGGTTACGCATTAAGGTATCGGGCAATACAGATGTTATCACTATTGAAAGCCGTGATCCCGACCTAAAGCTGTCGAATGTTTTGAAGGAGTTTGAAATTCCGAGTTATACAGACTACTTAAAATATGAAACAGGGGTTCAGGATAAATACAGGCTGAAATTATAATAAAATAATAGAGTAAAATATTTATAAAAGCAAACTGATTTCAATGAACAAAGTAGTAAAAAAAGAAAACCGTCTTCCCCGTGAGGTATGGGTAGCTGCTGTTGGCCTCAAAGATATTTGGCCGGTAGCAACTATTGAGAAAAGGATGAAAGATATTTTGGAAAGAATGGAAAGTGTTTATGCCTTTGAACCAGATATTATTTGCCTCCCGGAAGAGATTAACCAATCCTGGGTAAATGAATCAAAACCGTTAGCTGAAGTTGCCGAGGATGAGGTTTCTCACGGGCCAATTACAACCATGTTGGCAGAAGTTGCAAGGAAACAAAATTGCTATATTACCTGCCCCATTGCTACAAAGAAGGATGGGCATTTTTATGACAGTACAATTCTGCTGAACCGCCAGGGAAAGACAGAGGGGGTGTTTCATAAAGTTCACCCCACATCTTATGAAATACTTCCCAACGCCTATTTCAAAGGTGAGGGGGTTACCCCCGGGCCAATTCAGTCTGAGGTTTATAAAACCGATTTTGGAACCGTGGGTTTTCAGATATGTTTTGATGCTGAATGGAATGACGGCTGGCATTCTTTAAAACAGGCCGGTGCTGAAATTGTTTGCTTTTCTTCCCAGGGTCCTTATTCAAATACCTTACGTAATCATGCATGGCGTAATCAATATTATATCGTATCCGCGACCGGTGAAGATGCCCAGATTATTGATATGACGGGGGATGTAATTGCCTCTGACGGAGAATTTGCAAGGTGGGTCTGTGCACCGGTAAATCTTGAAAAAGAGTTTCTTCATATTTGGCCGCACACCCTTAAGTTTGACGCTATTCAGAAAAAATATGGAAGAAAAATACACTTTAAAATTTATCATCCTGAAAATTGGGCAACACTGGAAAGTCTGGATCCGGATATTAAGGTAAAAGATATCCTGAAGGAATATGAAATCCCAACTTATGATGAGCAAATTAAGGAAGCGACGGAGTTACAGAAGAAATACCGGGTATAATACATCTTTCAATTTCCTTCTGTAAAGAGTAAAATAAAAAAGTTATCAATGATTCATCGGCTGTTATTTGAAAAACTAAACCTGCGGAATATTAATCATTGTTTGTTTCTGTGCGCTGCAACAATTGTATTTATCTTAAACTTTGGCTGTATATATATGAAGCAGAAAGCTGACACTATTTTATACAATGGAAAAATTATCACGGTTGACGAAAAGTTTTCATTGGCCGAAGCCGTGGCGATCAGGAATGGTAAATTTCTGGCTGTTGGAACCAATGAGGATATATTAAAACTCGAAGGTAATTCTACCAGGATCATTGACCTTAAAGGACATTCTTTAATACCCGGCCTTATTGAAGGCCATGCACATCCTATCCCGGCATCTCAGAGCGAATATTTTGAAAAAATACCGGATCTCCATACAATAAAAGACCTCCTGGAATGGATCAGTAACGAAACAAAAATAAAGAAGGAGGGACAATGGATCATTCATCCGAAATTCTTTATCACACGACTAATGGACATGCGTCAATTGACTATACGGGAGCTGGATTCTGTATCGCCCAATAACCCGGTTTTTCTCGATGGAAGTTATGGCGGGCTGATCAACACAAAAGCAATGGAGCTGTCTGGAATTACCAGATTAAAACATGTAGGGATAGTACGAAATGAGAAAACGGGAGAACCCACCGGTATTATCCGTGGGTCGGCTTTCAGTTTGCTGGCAATAAAAGATGAGATTAAATTATCGGAACAGCAACAATTGGATGCACTTACATACCTGTTTCATCTTTATAATGAAGTGGGTATTACCTCTGTTTGCTCCGGGGGCGGCCCTATCCAGGAATTTGAAATGTTTGAAAAATTAATGGACAAGGGCGAACTAACGGTAAGGATTTTTCAAAATATTATTTTCCCATTTGACGGGAAAAGTTCTCCGTCTCAAATGCGCGATTCACTAAAACAGTTTGGTTATAAAACCGGTGATGGAAATGAATGGGTTAAAATGGGTGCGTTCAAAGTAATAGTTGATGGAGGCGTGCTTACTGGAACGGCCTTCCTGCGTGAAGGATGGGGGGAAAAAGCAAAAGATATTTATGGAATCACTGACTCAAACTACAGGGGTGAATTATTTTTTTCAAAAGATGAATTGATTCAGCTGATAACAGTAGCTGATGAAGCTGGCTGGAAATTTACTGCTCACGTAACCGGTGGAGGCGCGGTAGATACCTTACTTGCTGCCTATGAAGCAGTAAATCAATCAACGCCTGTAAATAAAAAACGTTTTTCCATCATTCATGGTAATTTTTATACGCCTGGTGCAATCAAAAAAATGGCTGCTCTGGGAATATATGCGGATATGCAACCAGCCTGGTATTTTAAAGATGCTGACTTATTAAATAAAGTGTTGGGCAAAGAAAGAATCAGCACATTCCATCCTTATCAATCTATGATGAAAGCCGGTATCATAATCAATGGTGGTTCTGATCACATGGTTAAGCTTGACCCCAACACCTCGATCAATCCTTACAATCCTTTTCTGGCGATGTGGTCGGTGATAACAAGAACAACAGATCGGGGAACCGTATTCAATCCGGAGGAAGCGATTTCACGAGAGCAGGCCCTGAAGATGTACACTATTAACAATGCTTATGCTTCTTTTGAAGAGAATATAAAAGGGTCAATTGAACCTGGAAAACTGGCTGATATGGCAATTCTTACCAACGATTTACTTATCTGTGATGTAAGTCAAATAAAAAGTATTCGATCAGAATTAACGATTTTGGGTGGAAAAATTATCTATTCCTCCGGTAAAATTGTCCCAAAAACTCAGAAACAAATGATGCCAATGGCTAGTACCAAAAAAATTCGATAGAATAAGCGATAAAGTATTTGAAAGTAAGTGCATCATGAAGTTTTCGAAAGTTGTATATGCTTTATACTACAGCTTCTTTAGCAGTTCTTTCGTGGATTTAATTTTCTAAATTGAAGTAGTTTCGGTCGCAATACATCTGGTCATTTTATATAACGCTAATTAGGATAGTTCAAAATTGGGTAGTAATAGATCAAGATTGGGTAAAAAAACGGCTTCATTAAAAGATAAATTTGAAAAGTTGAGAATGAAATTTTTGGTGCTATATAAAGGAAGTTTTCTTAGTATGTGTGTTGTGGATGATACTCTTCCATTGTCGTTTAGAACGTTTTCTCATAGCAAGTGTTAGTTGAAGAAAGGGGAAGTGTTGAGCTTCCCCTTCTTTTTATTAAACTATGTTTTAAGGAAACAAAGGTTCCAGCAATAAAAGGAGATTTACTTTTGAAAAGAGATATTTCTCTTTACTAATAACAAAAGAAAAATGTAAAATTGTAGGCAATGCAAAATATAGAATCAATTTATAAAAACTTATTAGAGCCATCTGCCGAATTGATGGCTGATATTGACAGGTTAGACGGGGATATTTTGATCCTTGGTGTGGGAGGTAAGATGGGGCCGGCTTTAGCAAAACTTGCCAAAAAGGCAATTGATAAAGCAGGCATAGTTAAAAGAGTGACAGGGGTTGCCCGTTTTTCTGAACCGGGTTTACAAGATGAACTAAGTCGGGAGGGGATTGACACGGTTAAAGCTGATTTACTCGATGATAGCCAGTTACAGGCATTACCTGATGCTAAGAACGTGCTTTACCTCGCCGGTACAAAATTTGGCACTGCTGGTAACGAATCTTTTACATGGGCAATGAATGCCTACCTGCCTGGGCGTGTCGCTGAGAAGTACAAAAATTCCAATATTGTTGTTTTTTCTTCAGGTAATGTATATCATTTAACACCGGTTACGCATGGCGGGGCTACGGAAGACAGCTTGCCCCAACCGGTCGGAGAATATGCTCAATCCAGCCTCGCCAGGGAGCGTATTTTTCAATATGCCTCTTCAAAGTATAATACACCCCTCTTAATTTACAGGCTTAACTATGCCAATGATGTTAGCTATGGCGTATTGCTTGAAATTGCAAAAACGGTTAAGGAGAGCAGGGCAGTTGATTTAGCTATGGGGAATGTAAATGTAATCTGGCAAGGAGATGCTAATGAAATTGCCCTCAGAGCATTACATCATTGCAGTGTGCCATCAAAAATTTTGAATGTAACGGGGCCGGAAACTATATCGGTGCGATGGCTGGCGGAACAATTTGGTAACATGTTTGGACAAGCGCCATCCTTTATAAATGAAGAACAAGCCGCTTCATTATTGAGTAATGCTGCGGAGTCTTTTCGTTTGTTTGGTTATCCCAAAACACCGCTCATGAAGATAATGGAATTAATAGTGGAGTGGGTAAATCAAGGGGGTAAGACAATTAATAAGCCAACACATTTCCAGGAAAGACAAGGACAATTTTAAATACAATGAAGCCAACGCATTTGCAACATGAATTATATAGTCTGCTCCAGGAAGGCACTATCATTCCTGCCCATCCCTTAGCCCTTCATCAAGATCTGGGGATTGATGAGGAAAGACAAAAGCAACTTACCCGGTATTACATAGCCAGCGGAGCCGGGGGAGTGGCAGTAGGCGTGCATACGACCCAGTTTGAAATCAGGCAACCTGAATTTAATCTTTTAGAGCAGACATTAAAATTAGCATCAGATGAAATTTTGAAGGCCAATTTACATCGTCCCTTTTTAAAGGTAGCAGGCATTTGCGGGCCGACTGCACAGGCAATCGGTGAAGCAGAATTGGCTATAAAACATGGATATCATTTTGGTCTTGTTAGCATGGGGGGATTATCTGGCTATTCAGAAATCGAACTTTTAAAGCGTGCTATTGCTATAGCCGAAATTATTCCTGTTTTCGGGTTCTATCTTCAACCTGCTGTAGGCGGACGTTTCTTAAGCTATAAATTCTGGCGTGCATTTGCTGAAATTCCTAATGTACATGCAATAAAGGTGGCTGCGTTCAACCGCTACCAGACCCTTGATGTGGTAAGAGCTGTTTGTAATTCTTCCCGAAGAAATGAGATTGCTTTATATACCGGAAATGATGACAACATTGTTGCAGATTTATTAACACCTTACCGCTTTATGGTGAATGGAGAAAAAGTTGAGAAGAAATTTGTTGGGGGATTATTGGGGCATTGGGCCGTATGGACAGAAAAAGCAGTGGAGCTTTTTACAGAAATTAAAAAATGTATCGCCAATGATTATGCCGGAATGGAAGATCTTTTATCAAAAGGGGTTGAAGTTACTGACATGAATGCAGCTCTTTTTGATATACAACATTCATTTAAAGGATCTATAGCCGGTATTCACGAAGTGTTACGCAGGCAGCAATTATTAGAGGGAAGGTGGTGCTTAAATCCACGGGAAGTACTTTCTGATGGGCAGATGGAAGAAATTGACAGGATATATAAAAATTACCCACGCTTAACCGATGATGAATTTGTAAAAGGATTTTTGGAAGCCGAAAAGGTTCGAACTTCCGTATAATAAAGAAATGCCTGATAACGTAGAGAATGGGGGGAACATATAGCAAAAAACAGGAATCTGTCTATTCACAGTAAAATCTCCTGTTATAATAAAAAAAATTGGAGGTTTTTTAAAGGTCAAATATAAAATTAAATGATAAAAATAAATACAGCTTTAAAACCAATAGACCTGGACAATAAACTGAAAAAATTCTGGCACCTTTCTGCAGAAAAAATTCACCTGATTGAAAAGAATTATGATGATGCGAAAGGTTCACCGGTATTCACCATCAAAGGGAACTACACTACCCGCGGATGGACAGAATGGACACAGGGGTTTCAATACGGCGCCGCCATTTTGCAATTTGATATTACAGGAGAAAAATCTTTTTTAGCATCGGGGCGAAAGAAAACCGTAGAATTAATGGCGCCGCATATAAGCCATATTGGTGTGCATGATCATGGGTTTAATAATGTAAGCACATACGGTAATTTGCTTCGCCTGATGCATGAAGGGAAAATCCCTTTCAATGAATGGGAAAAAAACTTTTATGAATTAGCAATTAAAATATCAGGCGCTGTACAGGCGGCCAGGTGGACGGTGGTTAAAGATGGAGGGTTTATTCATTCTTTCAACGGCCCTCATTCACTTTTTGTGGATACCATCCGTTCCATCCGCGCGTTAGTTCTTGCACACTCCCTTGGTCATGTGCTGCAGGCAGAAGGCGACAAAAAAATCAGTTTATTGGAACGTGCTATTGAACATTTAAAAGCCACTGCTAAGTATTCCATATTTTATGGCGAGGGTAGGGATGTATATGATGTTTGGGGACGTACAGCACACGAAAGTATTTTCAATACAAAAGATGGGAATTTTCGCTGTCCTAATTCACAGCAGGGTTATACTGGCTTCAGTACATGGACAAGAGGGCTTGCCTGGGCGATGTGTGGGTTTGCAGAACAATTAGAATGGTTTGATACATTAAGTGCAGAAGAATTAAAAGCATTTAATGGTAAAGAAGATTTTTTATCCACAATGCTCAAAGCATCGAAAGCCACTTGCGATTTTTACATTGACAACAGCCCTGCTGATGGTATGTCATATTGGGATGCCGGTGCACCCAATCTTTATAGGCTGGGAGATTACTTAAATAAATCCGCCGATCCCTTCAATGATTTTGAACCGGTTGATAGTTCGGCTGCAGCCATCGCCGCGCAGGGGTTGCTGAGACTTGGCAGGTATCTTCAACACAAGGGAGAGACGGATGCAGGTAGCCGGTACCGACAGGCAGGACTAACGGTGATGAATACCATTTTAGATGAACCTTATCTTAGTACCAATCCGGCACACGAGGGATTATTATTACATTCTATTTATCACCGCCCCAATGGATGGGATTATATACCCAATGGAAGTAAAATCCCATATGGAGAATCGAGTATGTGGGGAGATTATCATGCCCGTGAAGCAGCTTTGTATTTGCAACGGGAAATTAACAACGAAACCTATTACACCTTTTTCAACATGCAATAAATGATGACTGCAATACATGATTTCTCCAAATTGTGTATTCACACTATTGCAACGAAGCCACGGGTAATAGACTTGTAATAGAAGTGACTGCAAAGTATTTTTCAGATAAGAGTATGGCGAAAGCTGCGAGGGTGAATGGTTTTAAGAGATCGGGACTTTTTCCAACCTATACTGGAAAGAAGACGACAGTGACATCCTAAAAAAATAATGATGCATACAAAGAACATTCTGAACAATAAAGCTGAATCAGTTAAAATAATAAAAGAACACAAAATAGGTGTCATCATGAACGGTGTTACCAGCCGCATGGATACCAACCATCGTTTATTTCCTTTAACAAAACACTGAGGGAACTTTGTAAGAATGACTGGGCGGAAATCCGGTTTGGCTGGGATGCAAATGGAGAATTATATATATTAACCAAAACGGACGAAAAAGTATATAAATTAGCGAGCGCTGAAAACAGGCAATACACAAATAAAGTGAATGAGGCTTGGACTTAAGCGATCATTTCTATCACACAGCAACATAACTCGCTTTAGCGTATGCCACAAGAAAAAATAAATAAAAAGCAATTTCAGGTCGGGGCAACTGCATTTCTTAGTTTGTTCTCACTTGTTGGCATTATGTTTTATGGGTTACCATTCTTTTATGATTTTTGGAGTACGGAATTTGGATGGACGCGAGCCACTATCACCTCTGGTAGCGCTTTTGGCAAAGTGATCATAGGGCCGGTATTTGGATTTATTGCGGGATGGTTTATTGACAGGTTTGGCCCCCGGCGATTAATGCTTACAGGTATTGTCATGGGTGGCCTTGCGTTAATCGGGCTGAGTGTAATGACATCACTCTGGCAGTTTTACCTATTCTATTTATTCAATGCACTGGGTTATTTGTTTGGAGGACCGTTACCCAACCAGGTGCTGATCTCCCGCTGGTTTAATAAATCCCGCGGTAAAGTGATGGGGATAGCTTACCTCGGTATTGGTATTGGCGGCATGCTTGTTCCGCAGATAGCAAAGGCGCTTAATGTACATTTTGGATGGCGGGGCGGATTGATGAGTTTAGGTATTCTCATGATAGCCGTTGCATTCCCAATGACTTGGTTTGTAAAAGAAAACCCTGATGATGTAACTGTCCCAATACAATTAAAAACACAGGACCGCCCCAAAATACCTTTCAGTAATATCTTAAAGCGATGGTCATTTTATCTTCTTTTAATTGGAAGTGTATGCTCAATCGGGGCGGTAGCAGGTACAAGCCAAAATCTAAAATTATTTTTAAGTATTGATTTG
Organism: Chitinophagaceae bacterium; assembly: GCA_046593045.1. Classification (GTDB taxonomy): domain Bacteria; phylum Bacteroidota; class Bacteroidia; order Chitinophagales; family Chitinophagaceae; genus Ginsengibacter. Next base: position 4,227 of record JBKJRY010000181.1, on the reverse strand, counting down.
AAATACACACAACAGGAATCTGCCAATGTATTGTCAATAGTTCTTGGGTCGAGTATAATCGGTCGTCTTTTGATGGGATGGTTGGCCGATAAGATACAAAAGAAATATGTGATGATTCTTACGTACGCACTGGTCGCGATTTCGATACCCTTACTTTTTGCAGCCAATACAGGGGGTGTAATATATTTGTTTGCCTTTTTTTTTGGTATAGCATTGGGGGGCGATTACATGATCATCCCATTAATGGCTGCTGAATTATTTGGGGTAAAGGTAATGGGCCGTGTGATGGGAATAATAATTTCTGCGGACGGATTAGGTGAAGCCTTTGGCCCGATGATAGCTGCCTGGCTTCGTGATAAAAGTGGCAGCTATGTATATGGATTTTCTGCTCTGATAATTCTTGCCGTGGTTGGCACGATTTCGGTTTCCCTCCTTCCTGGGAAGAAAGCAGTTACGCAAATGACAACTGAGGTATGAATTTGTGATCCCAGGTTAGCGCAGACGTATTAAGTAAATACATCGGTGAGCGCAAGGAAAATGGAGGCCCGTAACAATTAATTTAGGAGTTAAACGACGATTTATTGTGAGCATTAGTAAATGTAGTAGCTATCATGATTAATAAATTTTTATTATCACTTATCTTATGCCTCATTTTTTCCTTTTGTGTCGGCCAGGATAAAATTTATGTTTCCACACTGGGTATTGACACCGGCCCTGGCACGTTAACAAAACCGTTTCGAACATTGGATGCCGCTATCAAAAAAGCGGGTAGCCATACAGGTAAGGACGTTACGATAGAAATGCGTGGAGGCATTTATCGTTTAAGCAAAACAATAGAAATATCGTCAGACGATTTTTTAGCTGGATATCTTCGGATAAGACCGTATCTAAAAGAAAAAGTCACTGTAACCGGATCACAGAAAGTAAACCCTCACTTCAAGCCATATAAAAATGGAATTTTAAAAGCTAGTCTCGATATCACAACGCCGCCGGATCAATTATTTTTGAATGGAAAGCCCCTTCACATGGCCCGCTATCCCAATTATGATTCAACTGCCCGGGTTTTTAATGGAACCGCTGCAGACGCAATTAGTATCGAAAGAGTAAAGACCTGGAAAAATCCAACAGGTGGGTACATTCACGCCTTACACCAGGGGGAGTGGGGGGCATTTCATTATCGTATAACCGGAAAAGATGAAAATGGCGATCTTACTTATGTGGGGGGCTGGCAAAATAATCGCCCCGCGCCAATGAACAAACAATACCGGTTTGTTGAAAATATTTTTGAGGAACTAGATGCACCGGGTGAATGGTTTTATGATCAATCGTCAAAGACGATATTTCTTTACCCTCTCAAAGGAACAGACATTAATAATGCGGAAATAACAAGTAGCACGCTTACAGATTTGGTACATGTAATAGGCGCTGTTGATAATCCTGTGAAAAATATTTCTATTGTTAATATCTCTTTTATACAGACGGCAAGGAGTTTTATGTTAGTAAAAGAACCCTTGCTTCGCAGCGATTGGACTATTTATCGTGGTGGCGCTATACTGCTTGAGGGTACTGAAAATGTAATCATCAAGGGTTGCACTTTTTCAGAATTAGGCGGTAACGCAGTGTTCCTAAGCGATTATAACAAAAATGATGTCATTAGTGATAATGACATTTATGATATTGGCGGTAATGCTATTGCTTTTGTTGGCGATCCTGCCGCTGTGAGGTCTCCTTCCTTCCGGTATGAGCTTTTTGTTCCTTGGGATAAAATGGATTTTACACCCGGCCCGAAGAATATCAATTATCCTCAATATTGCACAGCAGAAGGTAATCTTATACATAGCGTAGGTACCATAGAAAAACAAGTAGCAGGCGTAGAAATCTCTATGTCATTCCACATTAGGGTAAGCCATAATACCATTTACAATGTACCAAGAGCAGGGATTAATATTGGAGACGGGTGTTGGGGCGGTCACGTGATTGAGTTCAATGACGTTTTCAATACCGTTATGGAAACTGGTGACCATGGCGCATTTAATTCGTGGGGCCGTGACCGTTATTGGAGTTCTGATCGCAGCTTAATTGACAGCATTGTTGCGGCAAAACCAGGCATAGAATCATTAGACGTAGTTGATCCTATTATTATTCGTAATAACCGTTTTCAATGCGACCATGGCTGGGATATTGATCTGGACGATGGAAGCAGTAACTACAAAATATATAATAATGTTTGTTTGAATGGCGGATTAAAATTAAGGGAAGGATACCATCGGACGGTAACCAATAATATCTTAGTCAACAACACGTTTCACCCGCATGTATGGCTAAAGAATAGTGACGACGTGTTTATGCATAACATCGTCACTTTGCCCTATGCTCCCATACTGATGAATGATTGGGGGAGAGAAGTTGATTTAAACTTTTTTATTAGCTCTGAGGCACTGAAGGCAGCACGTGAATATGGTTTAGATACGAATAGCAAATCAGGAGATCCCATGTTTTTGAATGCTGCCACTGGAGATTATCGCGTAAGGCCTGGATCATTATCTTTGGATATAGGGTTAAAAAACTTTGATATGAATGTTGGCGTAACAAACACTTTTTTAAAAAGCAAAGCACAGAAGCCACTTATCAAACCGTTGCTTACCCAATTGAGCGATATAAGGGGTGCAGAAATTGATTTTCTCGGTGCCAAATTTAAAAATATAGAAACGCTGGGTGAAAGGTCCGCTGCGGGATTATTCGATGATTATGGGGCATTGCTAATTCAGTTACCGTCAACATCTCTTGCTGCGGAAAATAATTTACAAAAGGGTGATGTAATCATTAAGATGGGCAATCACAATGTAGGTTCAAAAAGTGATTTGTTGAAAATATATCAAAACATAAAGTGGATGGCCGAAACTGATTGTATAATAATTCGAAACCAGGCAGAATTCAAATTGCATATATCCTTTAAATAAATTTGATAGAATGATTTGCTTTCAATAGTCAGAATTGAATTGCAATCTCCCGGAACAAGTCTTACCGTCCACCAGAAACTGCAGGTATTCCATGGGTCCCTTTTTCTAATAATTTATAATAAATGGAAAGATATTCGTCTTCATCCTTTATTAAGTTTATTTATTTAAGTTGAAAACTATCGCCTTCAGTATAAATACTCATGCGCACATCATCAAATTTAATGTACCCTTGCGGCGATGCTCTTAAATTTTTAGGAGTTGAAAAAAGAATTACCTGGCTTTCGCCGGTCACCTTTGCAGTTTTTCCATGCACGATGATCGCGGTTGCTTCATCAATGCCAATACAGGGCAAATCAGGGTATTTTGCTAGCGCTGATAGTAGGCGGTTGTACCTGCTGCGAACAACAAAATGCTGGTCAACGATGGCGGAAGTCAGAAGCCCAAGACCATCCTTTATTTCGATATTGCCATAAAGCAATTCCCCGAAGGTACTATGATAGGTCGTATCGCCGAGAAGGTGTTCGCCAGTTATCATATGACTACTTATTATGGCTGCACCGGCGCTGGTACCTGCAACGGTTGCTCCGTTATTATAGGCTTTTTTAATTGCTTGTTGTATTGGGTTATGAAGTACAACATTCATAAAACGGCTTTGATCGCCGCCTGTTATAAAAATCAATCTTGCATGTTGTAGAGAATCAAGCCATTTTATGTTCGATGTATCTGCTTGTGTGAAATTCAATTTAGCTATTGTATTCTTGCATGCTTTTTCCAGTTGCACTTTTATATAATAATAAGAAGTATCTGGCTCCTCTGTTGCCATGGGGAGCACAACAATATAATCATCGGCAGAAAGTTGTGCGGTAGAAACCATTGATCGAATAAGCTGGGGTGAACGTTCGCCACCTCCAATAATAAACAGGTTGCCTTTTGGCTGGCTCATAGAATGGATGTAAACCAAAAAAAATAAGCCTGTAAAAAAAACTTTATTAATCATATAATTTAATTAAGAACCTGTTTTGTTGCCGGTATAAAGATATGAACAGACTGATCAAAGTTTAATTGAGACAACTGATATAATGCGACTGGATTGAAAAGAAGTTTATATACAGGGTTTGGAGAATGAATACTCATTTCTGATCTTTAGTTTTTCCCGGTTTTGTTAGATTTAGTTGGGCTTTCATCTTTTTGATTTTTTAGTGCGGCGTGCCTTCTGTTGCCCAACGCTAAGTGATTGTAAACTGCAAGCGCATTATCAATACTTATT
>JBKJRY010000105.1:0-4023 GCA_046593045.1 Chitinophagaceae bacterium | reverse complement strand
GCTTTGTAATAAGCGCTTATTTTTTCAAGACCGTTTTTGTACCTGGTCTCAGCATCTTTTATCATAAAAAGCAACATCTTTTCTTCTTCTGCAAAAATGATCAGCTTCTTTTTTAGCACTATCCATTCGTAATAATTCATTTTTGCATCGGCAATAAGTTCGTTGGCTTGTGATTGTCTTCTTTCTTTTTCAGATGATGATATTGATTGCAAATATTTTTCTTCTGCGTTCTGCCTTTTTTTATTGGGAAATGCCTGCATAGCTGAAATCATGTACTGCCCCATCCCTGAGCCGTTATTTCCTTTTATATATTTTGGGTTGTAAGGCGTCATCCAGAAGCCTGTTCCTAATTCAGGAGGCATCCAGTTATGTGCGCCCTTAGTTTTTGCATCTAAAGATTGTATGCTGGCATCATACACCTTTAAAGATGGATTACTGATATAAATTTCATTCAATACATCGGTAAGGCTTACCTTTTGCGCAGGTGCCACAATCATTAAAAAACAAAATGCAATTGTTGATACAATAAGTTTTTTCATATGCTAATGTTTTGTTTCTGATATTTCTAACTTTCCATGTTTTCTCAACTCATACTCTTTTGTCATTAAAAAAATAAGCGGTGTTACCAATAATATGTGTGTGGCAGAAGTTAATACTCCTCCGATCATTGGCAGCACAATAGGTTTCATTACATCACTGCCTACACCGCTGCTCCATAAAATGGGTATCAACGCAAACAGCGAAACCGAAACAGTCATGAGTTTAGGTCGCAATCTTTTTGTAGCACCTGCAATTACAAATTCACGCAGATCTTTATTGGTAATAGTTTTTCTTGAATTGCCCTTTAATGCTACCAGTTGCTGCATTGCATCATTGAGGTAAATAACCATAACAATTCCTGTTTCCACGGCTAAACCAAATAATGCAATAAACCCTACAGCCACAGCAACTGATAAATTAACTCCCCAAAAATAGATCATGAATGCCCCGCCGATCAAAGCAAAAGGAATTGATATTAAACTGAAAAATGCTTCCCTTCCAGAATGAAAAGCAAAATACATAGAGATAAAAATGATAAGCAATACAACCGGCAAAATCATCATTAATGTTTTTTTGCTGCGAATAAAATTTTCATACTGACCACTCCATTCAATAAAATACCCTTTGGGTAGTTTTGTAATCATTTTATTCAAATTATCTTTTGCCTCATCAACAGTGCCGGCAAGGTCCCTGTTGCGAACATTAAATAAAACGGTTCCACGTAACAAAGCATTTTCTGAAATTATCATGGGCGGACCTTCAGCCAGTTTTATATCTGCTACTGCTTCTAATGGTATTGGTCCGAAATTAGTTGTCTGCACCTGTAATCTATTTATAGACTCAAGGCTGTTACGGAAATCCTGACCAAATCTTACATTGACAGAAAAGCGGCGGCGTCCTTCTACAGTTGTTGTCAGCACCATTCCACCCAATGCGGTTTCAATGATATTATTTACATCATCTACACTCAACCCATATCTCCCGATCTCATTTCTTTTAATATTAATATCAATATATTTTCCCCCGGTGATTGGCTCAACGTACAAATCATTTACACCCTTAATTCCCTCCAAAGCCTTTTTTATCTGTTGTGCAAATACATTTATTGTATCAAGATTTTGTCCGTAAACTTTTACGCCAACATCAGTACGGATACCGGTTGAGAGCATATTGATACGATTGATTATCGGTTGCGTCCATCCATTTGTAACACCGGGTATCTGTAGTTTTGAATTGAGTTCTTTGATGATCGCATCTTTTGTAATTCCTGCACGCCATTGAGATTTTGGTTTTAAAATAATCATCGTTTCAATCATGCTGATAGGCGAATTATCAGTTGCGGAACTTGCTCTGCCGGCTTTACCTAAAACATTGTCAACTTCCGGCTCTGACCTAATAATTTTATCCTGTACCTGTAATATTCTTTTCACTTCTGAGTTAGAAACATCAGGTAACGCTACGGGCATAAAAAGAATGGAGCCTTCATCCAGTGGCGGCATAAACTCACGTCCCAGGCTCATTACAAGCGGAATACTTATTAAGAGAGCGATGATATTTATTGCAATAGTTGTCTTTCTCCATTTGATGCAGGTACGTATTAGAGGCTCATACATTCTTTCAAGAAAACGATTTATTGGATTGGTGTTGTCCGGTCTGAACCTTCCTTTCATAAAAAAAGATATTAAAACGGGAGCCAATGTTAAAACAAGGATGGCATCAACAATCATGATGAATGTTTTGGTATAAGCCAATGGACCAAACAATTTACCCTCCTGCCCCGTTAGTAAAAACACCGGTAGAAAAGAAGCGATAATAATAATGGTAGAAAAGAAAACACCTCTTGAAACCTGCTTGGAGGAACGTTCAATAATTGCCATTCGAACTTCTTCCGGAATGGGTTTGTAATCCCTTCTGCCAAACCACCTTCTCTTATTTTTGCTGTTTTCCATATTATTTATTTGCAGGATTATTTTGCCATTCTGATAAGTTTCTATACGAATTCTCTGACATTATAATCCCGTTATCTACTATCACACCTATTGCCAATGCAATTCCGGTAAGCGACATAATGTTGGAAGAAATGCCAAACGCATTTAATAAAATAAAACTTATTGCTATTGTAATAGGGATTTGTATAATAATGCTTAGGGCGCTGCGCCAGTTAAACAGAAAAAGGATCACTATTATGCAAACGATAATAATTTCTTCGAAGAGTTTTGATTTTATAGTTTCTATAGAAGCTTCTATCAAAGTGCTTCTATCATAAGCAACTTTAAACGACACACCTTCCGGCAAGCCTTTTTGTACATCACCCATTTTTTGTTTTACTGCAGTAATTACTTTATCGGCATTTTCTCCAAAACGCATTACTACAATGCCTCCCACCACTTCACCATCACCATTCTCATCAAAAATTCCTAATCTTGTTTCGCCCCCCATTTGTACAGTTCCTACATCTTTTATTCTTATCGGTATTCCATTGTTATTGGCAATAGAAATATTTTCAACATCCCCCACACTCTTAATGTATCCAAGACCGCGGATGATGTAAGACATATCACTCATCTCAAATTTTCTTCCGCCAACATCATTGTTACCAGCTTTTATCTGTTTCATCACATCCATTAAAGAGAGATTATAGAACTGCAATTTTACAGGATCGATAACCACTTGGTATTGCTTTTCAAAACCTCCGAATGAAGCAACTTCTGCAACTCCCGGAACTGTTTGCAATGCAAATTTCACATACCAATCCTGTAATGCCCGCTGCTCTCCCAGGTCCATTTTCTTTGCATCCAATGTGTACCAAAACACATGTCCCACGCCCGTTCCGTCAGGGCCGAGAGTTGGAACAACGTCTTTTGGCAATAATCGCTGGGCAAAACTTAATCTTTCCAACACTCTTGTTCTTCCCCAATAATAATCTACATCATCATCAAAAATTATATACACGAAACTCATCCCGAACATGGAAGTACCACGGATATTTTTAACCTTAGGAATGCCTTGCAGGTTGCTCACCAAAGGATAGGTAATCTGGTCTTCCATTATCTGCGGCCCCCTGCCAGACCATTCAGTAAAAACAATAACCTGGTTCTCTGATAAATCGGGTATAGCATCAATGGGATTTTTTTGAATGGCGAATATGCCCCAAACAAATAATGCTGCCGCAATCAATAAAATTATCCACCTGTTTCGTAATGAAAGTGAAATTAATTTTTGAATCATTATTCTTTTGGTTTTACATTCGTTCCTTCTTTCATCATTTTCATTTGGGCATCTGTTATTCTTTGTTTCACCAGTGTCATTTCACATTTAGGACATTTCCCAGGGTGATCGCTCATAACTTCATTATGCATTGTACAGGTGTACATTTCATCAATATTCATAACCTTTTTCATACCTGAGGTATCAGTTTGTGTTGTTGATTTATCAGTATTTGTTTCTGAATTATTGCAGGCAATAAAGCCTGTTACCAAAAAG